>NZ_JBVHRI010000001.1:0-32809 GCF_055566975.1 Streptomyces sp. NPDC027189
CCTTCCTCCAGGAGATGAACGCCACCGTCTACCGCCGGAACCCCGGAGTGGTCACGATCGCCGAGGAGTCCACCGCGTGGGACGGCGTCACCCGGGCCACCCACCACATCGGCCCCGGTGGCTTCGGGGGGCTCGGCTTCGGGCTGAAGTGGAACATGGGCTGGATGCACGACTCGCTGGACTACGTGGCCCATGAGCCCATCCACCGCAAGTACCACCACAACGAGATGACCTTCTCGATGGTGTACGCCTACAGCGAGAACTACGTCCTGCCCATCTCCCACGACGAAGTGGTGCACGGCAAACGGTCACTCGTGTCGAAAATGCCGGGCGACTGGTGGCAACAACGCGCCAACACACGCGCCTACCTCGGCTTCATGTGGGCCCACCCCGGCAAACAACTCCTCTTCATGGGACAGGAGTTCGCCCAGGGCGCCGAATGGTCCGAGGCACACGGGCCCGACTGGTGGCTGCTCGACCCCGCCTACAGCGCCGAACCCGACCACCGCGGCATGCGCGACCTGGTCCGCGACCTCAACGGCATCTACCGCCACACCCCCGCCCTGTGGCAACGCGACACCGAACCCGCCGGCTTCGCCTGGATCACCGGCGACGCCGCCGACGACAACGTCTTCGCCTTCCTGCGCCACGCCGCCGACGGCACCCCCCTGCTCGCCGTCTCCCACTTCTCCCCCGTCGTCCGCCACGGCTACCGCCTCGGCGTCCCCCAGGACATCCCCGCCTGGCACGAGATCCTCAACACCGACGCCGCCCGCTACGGCGGCAGCGACGTCCTCAACCCCGAACCCCTCAAACCCGAACCCACCGGCGCCCACGGCCGCCCCGCCGGCATCCAGCTGACCCTGCCACCCCTGGCCACCATCTGGCTGCGACCCGCCTAGGCGTTTTTCGCCCCCTCCGCCCCTGCCCGTCCCGTGCCTGGGGGCTGCCGCCCCCAGACCCCCGCCAAAAGATTGCGCAGTTCCCCGCGCCCCTTTTCAGGGGCGCGGGGAACTGCGCGAACGGGGTCCGGGGCGGAGCCCGGGGACGGGGCGGGCAGGGGCGGAGGGGGCGAGAACCCGCCCTTACCCCAGCCCGACCCCACGCAACGACTCCGGCAACTCCCCTGTATGGAGCACCCCCAGCGCCTGTGTGGCCCGAGTCAGCGCGACATACAGATCGCTCGTCCCGTACAGCGCGGGCTCGACCACCAGGACGGAGTCGAACTCCAACCCCTTGGCCTGCCGAGGGTCGAGAAGGACGACGGCGCGGGTCAGATCCGGCTCGGCGCCCGCCGTCACCCCGTCCAGCCGCCCGGCGAGCGAGGCATGCAGGGAACGTGGGGCGATGACAGCGACCCGCCCCTCCACCGGCGTCAACTCGGCCACCGCCTTGGCGACGGCGCCGGGAAGATCGTCCCCAGCGGCACGCACCCACGGCCGTACCCCCGTGGACCGTACGGACCGAGGCGGCTCGAACCCAGGACGCTCCGCCCGCACCACCCCCGCCGCGACATCCATGATCTCGGACGGAGTCCGGTAGTTGACCGCGAGACGCGTGTGCTCCCACCGGTCCTCGACGTACGGCGCGAGGATCTCGGACCAGGAGCCGATTCCCGCCGCCTCGGCGGTCTGCGCGGGATCGCCGACGAGCGTCATGGACCGCGTAGGACTCCGCCGCATCAGCAGGCGCCACGCCATCGGCGACAGTTCCTGCGCCTCGTCGACGATGATGTGGCCGAAGGCCCAGGTCCGGTCGGCCGCAGCCCGCTCGGCGGCGCTGCGGTGGTCGTCCTCCTCGTGCCGCTCGGCCATCCGCTCGGCATCGATGATGTTGTGCGCGGACAGGACCTCGGAGTCCTCCTCGTCCTTGTCCTCGAACTCGTAGGTACGAGAGGCGTAGGAGACATCCAGGACGCCCTGCGCGTACGCGACTTGGGTACGACGCTCCTGGTCCGCCAGCGCCCGGGCCACCCGGTCGTCCTCACCCAGCAGCTCGGCGGCCTCGTCGAGAAGGGGGACGTCCGCGGTGCTCCACTCGCGCGTGAGCGGCCGCCGAATCGCCACCGCCTCCTCCTGCGAGACGTACCCCTCCGGCTCGGCAAGGAAGTCCGCGACCACCCGCTGCGGGGTCAGCCGCGGCCACAGCTGGTCGATCGCGCCCCACACCTCGGGGTTCTCGGCCAGCTCGTCCCGCATCTGCGTGATGTCGCCGGCATCGAGGAGGTTCGAGCCGTCGAACGGATCCGTGCCGATGCGTTCGGCCAGCATGTCGGTGAGGGTGTTGAGGATGTGGCCCTCGAAGTGCTCGCGCGCGACGTTGTGGGGCAGTTTGGTCTCGCGGGTGCGTTCGCGGGCGACCTGGACGAGCCCGGCGTCGAGCATCAGGATGTCCCGGTCGTGCTCGATCGCGATCACCGGGTCGGGAAGGGCCTGGCGGTCACGGACCACCGCGGCCAGCACCTCGGCCATGTCGGCGCGGCCCTTCACGGCGGCCGCCTCGGGGGTGTCGATCGCCGTCGCCTTCACGCCGGGGAACAGCTCGCCGACCGTCGCGAGCAGGACGCCGGTCTCACCGAGCGAGGGCAGCACCTCACCGATGTAGCCGAGGAAGGCCGGGTTGGGGCCGACGATGAGGACGGCGCGCTTGGCGAGCAGTTCCCGGTACTCGTAGAGCAGGTACGCGGCGCGGTGCAGCGCCACGGCCGTTTTGCCCGTGCCGGGACCGCCTTCCACCACCAGCACGCCCCGGTACGGCGCGCGGATGATCTGGTCCTGCTCGGCCTGGATGGTCTGCACGATGTCGCTCATGCGTCCGGTGCGCGCGGAGTTGAGCGCGGCCAGGAGCACCGCGTCGCCGGTCGGGTCCTCGTGCCCGGTCCGCTCGTGGTCCCCCAGGTCGAGGATCTCGTCGTGCAGGTCGGTGACGTGCCGGCCGTCGGTGGTGATGTGCCGGCGGCGCCGCAGGCCCATGGGCGTGTGGCCGGTCGCCAGATAGAAGGGGCGGGCGACCGGGGCCCGCCAGTCGATGAGGATCGGGGTGTGCTCGGTGTCGTCGGCGCGGATGCCGATCCGGCCGATGTGGTGGCTGACACCGCTGGTGAGGTCGATGCGGCCGAAGCAGAGCGAACCGTCCACGGCGTTCAGCGCGGCGAGCAGGCCCGAGCGCTCGGCGACCAGGACGTCCCGTTCGAGCCTGGCCTGCATGGGCGTGCTGCCCTGTGCGAGCGCGTCTCCGACGGATGCCTCCGTGACACCGCGCAGGGCGTCCACGCGCGCGTACAACCCGTCGATGAATTCTTGCTCATGCCGCAATTCATCGTCGGGAAATTCTGTGTGTGAGCCCCTGTTTGACAATTCCACTCCCGCCCGGATATACTGTGGTCAGTGAACTTCTTTGCGACCCAATCCCCTTGAAGTCGCGAACCATTGAATATACGCAAAGAAATCCCCCGAGCGCAATCGCTCAGGGGATTTTTTGTATGGCCGGTAAGGTCCCGGGAAGATCAGAGCACGTCGGACAGCTCCTCCAGCAGCCGTCGCTTGGGCCGGGCGCCCACCATCGACTTCACGGGCTCGCCGCCCTGGAACACCATGAAGGTCGGCATCGACAGCACTCCGTACGCGAGTGTCGTCTGCGGATTGGTGTCCACATCCAGCTGGACGACTTTGAGCCGGTCGCCCTCCTCGAAGGCGAGGTCGCTCAGCACCGGCCCCATCTGCCGGCACGGCGGGCACCAGTCGGCCGTGAACTCCACCAGCACGGGCAGATCCGCCCCGATCACCTCCGTCTCGAAGTCCGCGTCCGTCACCTCGGCCACGCCTGCCGCCTTGATCATCGCGTCCGCCCTCCCAGTTCGCATACGGGTTCCGGGCCGCCCGGAACCTCCGCGTCGGCCGCCAGCTCGTCCCGCGCGCGCTCCGCCCGCGCCAACTGCTCACCGACCTTCGTGCGCACCGACCGCAACTCGTCGATCAGCGCGTCGAGTTCGCCGAGCTTGCGACGGTAGACCGCGAGCGACGCGGGACACGAGTCGCCCTCCGGGTGCCCGGCCCGCAGGCACTCGACGAAGGGCCGCGTCTCCTCCAGGTCGAACCCGAAGTCCTGCAACGTCCTGATCTGCCGCAGCAGCCGCAGATCGTGCTCGTCGTACGTCCGGTACCCGTTCTCGCCCCGCCGCGCGGGCAGCAGCCCCCGCGACTCGTAGTACCGCAGAGTCCGCGTGGTCGTCCCGGCCCGCGCCGCCAGCTCGCCGATTCGCATGCGTTGACGGTAATCCTTGACGCCGACGTCAACGCAAACAGTGAGGACCCGATCCTGTGACTGGCCCGATGAGGCGTACGACCCCGCCGCGCCCCCTCGACGCGGAGGCACTCTTTCCCGGCCTGGACGCCCACCGACGTACGACCACGCGGCTGCACCCGCGCCCCGGGAAGCCCTCCGTCTCTGACAGCTCGGTCGGCGGGCCGCTGCTGTGGCCCGCCGACGAACCCTGGCCGGTGTGCACAGAGCCGCACCGGCGGAGCAGCGGGGAGCGGCCCGCGGACATCAGACGCCGCCGGCGCATCCTGGCGGAGGCGTGGGCGCGTACCGCGCGGCCCGGTCAGCGGCCCGGGCCGACCGACGAGGAGCGCGAGATCCTCGACTCGCTCCGGCGCGGGCGTCACGCGCCGTGGCTGGCGGACACCGACCCGATCCCGATGATCGGTCTGACCCAGCTGTACCGCCGCGACATACCCGACCTGACCGCGGGGCCCGCCGACCGCGACCTCCTCCAGGTGTTCTGGTGCCCCTTCGACCGGCACGGCCCGACGGGTTACGGCATGTCGCTGCAGCTGCGCTGGCGTGACTCCAGCGCCGTCACACAGGTGTTGGACCCACAGCCCGAGCCGGAAGTCGTCGGGTCGGACGTCTATGTACCCGAGCCATGCGTCCTGTATCCGGAACAGGTGGTGGAGCACGAGTACTCGGATCTGCTCCCGGAGCCCCTGCGGGACGCCATCGACGAGTGGGACACGGAGGACTTCGTCTACCAGACCGATCTGTCGATCGCCCCCGGGTGGAAAGTCGGCGGATACGCCTCGTGGCACGTCACCGATCCGGCTCGGATGGACTGCGGCGAGTGCCGGCAGCCGATGGAGATGTTGCTCGCCATCGCGAGCTACGAGTGGGACGGGGCCGAGTCCAGCTGGACACCGCTGGAGGATCTCCGCCTCGTCGGTACGGATGGCATCAAGACGCCGACGGAGGTCGCCATCGGCCGCTGGGGCACCGGCTATCTCTTCGTGTGCCCCGCCGACCCCGCCCATCCCCATCGCATCAGCGTCCAATAGGCGGCAGCAGCGGCTTCCGTCGCACCGGCGAGGACAGCACGATCGAGGTCGTCGTACGCCCCAGCGCGGCGGTCTGCTCCAGGACGTCCTCCAGGTGGATCGTGTCCTCGACGGCGACCTTGAGGATCCAGCAGTCCTCGCCGACGACGTGGTGGACCTCGACAACCTCGGGGCGGGACAGGAGCTCCAGGGTCCTTGGGTGGTTCAGGGTGTAGCCGCCGTGCGGGTTGACGCGGATGAAGGCCTGGATGCCGAAGCCGAGGCGGGCCGGTGAGACATGGGCGCCGTAGCCGGTGATCGCGCCCGCGGACTCCAGGCGCCGGACGCGTTCGGCGACGGCCGCCGGGCTCAGCCGGACACGGCGGCCCAGCTCGCTGAGCTTGATCCGGCCGTCGCTCTGCAGGAGCTCCAGGATCTGCCGGTCGAGCGCGTCGAAGGCCACCGACGTTTCGTTGGCGGCGGCGCGCAGCTGCCGTGGTTCCTTCGGTGCCGCGGCCGGATCTCCCATGACTCCCCCTTCAGACCTCACCCCTATGTCGGGAGAATTATGACCACAGGGCAGGAGCACACGGAATGAGCAGCGGGAGGGCCTCGTGCGCGAGATATGCGTCATTGGCGGGAACCGGTATTTCGGAAAGCGTCTGATAACGCGGATGCTGGCCGCCGGTGACCGGGTCACCGTCATCAATCGCGGTTCGTCGGCACCGCCCGCGGGGGCAATTCATCTGGTCGCCGACCGCAATGACGAGAATTCCCTGGAGAAGGCGCTGGGTTCGCGGACTTTCGACGTCGTCATCGACCAGGTCTGCTATACGCCCCGGCAGGCGGAGATCGCCCGAAGGGTGTTCGCGGGGCGCACGCGGCGATACGTCATGACGTCCACTGTCGAGGTGTACGAGTACGAGGACTCGGTGGCCCTCGTGCCCGAGGACGCCGTGGACCCTCGTACAGTCGCCGTCGACCTGGAACTTCCCTGGGACGAACCGGAGTTCCTCGACTCGCACTACGGCGAGGGCAAGCGGCAGGCCGAGGCTGTCTTCGCTCGCACCCGAGCGGCCGAGCCCGCGTTCCCGTACGTGGCCGTCCGCGTCGCTCATGTCCTGGGCGGGGCCGATGACTTCACCGGCCGCCTCGACCACTACACCGACCGTATCCGCAAGGGCGAACCGATCGCCGTGCCCGCCGTGAACCACCCGGCGACATACATCCATGTCGAGGAGATCGCGGACTTCCTCGCCTGGGCGGCGGGCGCGGACTTCACCGGGCCGGTGAACGCCGCCTCACACGGGGTGCTCACCACCGAGGAGTTGTGCGAGGCGGTGGCCGCGCACGTCCCTGAGGGCAGGACGGTCTTCCGGAGCGTCGAGGTCGGAGAGGTCTCTCCGTTCTCGTTCGCCCGTTCATACGGGATGGACAACTCCCGGGCCGTGCGGCTCGGTTTCACGTTCGGCCGGTCGAGACAGTGGCTGCCGCGCGCGGTCGCCGAGACGCTCGGAAAGGACAACTGACATGCGGACCAGGCCTCTTGGAGATCTCCGCGTCGGCGCGATCGGCCTCGGCGCGATGCCCCTGTCCATCGAGGGCCGCCCGGACGAGGCGCGGGCCCTGGCCACGGTGCACGCCGCCCTCGACGCGGGCGTGACCCTCCTCGACACGGCGGACTCGTACCACCTGCCCGGCGCCGGGCCCGGCCACAACGAACGGCTCCTGGCCCGCGCCCTGGCGACCTACGGCGGCGACACCGGCGATGTGCTGGTGACCACGAAGGGCGGCCGCGGCAGACCCTCCCCCAATGCCTTGAGGGCCTGGGGGGACCCCCAGGGCAGCTGGACGGTGACGGGGTCCCCACGACACCTGAAGTCGGCCGCGGAGGCCTCCCTGAAGCGGCTCGGCGTCGAGGCGATCGGCCTCTACCAACTCCACAAGCCCGACCCCGCCGTCCCCTTCGAGGACTCGGTCGGTGCCCTGCGCGAACTCCTCGACGAGGGCAAGATCCGTCTGGCCGGCATCTCCAACACGACCACCGACCAGATCCACCAGGCCCACGCGATCCTCGGCGACCGCCTCGCCTCGGTCCAGAACCAGTACTCCCCCGCGGTGCCGCACAGCGAACCGGAGCTGCGCCTCTGCGCCGAACTCGGCATCGCCTTCCTGCCATGGAGCCCGCTCGGCGGCATCTCGCGCAGCTCCCTGGACGGCCCGTCGAAGGCCGAGTCCAAGGACCGTTTCGGGGCGTTCCACACAGTGGCCCACGAGCACGGCGTGAGTCCCCACCAGGTGTGCCTGGCCTGGCTGTTGGCGCAGTCGCCGACCGTGATCCCGATCCCGGGCGCCAGCCGCCCCGAGACGATCCGGGACTCGGCGGGGGCGGCGGACCTGGTGCTGGACAGGGAGGAACTGGCACGCCTTGACGCGGCGGCGGGGCGAGGGTGAACTACTACTGATCCTGATCGTCCTCCAGGACGATTCGGGGTCCCTCCTCCTGGATGGGCGACCCCTCCGGCTGAACCCCCAGCAGCCTGCGCGTCAGCCGGTCCCGGTCCGAGAGCAACTCGTCCACCGCCGCCCGCAGATCCTCCGGCTCCGTCCGCTCCGCCTCCCGCTCGGCCGCGATCAGTACGGCTCGTCGTACGAGTTCCTTGGTGAAGGATGCCGTCGTGCCCTCCGTGCGGGTGACGATCTCGTCGGTGAGGTCCTTGCCGAGGTCGAGGGAGGAGCCGTACAGGGCGAGGAGGCGGGCGCGGCCCTCGGCGTCGGGAACGGGGATCTCAACGGCGAGGTCGACGCGGCCGGGGCGTTGGACGAGGGCGGGTTCCAGCAGGTCCGCGCGGTTGGTGGTGAGCAGAAAGGCGACGTCGGCGTCATCGCCGAGGCCGTCCATCTCGTTCAGCACCTGGAAGAGCAGGGGCTGTTCGCCGCCGCCGTAGTCGCGGGCCTCGGCGATGAGGTCGCAGTCCTCCAGGACGACGAGCGCGGGCTGCAGCATGCGCGCCAGCGCGCACGCGGGGCCGATGGCGTCGATGCTGGTTCCGGCCAGCACCACGACCGTGAACTCCGGGAGGTGGGAGAGGAGATAGCGGATCGTGTGGGTCTTGCCGGTGCCGGGCGGGCCGTAGAGAAGGAGGCCGCGGCGCAGGTGCTGGCCTGCGGCGCGGAGGCGCTCGCGGCGGCGCGCCACCCCGACCACCTGCCGCTCCACCCGGTCCAGCAGCCCTTCCGGCAGCACGATCTCCTCGCGGGTGAGCCCGGGGCGGCGGTGGAAGCGGAACGGACCCAGGCCGTGGCCGAAGTCGGAGCCCTCGAAGGAGAGGACCTGCCCGCGGAAGATGTTGTGTTCGCGGACCAGTGCGTCGGTCTCGGCGAGCAGCCGGTCCGCGAACTCCTTTTCCTGAGCCAGGACTTCGATCTCGACCTTGTTGCGCCCGTACTCGTCCGCCGGGCCCCGCAGCAGCACCGCGAACCGCTCGTCGCCCTCCTGGCCCAGATAGAACCCGAAGGAGACACAGGCGAGTTCCTCGTCGGGCGAGATCGGCAGATGGGCGTAGTCGACGGCGCCGATCACGAACCGGTTGTAACGGTCGGCGGATTCGAGGATCTCGCCCAGCGTCAGATCTCCGTGGTGCGAGGACCCCCGCATGCCGATCAGCTCGTACGAACGCCCCTCGGCCGCGAACCAGCGCTCCACCGCCAGATGCACGTTGGGCAGGTCGTACGGGGCGTACGCGGCCTTGACCACCGGCTGGTCCCCGGGCGCCGAACCCAGGTGCGCGCGCATCCGCTCGGCGAGATTGCGGCCGTCCGCGACCTGGGGTTTGGGGCGTGCGACCGCATCGAGGAACTGGTTGAACAGCTCGCCGACCTGCTCCAGTGACAGCGGCGAACTCTCCCCCTCCGCGGCGAGCCGGGCCTTGTACTCCGAACCGCTGATGATCTCGGTCTCGCCCATGCCCGCCTCCGTGCCGTCCGGCCCACTGCCACCATCCGAGAGCTCCCAGCGTGGGGCCGAACACGTGGGCCGGTCAAAGCATTTGGGCCCTACGACGACGATCGTGCTCGTACGACCTCGATCGTGCTCGACCAGCTGTCCGCCGCGTGCCCCCGTGCGATGGCCCGGTCGGCGATCTCCTGCACCGAACGCCGGACCCGACGGACAAGCGGGCCCGGCTGGTGTGCCTCGCCGAGCGGGCGCTGGCGGCGCAGCCCGTCGCCGCCGGCGTCGTCACCCAGGTCGAGAAGGAGTGGGAGACCCACCTCGGCAAGCGCCGCATGAAGCAGCTGCGCGAGGCGCTCACGCTGCTGCGGGAGGTCACCGACCCCTGGGCGTAGGACCTCAGACCAACACCCCGGCGGACTCCTCCACCTCCAGCAGGGAGGCGCTGTGCCGCTCCTCCTCGAAGGCCTTGCGGCCGCCGCGCAGCCCGAACAGGCGCTTGGCGAGGGCGATGTAGAGCACGGCGAGAATGTTGAGGACGAGCGTGGTGATCTTCAGATAACTGACGTGCTCGGTGAGTTCGTAGATCTCCAGCGGGAGGAACGCGGCGGTGGCGACGACCGTGAGGTACTCGGCCCAGCGCTTGGCGTACCAGAGCCCGCCCGCCTCGACGAGCTCGATCAGGGCGTACGCGAGGAGCAGCACGGCCACCAGCACCAGCGTGGAGTGCTTGTAGCCGAAGGTCTTCTGGATGGTGCCGACCACGGGTGAGTGGTCGAGGTCGTAATGGAAGTGCTTGAAGACCGGGCGGAAGACGTCGAGGTACTCGTCGAAGAGCCGGCGTACCGAATTCTGGCTGTTGCTGAACTTCCACACGGCGGCCGCGACCAGCACGATGAACACGCCGCGCACGGCCCGCTCGATGGCCAGGAAGCGCAGGATGAACAGATCGCGCAGCACCTTGCCGCGCGGCACGAGCGGGGCTTCGTCCGCGGGTCCCGAGCCGTGCGGGTCGCCGAGCGCGAAGTCACCGCAGCGCAGACAGCGCCAGGCCTCGCCGAGGCTCGTCTCGGCACGCAGCCGCGCGCGCAGCGCCGACTCGTCGGGCGCGTACGTCACGTGGCCGCGCCGCGCGCACGTGCGCCGGTCCCAGTCGATCTTCATGCTCCGTGCCCTCCGCAGAACGTGCCGTGCCGTGCCGGTCAGTCCGGCACGGCACGGTAGTGCATGTTCTACGAGACGGCGGCCCGAGGGGCACGGTTCCGGGGCCGAGCAGCGCGTTCCCCACAGGTCGGCGCCGGACAGGCCCAGATCCTCGGTCATGTCGGGGCCGCGACCGTGAGGGCGGTGTTCGACATCACGATGATCAGCGCGCAATGTTGCACAGCAATGCGCAAATTGATGAGGTGGAGGCCTTGTGGACGCAGGGCAGGACCTCGGCGAAGGGCATGCACAATGGCAGCCATGACCACGGGTAACGTCAGCCGCGCCGGTGCGAACCGCCGCCGCATCCTCGACGTGGCGCTCACCGAGCTGCTTCGCGACCCCGACGCGTCCATGGACCAGATCGCGCGGGCCGCGGGCGTCGTACGGCGCACGGTGTACGGGCACTTCCCGAGCCGGGAGGCGTTGATCGGGACGCTCTTCGACGGGGCCGCGGAGGCGGTGGAGAGGGCGCATGCCGAGGGCCGGGAGGGCGTCGAGGACCCCGCGGAGTCGCTGATCCGCTCGACCCTGGCCGTGTGGGAGGTCGCCGACCGCTACCGGCTGCTGGTCGCGCTCGCCCAGCGCAGCGTCACGGTCCAGGGCATCCGCGAACGGCTCACGCCCGTGCGTGAGGCCTGCGCGGAGGTACTCCAACGCGGCCTGGATCAGGGCGTGTTCGAGTCGCCGCTGCCGGCGCCGGCACTGGCGTACGTGCACGAACAGATGCTCTTCGCCCTCATGGAGGCCGTGAACGACGGCCTCCTGGCACCCGAAGAGGCGGGCCGCTCCGCCGCGGCCACCCTGCTGACCACGGCGGGCGTACCCGCCTCCCGCGCCACCGAGCTGGTGGCGAAACTGAGCGACTGAAGCAACCGAAAAGCTGGGGCAACGGAAACAAGAGGGCCGAGCGGCCAGGTCACGGGGGAGGACCCGGCCACTCGGCGCCTTGGGGCGCGCCCCGTTCAGGGGGCACGCCCGGCTCAGGAGAGGCGTCCCACGAGGGGCGCGGGGCCGCGACATCATGCGGCTCCGCCGCGTGGGCGCGACCGGCCACGGCGTACTCGCAGCGGCCGGACGGCGCCTCTTGGACCCGCGCCCCCGGTAGCGGGTTACGCCCTGGCGAACTCCTTCTCGCCGCCCTGCTCGGGCACGTCCGCGTGGGCGTCGGCCGGTTCCTCGTCCAGGAGGGTCTTCTCGTCGAAGGGCAGCTCACCGGCGAGAACCCGGTTCACGCGCTCCTTGTCGACCTCACCCGTCCACGTACCGATCAGCAGAGTCGCGACCGCGTTCCCCGCGAAGTTGGTGACGGCGCGCGCCTCGCTCATGAACCGGTCGATACCGATGATCAGGCCGACCCCGTCGACCAGGGCGGGCTTGTGCGACTGCAAGCCGCTGGCCAGCACGGCGATACCGGAGCCGGAGACACCGGCGGCCCCCTTCGACGCGACCATCATGAAGAGCAGCAGCCCGATCTGCTGGCCGATGCTCATCGGCTGGTCCATCGCGTCGGCGATGAACAGCGAGGCCATGGTCAGGTAGATCATCGTGCCGTCGAGGTTGAAGGAGTAGCCGGTCGGCACGGTGATGCCGACGACCGGACGGCTGACACCCAGGTGCTCCATCTTCGCGATGAGCCGCGGCAGCGCGGACTCCGACGAGGAGGTGGAGACGATCAGCAGGAACTCCCGGCCCAGGTACTTCAGCAGCTGGAAGAGGCTGACCTTGGCCACCAGTTTCGTCAGCGTGCCGAGCACGATCACGATGAACAGGAAGCAGGTGATGTAGAAGCCGAACATGATCGTGGCCAGCGCCTTGAGCGCGTCCATACCGGTCTCGCCGATGACGGCGGCCATCGCGCCGAAGGCACCCACGGGCGCGGCCCACATGATCATGCCCAGAACGCGGAAGACCAGCCGCTGGATGTGCTCGACGCCGCGCAGCACCGGCTCACCGGTGCGGCCCATGGCCTGCAGCGCGAAGCCCACGAGCAACGCGATCAGCAGCGTCTGGAGCACCTGGCCCTCGGTGAAGGCCGAGACGAACGTGGTCGGGATGATCCCGAGCAGGAAGTCGACGGGACCCTCGGCGGCGGCCTCGGCCTGGGTGTGTCCGACGCCCTTCACGGCCTCGGTCAGGTGCATCCCGCTGCCCGGGTGGATGATGTTGCCGACGACCAGGCCGATGGCGAGGGCCACGAAGGACATGGCGATGAAGTAGCCGAGCGCGAGCCCGCCGACCTTGCCGACCTTGGCGGCCTTCCGTACGGAGCCGACGCCGAGCACGATCGTGCAGAAGATGATCGGCGAGATCATCATCTTGATCAGGCTCACGAAGCCCGTGCCTATCGGCTTGAGCTCCTTGGCGAAGTCCGGCGCGGCGAACCCGACCGCGATGCCGAGGGCGACCGCGATGATCACCGCGATGTACAGATAGTGGGTGCGATCCCGCTTGGCTGCGGGTGCGGCAGGTGCGGTTTGCGGTGTGCTGGCCACGGCTGCCCTCCTTGACGACGTCGTCGGCATCATCCGGCGTGCGGCTCACGACCGGGGAACCCGGCGTGCGGCTCACGTCCGGGGATCCGGGAGGCGTGGACTCCCGGGGGATGCGGTGACTATCTCCCGGCGTGTGAGGGCGGTCACCCTTCCGTTCATTTAGTTCACACTTATAAGCACACTGATCAAAGGAGCCTGATCAGGAGAGGCAGACTGACTACATGCGTTTCCCCCGCGTCCCGAGACCCCGCAGCCTGGCCGGCCAGCTCTTCGCCATGCAGGCCGTGCTGATCGCGGTCCTCGTCGCCGGGTACGCGTTGTTCACCTACGTCAGCGACCGCAGCCAGGCCGAGGAGGCGGCGGGGCGGCAGGCCATGGCCGTCGCGCGTTCGGTCGCCGACGCCCCGTCCGTGCGCGGGGCCATCCGCACCAGCAACCCCTCGAAGGACCTTCAGCCGTACGCCCTCCAGGTGCAGCGGGACACCGACGTGGACTTCGTGACGATCATGGATCCGCGGGGCATCCGCTGGACCCACCCCGACGAGACGCTGATCGGCAAGCACTTCCTCGGGCACATCGGCCCCGCCCTGAAAGGCAAGTCCTTCACGGAGACGTACACCGGCAGCCTCGGCCCGTCCGTACGCGCCGTCACCCCGATCTCGGACAACGGCCACATCGTCGGCCTGGTCAGCGCGGGCATCAAGGTCGAGGCGATCACCAAACGCGTGCAGGACCAGGTCACGGCCCTCATCGGCGTCGCGGCGGGCGCCCTGACGCTGGGCGGCATCGGCACATACGTCATCAACGCCCGGCTGCGCCGCTCCACGCACGGCCTGAACGCGGCCGAGCTCAGCCGTATGCACGACTACCACCAGGCCGCGCTGCACGCCGTACGCGAGGGGCTGCTGATGCTGGACGGGCAGTTCCGGGTGGCGCTGATGAACGACGGCGGACGGGAGTTGCTCGGCGTGACGGACGAGGTGGTCGGCCGCTCGGTGGCCGAACTCGGCCTGCCCGCGCCGCTGACGGGCGCGCTGCTGTCGGCCGAGCCGAGGGTGGACGAGGTGCACCTCACCGCCTCGCGCGTCCTGGTCGTGAACACTTCCCCGGTCTCCGGAGGCGAACGCCGTGGCACGGTGGTGACATTGCGCGATGTGACCGAACTCCAGGCGCTGATGGGTGAGTTGGACTCGGAGCGCGGCTTCACCCAGGCACTGCGCTCGCAGGCGCACGAGGCCGCGAACCGTCTGCACACGGTGGTGTCCCTCATCGAGCTGGGCCGCGCCGAGGAGGCCGTCGACTTCGCCACGGCCGAACTGGAGCTGGCGCAGGCGCTCACCGACCAGGTGGTCGCGGCGGTCAGCGAGCCGGTCCTCGCCGCGCTGCTGCTGGGCAAGGCGGCGCAGGCGAACGAGCGGGGCGTGGAGCTGGTGGTGTCTGACGACAGCGCCATCGACGACGGGCTGCTCCCGGCCTCCCTGTCCGCCCGCGACCTGGTCACCGTCCTCGGCAACCTGATCGACAACGCGGTGGACGCGGCGCAGGGGACGATCGGCGCGCGGGTCACGGTGACGGCGTTCACGGACGAGTCCGTGCTGGTGCTGCGGGTCGCCGACACCGGCACCGGGGTGGACCCGGCCCACGCCGAACAGGTCTTCCAGCGCGGCTGGTCCACGAAACCGGCGGGGCCCGGCGGCCGGGGCCTCGGCCTGGCACTCGTACGACAGGCCGTGAGCCGCCACGAGGGCACGCTGACGGTGCGGGAGGCGGCCGGGGGCGGGGCGGAGTTCGAAGTGCGGCTGCCGTTGCCGACGGTGTCTTCGGCCTCAGCGTCGGACCCGGGTCAGGTGTCGGCCGGGGCGTCGGCCACGGCGTCTGCCTCGGACGTGGGGGAGGCTCCTGCCGAGTCCGAGTCCGAGTCCGAGTCCGGGGACGGCCCCGGGCGCGGGCGCGAACTGGAGCACGACGCCGGGCGAGAGAGCGAACTGGAGCACGACGCCAGGCAAGAGCGCGGACCGGAGCACGACGCCAGGCAAGAGCGCGGACCGGAGCACGACGCCGGGCAAGAGCGCGGACCGGAGCACGACGCCGGGCGAGAGAGCGAACCTGGACGCGAGCTCGCGCCCGAGCCCGAGCACGGCGCTGGACGCGAGCCCGAGCCTCCGCGTCCGCCCGAGCCCGAGTCCGGGCGCGAGCCCACCCCGTCCCATCCTGCCCAGCACGCCTTGCCTGGAGGCGACGTATGACCGACCCCGCGCCCATCCGCGTACTCGTCGTCGAGGACGACCCGGTCGCCGCCGACGCGCACGTCATGTATGTCGGCCGGGTGCCCGGGTTCACGGCGGTCGGCAAGGCGCACACCGGCGCGGAGGCGCGCCGCGCCCTGGACCGTACGCCCGTGGACCTGCTCCTGTTGGACCTGCACCTGCCGGACGTGCACGGACTGCAGCTCGCCCGCTCCCTGCGGGCCGCCGGCTACCACGCGGACGTGATCGCGGTGACGTCCGCGCGGGACCTCGCGGTCGTACGGGAAGGGGTCTCGCTCGGGGTCGTCCAGTACGTCCTGAAGCCCTTCACCTTCGCGACGCTGCGGGACCGGCTGATCCGTTACGCCGAGTTCCACGCGTCGGTGGGCGAGGCGAGCGGCCAGGACGAGGTGGACCGGGCCCTGGCCACCCTGCGCGCCCCGGGCCCGGCCGCCCTGCCGAAGGGCCTGAGCGCACCGACCCTCGAACGCGTCACCGTCGCCCTCCGGGACTGCGCCGACGGCCTGACGGCAGCCGGGGTCGCCGAGGCCGTCGGCATCTCCCGGATCACGGCCCGGCGGTACCTGGAGCACCTGGTGGACGCGGGACGGGCGGCGCGCGCTCCGCAGTACGGGCAGGTGGGACGGCCGGAGTTGCAGTACCGGTGGGTGAAGGGATGACGCGGTCGGTCAGCCGTTGGGCAGGATGACCGCCCGGCCGTTCACCTTCCCGGCGTGCAGGCGCTCGTACGCGAGGGACACCTCATCGAGCGAGTACGTCTCGGTGCGGACGGAGCCGGCGCCGGCGCGGTACTCGGCCATCGCGCCGGGTGCGCCGAGCCCCGGCGGCCGGATGCCGTTCAGAGCGTCGTAGGCCCGCTCCACCAGGGCGGCGAGGTCTGCGGCGGCTGAGTAGTCGTGGTCGCGGTCCCGTTCCCCCGCGCCGCGCGCCCACAGGCGCAGCGCGGCGGTGAGCACTCCGGCGGCGCCGTCGACGACCACGGCCGGGCGCACGTCCAGGACGTCGTCGGTGCCGAAAGATGTCCCAGTGGGACATGAGTCCCCATGAGACATAAGTGCCACGGGGACACCCTCAACGCAGTGCGGCCTCTTGGCGGCCCGGCAGGCGGGTGACCGCCGCGAAGGCGACAAGGGCGACCACACTCCCGGTGGCGAGGGCGGGATAGTCGGCCCAATCGGGATCGGCGGGAGCGGAGGTCACGGCCCGCACGAGCTTGTCGGCGCCCCAGGCGGCCGCCAGGCCGACGACGAATCCCGGCCACCGGTGCCGCACGCCCTTGATCACGTCGTCAACCATCGCGAACACCGAGGCCACCATGATCAGCACCAGCTGGTCACGCCACCCGAGAGCGGCGATACCCGCCCCCGCGCCGACGTTGAGGATCCCCACTCGCGCCAGCGGCAGGGCAGGCGCGGGATCTCGCCGGACCTCCCGCGGCAACCAGAAGAACCGGCGCACAGTCTCGACGAAACCGCGATCCCCGTCGTCCGACATGACGTCTCCCCCAGACATACGAAGCGGACAATGGCCGTCAACTCACACCAGATGGACCCGCAGCCGCGGCGAAAGGTTGCGCATACAGCACGACCTGGACGCTCCGATACTCGGCGAGCGGCAACTGCCCTGCGGTGACGCCTCGTTCCGACACGTCGTCCCCCCTGCACTCCAGCCTCTGCAAGGTCATTGACCTGACATCCGCACGCCTCTTAGGTTCACCAGGCAGACAACTCGGCTCCGCCGACAACGATGTCGGTCAGTAGGAGGTCGTGCCCGTGCGCCCCACCGCCGCCCCACTGCTCCTCGCAACGCTGCTCGCCGCCACCGCACTCACCGCCTGTGGATCAGGGTCCGGGAGTGATCCGGACACCGTGAAGATCTCCTTCAAACAGTCCACGGACAACTCGATCCGCGTCATGGACACCTACTTGGGCCAGATGAAGAAGGAGTTCGAGAAGGCGAACCCGGGAAAGAAGGTCGAGCTCGTCCCGATCAAGGCCCCGGACTCCGAGTACTACACGAAGCTTCAGCAGATGCTGAGGTCGCCCAAGACGGCGCCCGATCTGGTCTACGAGGACACCTTCCTCATCAACTCGGACATCACGAGCGGGTACTTGAAGCCTCTCGATCCGTACCTCGACAAGTGGCAGGACTGGGGCCAGTTCATCGACACGGCCAAGGCCGCGGCCAAGGCCCAGGACGGGAAGACCTACGGCGTCCCGGACGGGACGGACACCCGGGGGCTCTGGTTCGACAAGGACATCTTCAAGAAGGCCGGTCTGCCCGGAGATTGGCAGCCGAAGACCTGGGACGACGTGCTGAGCGCCGCGCGCGCCATCAAGGCGAAAGTCCCCGGCGTCACCCCGCTGAACGTCTACACGGGCAAACCCGCCGGCGAGGCCGCCACCATGCAGGGCTTCGAGATGCTGCTGTACGGGACGGGCGACGGGAAGACGGACCCCCTGTACGACACCGCCACGAAGAAGTGGGTCGCCGGAAGCCAGGGGTTCAAGGACGCCCTGACTTTCGTGGAGACGGTCTACAAGGAGAAGCTCGGCCTCGATGTCGCCGACGCCCTCGATCCCAACATCCAGACGAGGATCCGCGGTGAGCTGCTCCCCAAGGGCAAGCTCGGCATCAACCTCGACGGCAGCTGGCTCCCGCAGGACTGGCTGAAGGGTTCGGGCCACGAGTGGCCGCAGTGGTCGCAGAAGCTCGGCCTCGCCTACATGCCGACCCAGCACGGCCAGGCCCCCGGCAAGGTGAGCATGTCCGGCGGCTGGACCTGGTCGATCCCCGCCAAGGCGGCCAACCCCGACCTGGCGTTCAAGTTCATCGAGACGATGCAGACCAAGGCGAACGCCCAGAAGTGGTACATCGCCAACTCCGGTATCTCGGTGCGCGAGGACGTCGCCGCCGACCCCGCGTACGTGAAGGCGCAGCCCGGCATCAAGTTCTTCACGGACCTGGTCGCGAGCACGCACTACCGGCCCGCGTACCCGGCGTACCCGAAGGTCTCGACCGCCATCCAGGAGGCCATGGAGGGCGTGACGACAGGCGACAGCTCGGTCGAGAAGGCGGCGAGCGGCTACGACGAGGAGCTGAAGACGGCCACCGACAACCAAGTGATCAAGAAGTGAGTGTGGGTACGGGGACGGCGGCGCCCCCGGTCCGCTCCGCGGTGACGAAGGGCGCCCCCCGGCGCCGCGGAGGGGCGCGCCGCTCCCTGGCCCGGGCGCTGCCGGTCACCCCGGCCGTGGTCCTGCTGCTCCTCTTCCTCGCGGGCCCGATCGCCTACTGCGCGTACATCGCCTTCACGGACCTGCAGTTGACGGGCCAGGCCCATTCGTCCTTCGTTGGCCTCGACAACTTCCGGGCGGCGTTCAAGGACGACGCCTTCCTCAACGCCGTGTGGCTGACGCTGGTGTTCACGGTGCTGTCGTCACTGGTCGGTCAGAACACGTTGGGCCTGACGCTGGCTTCGCTGATGCAGAGGGCGTCGAAGCCGGTCCGCACGCTGGTCGGCGGGATCGTCATCACGGCGTGGGTACTGCCGGAGGTGGTGGCGGGCTTCCTGCTGTACGCCTTCTTCCGTCGCGAAGGAACCTTGAACGCCATCCTCGACTGGCTCCATCTCCCCGCCCAGAACTGGATGTTCACGCTGCCCATCCTGGCGGTGTCGTTCGCGAACGTCTGGCGGGGCACGGCCTTCTCGATGCTCGTCTATTCGGCGGCGCTGAACGAAATCCCGAAGGAGATCACGGAGGCGGCGGAAGTGGATGGGGCGGGAGGCTGGCGACGGATGTGGCACATCACCCTGCCGATGATCCGCAGATCGATCGGTACGAATCTGATGCTCAACACGCTGCAGACGCTGTCGGTGTTCGGACTGATCTGGGTGATGACGCGGGGCGGACCGGGGAACAGGAGTCAGACGCTCCCGTTGTTCATGTATGAGCAGGCCTTCCAGAAGAGCATGATCGGGTACGGAACGGCTGTGGCGCTGTTGCTCCTGGTGGTCGGCTCGCTGTTCTCGGTGGTGTACATGCGGCTGCTGCGGACGGAGGTGTGACATGGCCGTGTTGACCCGGGGTACGGGCACGATCCTCAAGTCCCGCCGCACGGGGCGGCGCCTGGCGGCGGACGCCGGCCTCCTCGTCGTGGCCGCCGCGTTCGCGCTGCCGCTCGCCTGGGTGGTCCTGTCGTCGCTGGACGCGCACGCCGACCTGACGGTGAAGGTGCCGGACGGGGTCACACTGTCCAACTTCGACGCCGTACTGAAGCCGGACATCACGTTCACCCCGCTGCTCAACAGCCTGATTCTGTGCGGGGGCGGGACGCTGCTGACGGTGGTGTGCGCGGCACTGGCGGCGTACCCGCTGTCGCGATTCCGCTCGCGCCTCAACCGGCCGTTCCTGCTGACGATTCTCTTCGCGACGAGTCTGCCGATCACCGCGATCATGGTTCCGGTGTACGCGCTGTTCGTGCAGGTGAATCTGATCGACACCATGCAGGGGACGATCTTCTTCTTCGCCGCCTCTCAACTTCCCTTCGCCATTTGGCTGATGAAGAACTTCATGGATGGGGTGCCGAAGGAGCTGGAGGAGGCGGCCTGGACGGACGGCGCTTCGTCGTTCCAGTCGCTGGTTCGCATTGTGCTGCCGCTGATGGGGCCTGGCGTGGCTGTCGTGACGGTTTTCTCGTTCGTGATGATGTGGGGGAACTTCTTTGTGCCGTTCATGTTGCTGCTTACGCCGGATCAGATGCCGGCGTCGGTGAGCATCAATGAGTTCTTCGGGAATCGGGGGATGGTGGTGTATGGGCAGCTGGCGGCGTTTTCGGTGATCTATTCGACGCCGGTGTTGGTCTTGTATGTGTCGGTGGCGAGGAAGCTGGGTGGGGGGTTCGCTTTGGGTGGGGCGGTCAAGGGGTGAGCGTTGCCTGGCGCCGGCAAGGCCGCGCTTATTCCAGTGCCTCAGCCCAGGAGCGGGCCTCGTCGCCTTCGGCCGTGTTCCCGACCCTGGCGTAGCCGTCGGCGGCCTGGAGCCGGCAAGCACGAGCCTCGGCGGGACGGCCCGGATCTCAAGGTGTACGTCACCTTCGGCACCGGGTCCGAGGGACCGCGCACCATCGGCACGGATCTGGTCCAGCGCGCCGCCGAAAAACACCCCCTCGCGCGCCCGACCGTCCGGTCCGTGAACCGCGACCGCTCCTGCGCAAGCCCCGCCCGCCACGAAGCGACCTTCGGCCACCTGGGCCCGACGGCCGAAATCGTATGTTCCTACAATCCGTAATTGTGGCCGAACAGACCGTAGTCACCGCTGCCCCGGACCCATACTTTGTGCGCGTGCACCCACCGCAAGCCCATCAGCCCACCCCGCCCTTCAACGCTCCGGCCGCCCGCAGACTGCGGGCCGCGCTCGGAATGGGGCCCGAGCATGTCGCCTACGGGATGAGAGCCTCGTACGGGCTGCCGTATGTCACCCCCGACCTCGTCGCCGCCTGGGAACGCGGGATCACCTCGCCGAGCGCACCCGAGCTCACCGCGCTCGCGGGCGTGTTGTGGTGCTCGCCGGGTGAGCTCATCGGCGCGCCCCGCACCCTGCGGGAACACCGCGTCGCCCGCGGCCTGGCCCCGGAGGACGTCGCACGCGCCGTCGGCCTCGAACTCCTCGCGTACCAGCGGATGGAGGAGTCCGGCGAGTGGCGCGGCAACGAACGGCAGTCGGCCGCGCTCGCCGACGTCCTGGACCTCTCGCTGCGCGACTTCATCACGGTGACCGGGCGCGACGACAAGCTCGCGGAGCTGCTGCGCAGCGCGATGACGACGCGCTGGCAGGCGTATGTGCGCCCGGTCGCGAAGATGGTGCCCCTGGACCGGCGCCTCCTGGAGAACGTGCTGGAGGAGATGCACACCGACTATCAGGGGCAGATGGTCGCCACGCTCAGCTGGGGCGGCGGGTCGGCCGCCACCGACTCCAGCGACTCGGGCCGGGACTTCCTCGACCGGATCGTCGACCACTTTTGGTCGATGGTCCAGGGAAGCACGTACTGAAGGACGTACTGAAGTACTGAAGCACGTACTGGGGTCGGGCGAGGCTCGTACGCACGCCCCCACCCAGCGGGCCCCGGAGGCTCCCGGAGGGACCCCCTCCCTAGAACACCGACTCCGCCTCGTCCATCCGATCCTTCGGCACCGTCTTCAGCTCGGTGACCGCCTCCGCGAGCGGCACCATCATGACCTCCGTGCCGCGCAGCGCCGTCATCCTGCCGTAGTCGCCCCGGTGGGCGGCCTCCACCGCATGCCAGCCGAAGCGGGTGGCGAGCACCCGGTCGTACGCCGTCGGCGTGCCCCCGCGCTGGATGTGGCCGAGGATGACCGGCTTGGCCTCCTTGCCGAGGCGGCGCTCCAGCTCGTACGCGAGGGCCGCGCCGATGCCCTGGAACCGCTCGTGGCCGAACTGGTCGATCTCGCCGTGGCCGTAGTCCATGGTGCCCTCGGCGGGGTGGGCGCCCTCGGCGACGCAGACGACGGCGAACTTCTTGCCGCGGGCGAAGCGCTCCTCGACCATCTTGACCAGGTCGGCCGGGTCGAAGGGACGCTCCGGCAGGCAGATGCCGTGGGCGCCGGCGGCCATGCCGGACTCCAGAGCGATCCAGCCGGCGTGCCGGCCCATGACCTCGACGACCATCACGCGCTGGTGGGATTCGGCCGTGGTCTTGAGGCGGTCCATGGCCTCCGTGGCCACGCCGACCGCGGTGTCGAAGCCGAAGGTGCGGTCCGTCGAGGAGATGTCGTTGTCGATCGTCTTCGGGACGCCGACCACCGGCAGGCCCGCGTCCGACAGCATCCGCGCCGCCGTCAGCGTGCCCTCGCCACCGATCGGGATCAGCACGTCGATGCCGAACTCGCGCGCCATGTCCTGCGCATTCTCGCAGGCCTCACGGAGCCGGTCGCGCTGCAGGCGCGAAGAGCCGAGAATGGTGCCACCGCGGGCGAGGATGCCGCTCACCCCGTCGAGGTCGAGGTTGCGGTAGCGGCCTTCGAGCAGGCCGGCGTAGCCGTCCTCGAAGCCGATGACCTCGTCCCCGAAGTTGGTGACCGCTCGGTGCACGACCGACCGGATCACTGCGTTCAGGCCCGGGCAGTCGCCGCCTGCGGTGAGAACTCCGATGCGCATCGTGCTGTGTCTCCTGCTCGCTGTTGGTACCGGTGAGCCAATCCGATTGTTTCACGGTCCACAGGGCACCGCCGCGCCCCTCCAGCCCACCAGGACGTTTGTCCTGGCGGGCGCCTTAGCTACCCGCAGAGGTATTGTCAAGGGGGTTCTGCTCACCCCAGCGGGCCATTTCGTCGCGCCGCCGTGAGCGCGGAAGCGACCCCGCGACGCCCAAGAGCACAGCACCGAAGCCACCCCAGCGACGCAACGGATGGAGAACACGCGTGACGCGCAGCGTGTACGTGACCGGGATCGACCGCGGCGACGGCCGCCAGGTCGTCGAGCTGGGGGTCATGGAGCTCCTGACCCGCCAGGTCGACCGGGTGGGGGTGTTCCGTCCGCTTGTGCACGACGGCCCGGACCGGCTCTTCGAGCTGCTGCGCGCCCGCTACCGGCTGGCGCAGGACCCGGCGACGGTGTACGGCATGGATTACCACGAGGCGTCCGCGCTCCAGGCCGAGCAGGGCGCGGACGAGCTGGTCTCCTCCCTGGTGAACCGCTTCCACGCGGTGGCGCGGGACTACGACGTCGTCCTCGTCCTCGGCACCGACTACGCCGACACCCAGTTCCCCGACGAGCTGACGCTCAACGCCCGTCTCGCGAACGAGTTCGGCGCCTCGGTCATCCCCGTCGTCGGCGGCCGCGGCCAGACCGCGGAGTCCGTCCGCGCCGAGACACGCAACGCCTACCGGGCGTACGACGGCCTCGGCTGCGACGTCCTCGCCATGGTCGTGAACCGGGTGGCCCCCGAGGACCGCGCCGAGATCCACGAGCGGCTCGACTCCCGTCTGCCCGTGCCCTGTTACGTCCTGCCCGACGAGCCCGCGCTCTCCGCGCCCACCGTCGCGCAGATCACCCACGCCCTCGGCGGCAAGGTGCTCCTCGGCGACGACACGGGACTGGCCCGGGACGCGCTCGACTTCGTCTTCGGCGGCGCGATGCTGCCGAACTTCCTCAACGCCCTGACCCCGGGGTGTCTCGTGGTCACCCCCGGCGACCGCGCCGACCTCGTCGTCGGCTCGCTCGCCGCGCACAGCGCGGGCACCCCGCCCATAGCCGGCGTGCTGCTCACCCTGAACGAGACCCCCAGCGACGAGATCCTCACCCTGGCCGCCCGTCTCGCCCCCGGCACCCCGGTCGTCTCCGTGGCGGGCAACTCCTTCCCCACCGCCACCGAACTCTTCGGCCTGGAGGGGAAGTTGAACGCGGCCACGCCGCGCAAGGCGGAGACCGCGCTCGGCCTCTTCGAGCGGTACGTCGATACCAGTGACCTGCTCAAGCGGGTCTCCGCGCCGAGCAGCGACCGGCTCACACCGATGATGTTCGAGCACAAGCTCCTGGAGCAGGCCCGCTTGGACAAGCGCCGCGTCGTCCTGCCCGAGGGCACCGAGGAGCGCGTCCTGCACGCCGCCGAGGTGCTGCTGCGCCGGGGTGTCTGCGATCTGACGCTGCTCGGGCCCGTCGACCACATCCGCAAGAAGGCCGCCGACCTCGGCATCGATCTGGGCGGCACCCAGCTGATCGACCCGGCGACGTCCGAGCTGCGCGACTCGTTCGCCGAGAAGTACGCCGCGCTGCGCGCCCACAAGGGCGTCACGGTCGAGCTGGCGTACGACGTCGTGGCCGATGTGAACTACTTCGGGACGCTGATGGTGCAGGAGGGCCTCGCCGACGGCATGGTGTCGGGTTCGGTGCACTCCACGGCCGCCACCATCCGGCCCGCCTTCGAGATCATCAAGACCAAGCCGGACGCCAAGATCGTGTCGTCCGTCTTCTTCATGTGCCTCGCCGACAAGGTCCTCGTCTACGGCGACTGCGCCGTGAACCCCGACCCGAACGCCGAGCAGCTCTGCGACGTCGCCATCCAGTCGGCCACCACCGCCGAACAGTTCGGCGTCGAGCCGCGGATCGCGATGCTGTCGTACTCGACCGGTACGTCCGGTTCGGGCGCCGACGTCGACAAGGTGCGAGAGGCGACCGAGCTGGTGCGGCTGCGCCGCGGCGATCTGAAGATCGAGGGGCCGATCCAGTACGACGCCGCCGTCGAGCCGACGGTCGCGGCGACCAAGCTGCCGGACTCGGAGGTCGCCGGGCAGGCGTCCGTGCTGATCTTCCCGGACCTCAACACCGGCAACAACACCTACAAGGCCGTACAGCGCTCGGCCGGCGCGATCGCCGTAGGCCCGGTCCTGCAGGGCCTGCGCAAGCCCGTCAACGACCTGTCCCGCGGCGCGCTCGTCCAGGACATCGTCAACACCGTCGCCATCACGGCGATCCAGGCCCAGACCCCCGACCAGAAGGCTTCCCAGCAGTGAGCTCCCACCCGTCGCCCAGCACCGTCCTGTCCGACGAGCCGCGCTCGGCCCCCCTTGCTTCCCGCGTCCTCGTCCTCAACTCCGGCTCGTCGTCGGTGAAGTACCAGCTGCTCGACATGCGCGACAACTCGCGGCTCGCGGTCGGCCTGGTGGAGCGGATCGGCGAGGAGACCTCCCGGCTGAAGCACACGCCGCCGGCCGGCGGTCAGTCCCGCGAGCAGGTCGGTCCCATCGCCGACCACCAGGCGGCGCTGAAGGCCGTCGCGACGGAACTGGCCGCGGACGGGCTCGGCCTGGACTCCCCCGAGCTGGCCGCGATAGGGCACCGGGTCGTGCACGGCGGGAAGTTCTTCACCGCCCCGACCGTCATCGACGACGCCGTCCTCGCGGAGATCGAGCGGCTCATCCCGGTCGCCCCGCTGCACAACCCGGCGAACCTCACCGGCATCCGCACCGCCATGGCGCTGCGCCCGGACCTCCCCCAGGTCGCCGTCTTCGACACCGCCTTCCACACGACGATGCCGGAGTCGGCGGCGCGCTACGCGATCGACGTGAAGACGGCCGACGAGCACCGCATCCGCCGGTACGGTTTCCACGGCACCTCGCACGCCTACGTGTCCCGCGCGACCGCGCGGCTCCTGGGCAAGGCGCCGGAGGACGTGAACGTCATCGTGCTGCACCTGGGCAACGGCGCCTCGGCCTCGGCGGTCAGGAACGGCCGCTGCGTGGACACCTCCATGGGGCTCACGCCGCTGGAGGGGCTGGTGATGGGTACGCGGTCCGGCGACATGGATCCCGCGGTCATCTTCCATTTGATGCGCGTTGGCGGAATGTCCACCGACGAGATCGACACTTTGCTCAACAAGCAGAGCGGCCTGATCGGCCTGTGCGGCGACAACGACATGCGCGAGATCCGCCGTCGTATCGACGAGGGTGACGAGCAGGCCCAGCTCGCCTTCGACATCTACATTCACCGCCTGAAGAAGTACATCGGCGCCTACTACGCGGTCCTCGGCCGGGTGGACGCCATCGCCTTCACCGCCGGAGTCGGTGAGAACGCCGCCCCGGTACGCGAAGCCGCGATCGTCGGCCTGGAGGAAATGGGGCTCGCGGTCGACGGCGACCTGAACGCCGTACGCAGTGACGAGCCGCGGCTCATCTCGCCGCCGGACTCACGGGTCGCGGTCGCCGTGGTGCCGACGGACGAGGAACTGGAGATCGCCACACAGACGTATGCACTGGTCGGAAAGAACCACGCCTGAGCGCCCGGCCGCCCATTTGTATCTTCCACCAGACGGAATATTCCGTAGCGAAACAAACCGATAGGATCGCCCCATGCGCCGTTCGAAAATCGTCTGTACTCTCGGCCCCGCGGTCGACTCCCACGAGCAGCTCGTCACGCTGATCGAAGCCGGCATGAATGTGGCCCGCTTCAACTTCAGCCACGGCACGCACGCCGAGCACCAGGGGCGGTACGACCGCGTCCGGGCCGCCTCGGCCGAGACCGGCAAGGCCATCGGTGTGCTCGCCGACCTGCAGGGTCCGAAGATCCGTCTGGAGACCTTCGCCGAGGGTCCCGTCGAGCTCGAGCGTGGTGACGAGTTCGTCATCACCATCGAGGACGTGCCCGGCGACAAGCACATCTGCGGCACGACCTACAAGGGCCTGCCCGGTGACGTCTCCAAGGGCGACCCGATCCTGATCAACGACGGCAACGTCGAGCTGAAGGTCGTCGAGGTCGACGGCGCCCGGGTCAAGACGGTCGTCATCGAGGGCGGCGTGATCTCGGACCACAAGGGCATCAACCTGCCCGGCGCCGCCGTGAACGTGCCGGCGCTGTCCGAGAAGGACATCGAGGACCTGCGCTTCGCCCTGAAGATGGGCTGCGACATGGTCGCCCTGTCCTTCGTGCGAGACGCCAACGACGTGGCCGACGTCCACAAGGTGATGGACGAGGAGGGCCGCCGGGTCCCCGTCATCGCCAAGGTGGAGAAGCCGCAGGCGGTCGAGAACATGGAGGGCGTCGTCGCGGCGTTCGACGCGGTCATGGTGGCCCGTGGCGACCTGGCCGTCGAGTACCCGCTCGAGAAGGTCCCGATGGTGCAGAAGCGCCTCGTGGAGCTGTGCCGCCGCAACGCCAAGCCGGTGATCGTCGCGACCCAGATGATGGAGTCGATGATCACCAACTCCCGCCCGACCCGCGCCGAGGCCTCCGACGTGGCCAACGCGATCCTGGACGGCGCCGACGCGGTCATGCTGTCCGCCGAGTCGAGCGTGGGCGCGTACCCGATCGAGACCGTGAAGACGATGTCGAAGATCGTCGTCGCGGCCGAGGAGGAGCTCCTCTCCAAGGGCCTGCAGCCGCTGGTGCCCGGCAAGAAGCCGCGCACGCAGGGCGGTTCGGTCGCCCGCGCCGCCTGCGAGATCGCCGACTTCCTCGGCGGCAAGGGCCTGGTCGCCTTCACCAAGTCCGGTGACACCGCCCGCCGGCTGTCCCGCTATCGCGCGCTCCAGCCGATCCTCGCCTTCACCACGGACGAGGGCACCCGCAACCAGCTGACGCTGAGCTGGGGCGTCGAGTCCCACGTCGTGCCGTTCGTGAACAGCACCGACGAGATGGTCGACCTGGTGGACCGTGAGCTGCAGAAGCTCAAGCGGTTCAACGAGGGCGATGTCGTCGTGATGACCGCCGGCTCGCCCCCCGGCGTCCCCGGCACCACCAACATGGTCCGGGTGCACCACCTGGGCGAGGGCAACCACGCCTGACCCACGGTCCGCGTACGCCACTGAGGGCGCCCCCTGCGAACAGGGGGCGCCCTCAGTGTGTGCGGCTCCCGAACGGGCTCTGGTGGGGGCGCTCAGTCGGTGATGTACGAGTGCAGGCCCGGCACGGTCAGCGTGCCGCCGAACTGACCGGCCTGGACGACCTTCACCTTGGTGAAGTAGATCAGCGGGATGTTCAGCGGCGGGGGGTTGTCCGGGCTGAACGTGACCGGGATCAGGCCGAGCAGATTGCCGGAGATGCTCTCCGTGTACATGATCGTCTTGCCGTCACGGATGGTGGACGTCGAGCCGTCGGCCGCCTGCACGTGGTAGGTCTTGCCGGACTGCTTGTCCTTCACCGTCTGGTGCAGATCGCCGATGTCGGTGCCGTCGGAGATGACGTACTTCAGGACCTTCTTGGTCGTCCCGTTGGCCGTCTTCACCTTCACGATGCCCTGATAGTCGGCGCCCTTGAGCAGCAGCGAGCTGGCGTTCAGGTACCAGGGGTCGTCGGGCAGCGGCGAGGCGTTGTCGACACCGCCCTCCTCGTCCGTGGCAACCGGGCAGTCCGACGGGTCGGTGCTGGAGCTCGCGGACGGGCTGGGGGTCGCGGTGGCCGCGTCGGCGGCCTCCTTGACCTTCTCCGTGGTGTCCGAGGCCGCCTTGGACGCCGTGTCGGTGGCGTCCTTCACGGTGCCCTTGACCGTCTCGGTGACCTTGTCGGTCGTGTCCTTGACGGTGTCGGCGGTGTCCTTGCTCGCGGACGCGCTCGCGCTCGCCGTGGAGGACGGCGTGGGGCTGGAGCTCGCCGTGGAGTCGCCACCGCCGGTGAGGACGTCGTTGATCGCGCTGCCGATGGTGTCCAGGACGTTGCCGCTGCTCGCGGACGCCGAGGGGGTCGGCGTGGACGCGGCGCCGTCCGACGACTTGTCCGACGTACTCGACGAGGGCGAGGAGGCGGACGCCGACGGCGTGGGCTCGGCCTTGTCATCGGAACCTGAATCCGACGAAGAGGTCTTGCCCGAGGACGCCGAGGCCGAAGGGGTCGGCTTCGCCGTGTCGCCGGACTTGTCGGCACTCTCCGAGGCGGAGGGCGACGGCGTGGCCGACGCACTGGCGCCGTCCTCGGAACCGGTCACGGCCGCGACGCAGTCCTTGTACTCGTCGGCCGTCAGACTCTTCGACGACCCGTGGTCGTCGGCGAGGGCGAGCGTCGGGGTGAACCCCATCCCCATCAGGACCGCTGTCGGCATCGCCGCGATGGCGACGGCCTTCCCGGCAGGCATGTGGAACCTGGTGAACAGCGGCTTCCTGGGGGCCGCGTGGCGCGGCCCGGTTCTCACACGGGACTCCTCCACATCAGTCCCGTGGGTCACCTCGTCAGCCGGCACTGTGCCTCCCGTTCGCCCCGTTCGCCGGGCTCGTTCCTGACAGATCGTTCGGCTCGCTCAGCCCGCTCACACTGTCCGCGGTCCCCACGGGCGCCCCCTCGGGGGCGTCGCCCTCGCCCTTGGCCACCGTCCTGGCCGACTCGGTCTCGGACTCGGCCGGAGCCCAGGAGACCGCCATCGCGCCGCCGATCATGGCGAACAGGAAGCCGATGAGGAAGCCGCCCAGGTTGGACACCGGGATGGACACCAGGGCCAGGAGAATCGCAGCGACTCCGGCGAAGGTCCGTACGTGCTTCTGGAACCAGAGGCTGATGCCCAGCACGACGAGCAGCACGCCGATGATCAGGGAGCCCGCGCCCGCGGTGGTGGCCATCGCCAGCGTGAGATGGCCGATCTGAAGGTTCGCGTACGGGAAGTAGGCGATGGGGAAACCGCCGAGCAGGACGAACAGACCGGCCCAGAACGGGCGGTCGCCCCTCCAGGTACGGAAGTTCCGCCGGAAGACCCGGAGGTAGTGCTCGTTCTGGCCGGGCGCGGCAGGAGTCTCGGCGCTCATGGAAAACAGCTCCCTGGAACGGCTTTGCTGTGAGAAGTACGCGTGAGTGATCCGCGTATGGCGGTGAGGAGCGGGGCGGGTGAGACGGCCGCGGCCCCCTCACCCGCCCCCGGGGTGCCTAGTAGCACTCCTTGACGCCCTTGGACAGCGACATCTTCAGGCCGCTGAGCTTGAACGTGCCGGCGGTGGTTGCCCACGCCGTCTGCTTGACATCGGTCAGCGTGGCCGAGTCGGCCTGCTGGGCGAACCCGTACGGGTTGGCCGTGTCGCCCTTGGCGATGCCCGGACCCTTGCTGGCGTCCTTGGCCGCAACACCGATGTCGATGTTGTGGAACGTCGCATCGGCGTTGAGGTCCTCGACGTCGATGTACAGGTTCTCGGCCTCGACCGGGGTGTCGCCACCACCGGCGTGCAGGATGAGGCTGACGGAACCGAGCAGCGGGATGTCCGGGGTGACCACGGACTGGCACATGCCCTTGATCGACGCGGACTTGAACGCCGAGACGGCGACGGGGTGAGCCGTCTTCTTGCCGTCCATGGTGTAACCCGAGTCAATGGCCCCGTACTGCGAGAAGCCCGTACCGTCGAGCCGGTCCGCCGTCACCTTGAACGACTGACCGGAAACGCTGAACGACGCGGCGAGAGCGCCCTGCGCGAGGGCGACACCTATCGCTGCCGTGGCGGCCACGCTGGGCACCATCACGACCGCGAACCGCTTCCATCTGGTCCCGCCACGCACCTGGGACTCCATATTTCCTCCTTCTCGGACGTACATCTCCTGGCCCTGACTGCCCCATGTCGGCGGCTCAGCCGGGCAGGGATGGGAGAAGTGCTACGTCCTCGGGAAGGAGAGCGCCCGTACTCGGAGGCGCGAACAGCGCCCGAATCACCGGCGATCACCCCCGAGCGACAACCACTGGTCGCGCCTGACACACATCACGCACAACCTGCTGGACAGGCTCTGCCGAACGGCAAAGACCCCCCTGCCCAAGAGCCGACGCCACTGCCGCCGGCTCTACTCGGTGGGGACCCAGAAAACCCGTTGACCCGATTGGTTGTCGGGGTACGGGAACGGACCGAGCGTCGCCGATCGTGGTGCATTCTCGCCGCCCGCACAAGGGGGTTCGTTACTCACTAGTAACGGCCGGATAACCGAACAACGACCCGTCGGTATCGGTCGGCGACGCAGGGTGGTCTCAGGCCGGGTGACACAACGGTTGATTGCCGGACGAAATCCGGCAGATCAACGCCCCCGACTTACTCCCAGTAACAGCGGCCGCGTTTACCAAGATTTGGTAAAGCGCGGCCACGTGTCGCTCTCTCGGCCAATCTTTCACCTGGGCATCACAAGCCCCAGCGTTTAGAGACAGGTCAGAACAGGGCCCTGGCCAACGCCCGGCGCGCCGCGATCACCCGCGGATCGTCGGCACCGACCACCTCGAAGAGCTCGAGCAGCCGCAGCCGTACGGCATCACGGTCATCGCCCGCCGTACGACGCACCGTGTCGATGAGCCGCCCGAACGCGTCTTCGACATGCCCGCCCACCAGGTCCAGGTCGGCGGCGGTGATCTGCGCCTGCACGTCACCGGGCCTCTCGGCGGCGTCCTTGCGCACCTGCTGCGGGTCGACACTCTGCACGCGCTGGAGCAACTCGGCCTGGGCGAGGCCCAGTTTGGCCTCCGTGTTGCCCGGGTCGTCGCTCAGGACGTTCTTGTACGCCTGGACGGCACCGCCCAGGTCACCCGCGTCCAGGGCCTGTACGGCGGCCTCGAGGAGCGCGTCGTACGGGCCGGCCGGCACCTCGGGCGCCGCCGGGGCGCTGCCGGGCTCGGCGTCCGGGTCGACGGTCAGGCCGGTGAGGCCGAAGCGCTGCTCGGCCACCTCGACGAGCTGGTCGAGGGTGCCGCGGATCTGGGCCTCGCCGGCCGCACCCTGGAAGAGCGGCAGCGCCTGCCCGGCGACAACCGCGAAGACGGCCGGGATCCCCTGGATCCCGAACTGCTGCATCAGCATCTGATTGGCGTCGACGTCGACCTTGGCGAGGACGAAGCGCCCGTTGTACTCGACGGCCAGCCGCTCCAGCACCGGGCTCAGCTGCTTGCAGGGCTCGCACCACTCGGCCCAGAAGTCGATGACGACCGGGACCTCGGTGGAGCGCTGCAGGACGTCGCGCTCGAACCCCGCCTCGTCGACATCGATGACGAGACTGGCGGGGGACACGGCCCCGCTCCCACCGCCGCCGCCCTGCCTGGCCGCTTCGGCGCGCGCCTGCTCCGCCTTCGCCTTGGCCTCCTGGGCCGCCTTCACCGCGGCGAGGTCGACGACTCCGCTCATGGACATGTTCCGTGGCTGCATGAGTACATCCTCCCCCTTCTGTGCTCGCGCGTGAAAAGCGTTCCGGAAGCCAGGCGTATTTCGACTTGATGCGTGGTGCTCGGCGCCGGGTCCCCACCTGGCGCCAGTGGTTGTCGCTCGCACACGATCGCGGTGCGCGAGCTTTCGCTACGAGTCGTAGCGTAACTGTCGGGAGGCGTCCCCGTGTGCCATACCCCGGTGATCTCCCTCACGACTTCACAGAACCGCCGGATATGGTCACTGGCATGCAAAGTCGCACTTCCGCCCCCCGTACGGGGCGTCCGCGCAGCGCAGCCGCGGACGCCGCGATCCTGGAGGCGACGCGCGCGGCGCTGGTCGAACTGGGCTGGTCCAAGCTGACGTTGGGAGACGTGGCGACCCGCGCCGGGGTCGCGAAGACCACGTTGTACCGCCGCTGGGCCGGCAAGAACGAACTCGTGGTGGACGCGGTGGCCGTCCTCTTCGACGAGCTGGAGCTCCCCGACCGGGGGAGCCTGGCGGCGGACATCGAAGGCGTCGTGCTCCAGTTCGCGGCGATCCTGGGCCGCCCGGAGGCCAAGACGGCGCTGATGGCCGTCGTGGCGGAATCCACCCGCGACGAGCCCCTCCGAGAGCGCATCCGTACGTCGATCGTCGACCGGCAGAAGCGCCTCGTCCTGGAGGGCCGCGCCCGCGCCACCGCCCGCGGCGAGCTGCCCCCGGAGTCCGACCCGTCCGCTGCCGCCCGGACCGCCGACCTGATCTTCGACGTGGTCGCGGGTGCGGTCGTCCATCGCACCCTCGTCAGCGCGGAGCCCGCGGACGAGGAGTGGGTCCGCAGCTTCACCCGCGTACTGCTGCTGGGACTGAAGGGGGCGACGGGGCAGGACTAGGCGTTGCGGGGGTTCCCCCCCCCCCCCAAGGGGGGGGGGGAAAGCACAACAAGAGCTCGTGCGCCGGACCCCCCCCACAGCACCGCCCCGCCACACCCGGCGGCTACACCA
>NZ_JBVHRI010000001.1:32819-321451 GCF_055566975.1 Streptomyces sp. NPDC027189
GTCTACACGCGGAGGTAACGTATGAGCTAAAGGCGGGCGAGGGCGAGCGACGTTCTCTTCCGCCCCCCCCCAGCCACCGCACGCCACCCACCCCCCCCCGCAACGGGGTCTGGGGCGCGGAGCCCCAGGAACGGGACGGTAGGGGCGGAGGGGGCGATGAAACCCCTCAGAAGCCCGCCGGCTCCGTGTACACCCCCCACTCGTCCCGGAGGGCATCGCAGACCTCGCCGAGCGTGGCCTCGGCCCGCACCGCGTCCAGCATGGGCGCGATCATGTTGGACCCATCCCGCGCGGCCGCCAGCATGGCGTCCAGAGCGGCCCGGACAGCCGCGTCGTCCCGCCCGGCCCTGCGGCCACCGAGCACCCGCACCTGCTCCCGCTCCACCTCATGGCTGACCCGCAGAATCTCCAGGTCACCCGTTACCGAGCCATGGTGGACATTGACACCCACCACCCGCTTGTCGCCCTTCTCCAGTGCCCGCTGGTACTGGAACGCGGACTCGGCGATCTCCCCGGTGAACCACCCGTCCTCGATCCCCCGCAGGATCCCGGAGGTGATCGGTCCGATCGGGTGCTGCCCGTCGGGGTGCGCCCGCAGCCCCCGCTCCTTGATCTGCTCGAAGATCTTCTCCGCGTCGGCCTCGATCCGGTCGGTGAGCTGCTCGACGTACCAGGAACCGCCCAGCGGATCGGCCACGTTGGCGACCCCTGTCTCCTCCATCAGCACCTGCTGCGTGCGCAGGGCGATCTCCGCGGCCTGCTCGCTCGGCAGCGCCAGCGTCTCGTCCAGCGCGTTCGTGTGCAGGGAGTTCGTCCCGCCCAGCACCGCCGCCAGCGCCTCCACGGCCGTGCGCACCACGTTGTTGTACGGCTGCTGAGCGGTCAGCGAGACGCCTGCCGTCTGGGTGTGGAACCGCAGCCACTGCGCCTTCTCGGACTTGGCTCCGTAGACATCGCGCATCCAACGGGCCCAGATCCGCCGCGCCGCCCGGAACTTGGCGATCTCCTCGAAGAAGTCGACGTGTGCGTCGAAGAAGAAGGACAGACCGGGGGCGAAGACATCGACGTCCAGTCCGCGCGACAGGCCCAGCTCCACGTACCCGAAGCCGTCCGCCAGTGTGTACGCCAGCTCCTGGGCGGCCGTGGCCCCCGCCTCGCGGATGTGGTAGCCGGAGACGGACAGCGGCTTGTAGGCGGGGATCTTCGACGCGCAGTGCTCCATGAGGTCGCCGATGAGGCGGAGGTGCGGCTCGGGCTGGAAGAGCCACTCCTTCTGCGCGATGTACTCCTTGAAGATGTCGGTCTGGAGGGTGCCGTTGAGCACCGACGGATCGACACCCTGGCGCTCGGCGGCCACCAGGTACATGCAGAAGACGGGAACGGCCGGACCACTGATGGTCATCGACGTCGTCACGTCACCCAGCGGAATGTCCTTGAACAGGACCTCCATGTCGGCCGCGGAGTCGATCGCGACCCCGCAGTGCCCGACCTCGCCGAGCGAGCGCGGATCGTCGGAGTCGCGCCCCATGAGCGTGGGCATGTCGAAGGCCACGGACAGTCCCCCGCCGCCGTTGGCGAGGATCATCTTGTAGCGCTCGTTGGTCTGCTCGGCGTTGCCGAACCCGGCGAACTGCCGGATGGTCCACGTACGCCCTCGGTAGCCGGTCGGATAGAGGCCGCGGGTGAAGGGGTACTCACCCGGCCAGCCGATCCGCTCGAAGCCCTCGTACTCGTCCCCGGGCCGCGGCCCGTACACGGGCTCCACGGGGTCGCCGGAGAGCGTCGTGAAATCGGCCTCGCGCTTGCGGGAAGCGTCGTAGCGGGCCTGCCAGCGTCGGCGGCCTTCCTCGATGGCGTCAGCGTCCATACCATCGAATTTACTAGGACGTCCTAGTAAATGTCGATGGGGCACCGCCGTACGGTGCCCGTACGGCGGTGAAAGTTACGCCTCAGCGACCGCGGGAGAGTCGTCCGCGACCTTGGACTCCAGCTCGCGGGAGACCTTGCGCTCCACGAAGAAGGCGGCCGTGGGGATCGTCCCGGCGAGCAGCACCCACAGCTGCTTGCCGACCGGCCACTTCGCCTTGGAGCCCAGGTCGAAGGCGAAGACCAGGTAGACGACGTACAGCCAGCCGTGCGCGATACCGACGACGCGGGTGAAGTCCGCGGCACCGTTCATGTCGAGCACGTACTTGGCGATCACACCGAGGGTCAGCAGGACCAGCAGCACACCGGTGACGTAGGCCATCACGCGGTACCTGGTCAGCACGCTCTTCTTCATGGGTACGAGCGTAACGACCCCTTTTGCGCGATCTTCGCGCGCCCCCACTCGTCCCCGGAGCGAGGCCTTACTCGTCCTCGAAGTCCCGCGCGGCGACCCGCAGCGGCCGCAGCATCGCGAAGATCTCCGCGCACTCCTCGGCGTCGTACGCCCCGAGCCCGAAGTCCATGGCCATCAGGTCGCGGGTGGCCGCGTCGCAGACCTCGCGGCCCTTCTCGGTGATGGAGGCGAGTGTGCCGCGCCCGTCGTTGGGGTTGGGCCGCTTGTCGACGAGTCCTGACCTCACCAGCCGGTCCACGGTGTTCGTGACGGACGTGGGGTGCACCATGAGCCGCTCGCCGATCTTGGACATCGGGAGCTCGCCGGCCTTGGAGAAAGTGAGCAGCACCAGCGCCTCGTAGCGCGCGAAGGTCAGTCCGTACGGCTTGACGACCGCGTCCACCTCGGCAAGCAGGATCTGGTGCGCGCGCATGATCGATGTGATCGCGGCCATGGACGGCACCGATCCCCAGCGCTGCTGCCAGTGTTCGTCGGCGCGGGCGATGGGATCGAAGGCAAGGCTGAGCGGCTTCGGCACGCCAAAGACCTTACCGGCCGGTCACATCGTGGTCAGCCCCGTCTCGCCTTTCGGTCTCCACCACGGGACGAGGGGTGCGGCTGGGGGTTTCGCCTCCTCCGCCCCTGCCCGTCCCGTACCTGGGGGCTGCGCCCCGGAAAAGGGGCGCGGGGAACTGCGCGACCAGCCCCCACCGGTCCGCAGCCGAAAGGCTGGTACGGGATGGGTAGGGGCGAAGGGGGCGAAACAAACCCCCGGCAGTCAGCCCGCGGCCGTGCGCCGCAAGTGGTGGCGAACCGCGCGCTGGGCGACCGGCCCCAGGGATTCCAGGGCGGTGACGAGAACGGTGAGTTGTTCGAGGGAGGCGAGGGCGGAGTTCGCGCCCTCGGGATCGACACCCTCGTAGAGCTGAATGCCGACGAAGGAGGCGGCGACCGCGCGAGCGAGGCCGGCAGGGTCGGCGAACTCACCGAGAGGACTCATCGGCAGGACACGGGTGAGGACCTTCTCGATCTCGGCGATCCACAGGTCGAGACCGGCCGCCGTGGCGGGCGCGATACGGGGATGCGTCTGCGCCCCGGCGAGCAACTGCCCCAGAACCGCGACATACCCCTCCGCACGCTCGGCCTCATGCATCTCCCGCCCGAACGCGAGCAGTTCGGCAAGGCTGGAGACCTCCGCGAGCCGGTCACGGTAGCGAGCGACCCGCTGCTCCGCCCCATGCCGGCACGCCGCCGACAGCAACTCGTCCACGGACCCGAAGTGATAGAAGACCAGCGCCTGATTGACCCCGGCGGCCGCCGCGATCGAACGGGCCGAGGTCTTCGCGATCCCCTGCTCGGTGAGCGTCCGCAGCGCGCCCTCCAGGAGCTTCGCCCTGGTCGCCTCGCTCACGCCCGCGCCTCCTCGCGCACAGGGCGCAGTCCCGGGCGCACGCCGCGGGTGCGGATGTCGGTGTACACAGCCCGGAAGGAGCCCTCGTAGCCGAAGAGCGGCCCGAAGTGACGGTTCACTACGCGGACTTGGATACGGAAGCGTCCCGTGGAGTCGTCGAAGGACTCCCGCACTTCGGCCTCACCACCGATGAGTTCGGGAACGCGGACGTCCACGGGGCCCTCCCGGAAGCGGTGTTCGCCGGACCGGATCAGCAGCGAGCCGTCGGGCTCGGCACGGAAGAACAGGTCGCTGGCGAGGTGCTGGTGGGTGCCGAGGTAGTCGAGGACCCGGTCGCCCTTGGGGCTCAGCACCATCTGGGCGTCGAAGCGGCGGGAGCGGCCGGGCAGGTCGAAGGTGCGCACGAACGTCACCGTCTCACGTCCGAAGCCGTCGGCGTACGGCACGTTCTCGATGGTGAAGGGGACGTTCCGGCCCGTGCGCGGGACCAGGATGTTGCGGGTGGTGCCCAGCGCCAGGAACGGCTTCACAAAGCCGCGCCCGTGCCAGATCCGGTCCATGACCCCGCGCCCGGTGCACGCTTCTCCGCCGGCCAGGCCGACGGAGAAGCGCCGTTGCAGCTCGGGGTGGAGGCGTTCGAAATCGGCGCCCATCACGGTACGGAAGATCGATGTCATCGCTGGTGCTCCAGGGTGGTGAGGAGACGCGGGGCCCGGAGGCGGGCGGGTGGCGTGCGCAGGCAGCGGCGGGCCGCCGGGGTGCCGGCCAGCGGGGGCGCGAAGAGGACGGACAGGGCGGCCAGTACGGCGAGCACCGGGGTCGCGAACAGGGCGAGCGGTGCCAGCGGTCCGGCGGCGTCCACCAGCGCTCCGCACACCAGCCCGGAGCAGGCGGCCAGCAGGACGAGGGCGCGTACCGCCAGCTCGGCGAGCCAGTTCCGCAGCGCCCGCTCCGGGGTGATCCCCCGCTCCAGCCACAGCCGCAGCCGGTCGAAGGACCAGGCGGTGGCCCAGCCCATGAGGGGGCGGAAGAGCAGCCGGTCGGCCACGGTTCCGAGGCGGCCCCAGCGCGGGCGGTAGTCGTACCCGGTGAGGAACCGGACGCCGTCACCGTCGGGGACGTACCGCCAGTAGCCGCTGCCCTCGGCGAGCAGCGAGAGCGGATGCGGTGAGGCGAACCGCAGCGCGGAGGTGCGGGTGCCGTCCGGACGTTCCTTCTCGCCGGCCGAGACACCGGTGCCGGCGATGGCCAGGAACGGCAGCACCCGGATGGCGTAACGGAAGCGCTGCGGTTCGCCCTCCGTGCGCGGGAGGTAGTCGATCTCGGTGAAGCGAAGGTCCCAGCGCCGATGCTGCGCGGGGTCCTGCGTCCGCGCCCACAGGTCGTCGAGGTCGCCGCGTATATGCGCCTCTACGTAGAGCATCATCCCCGAACCCCCAGATCAGTGAGCCTTTTTGAGCGAATGCTCAATTGGCTGGCACGGAGACTACAGCGATTTGAGCGATCGCTCAATCGCCGGAGCGCGAAAAACCCCGGCCCTGGGACCGGGGTTTCGTCGCCGAGTGGTGGCGGCCTGGCTAGCTACGGCCCGTCCGGCGGATCAGGTCGGAGGGGAGCTGCGGCGCCTCATAAGCGCAGACGAGCGGGTCCTGGTGCGTCCAGCCGCAAGGCGGAGGTGGGCGACGACGCGAGGGGGGTCCCCCTGTTCGAGCGAAGCCGAGAACTTGGGGGCGTCGGCAACCGACGACCACGCCGCCGATGGGCGTGCCAGGACCCACGTCTCCGACACGCTCCGCCGGACAGGCCCTAGGCGGACAGGTGCCGCTCCACCGTCTCCACCTTGGAGGTCAGACCGTCCGTCACGCTGGGACGGATGTCCGCCTTCAGGACGACCGAGACGCGCGGTGCGCGCTCCTCGACGACGGCGACGGCGCGCTTGACGACGTCCATCACCTGGTCCCAATCACCCTCGATCGAGGTGAACATCGCGTCGGTGCGGTTCGGCAGACCCGACTCCCGGACCACGCGGACGGCGTCGGCGACGTACTCGCCCACGTCCTCGCCGACCCCCAGCGGCGTCACGGAGAAGGCGACGATCATGCGTTCACGATCCCTTCCTTGCGGGCGCGGGACGCGATGACCGCGTTCTCGGCCGCGCGCTTGAGCTTGCGCTCCGCGAAGAAGCCGCCGGTGGGCAGCACGGAGAGGACGAAGTAGAGGAGCCCGGTCCCGGCGCTCCACCTGGAGCGGTTCCAGGCGTCGGCCCAGAAGATCACGTACAGGATGAAGAGGACGCCGTGGATGGAGCCCATGACGGGCACCGCGTTGAAGTCCGTGGTCCGCTTCAGCACCGAGCAGACGAGCAGCAGCAGAAAGGAGACGGCTTCGGGGGCCGAGACCAGGCGGAGGCGGCGGAGGGCGGTGGCGGTCTTTAGGTCCACGGGTCACCTTCGGTGGGAGAGTCGTCAACGCTTTGTGAACGCAAGCACAAGCGTCCGCCCATTGTGGCACTTGGGCTGCGCGGGTCCGGGCAGGGGGTCTCGGGGTGTCTTCGGGGTCCGGATCATCCCGGAGGCCCTGTCGGCGGCCCCACCTGGCGGCTACCTTCACAGCGTGGCGATGTTTCGACTTCAAGGCAGCAAGGTGCTGGCCGTCGACGTGACCGGGGACGCCGTGAAGGCCAAGAACGGCTCGATGGTCGCGTACGACGGCCAGATGGCCTTCAAGAAGCTGAGCGGGGGCGGTGAGGGCATACGGGGGATGGTGACCCGGCGCCTCACCGGTGAGCAGATGACGGTGATGGAGGTGAAGGGGCACGGGACCTGCTGGTTCGCGGACCGGGCCTCCGAGATCAACCTCGTCAATCTCCAGGGGGACAAGCTGTACGTGGAGTCGAGCAATCTGCTCGCGACGGACGCGGGGCTGCGCACCGGCACGTCCTTCACGGGCCTGCGCGGCGCCTCGCAGGGCAACGGGCTGTTCACGACCACCGTCGAGGGACACGGGCAGGCGGCGATCATGTCCGACGGCCCGGCGGTGGTGCTGCGGGTGAGCTCCCAGTACCCGCTGACGGTCGACCCGGGCGCGTACATCGCGCACCAGGGCAATGTGCGGCAGTCCTTCCAATCCGGTGTGACGTTCCGCACGTTGCTCGGCGAGGGTGGCGGCGAAGCGTTCCAGATCCGCTTCGAGGGCGACGGCCTGGTCTACGTACAGCCCAGTGAGCGCAACACGATCGCGGGGGACGTGTGACATGCCCTTTCGCGAAGTGAACTCGAAGATGGTCGAGGCCACGGTACTGCCGGGCCAGCGGATGTTCAGCCAGCGCGGCGCGATGCTCGCCTACAAGGGCGAGGTCTCCTTCACACCCAACATCCAGGGCGGCCAGGGCGGTGTGATGTCGATGATCGGTCGCCGCCTGGCCAACGAGGCCACTCCGCTGATGACCGTCGAGGGCTCCGGCACGGTCCTCTTCGGACACGGCGGCCACCACATCCAGGTGATCAATCTCACCGGCGACACCCTGTACGTCGAGGCGGACCGGCTGCTCGCCTTCGACGGCACGCTCCAGCAGGGCACGATGTTCCTCGGCTCGCAGGGCGGGGTCATGGGCATGGTGCGCGGCCAGGTGACCGGCCAGGGTCTGTTCACCACGACTCTCCAGGGCCACGGCGCGGTCGCCGTCATGGCGCACGGCGGCGTCTTCGAGATCCCGATCACCCCGCAGCGCCCCGTCCATGTCGACCCGCAGGCGTACGTCGCCCACCACGGCGACGTACGCAACAAGCTCTCCACAGCGCTGGGCTGGCGCGACATGGTGGGCCGCGGCTCGGGCGAGGCGTTCCAGCTGGAGCTGAGCGGCAATGGCGCGGTGTACGTCCAGGCCTCGGAGGAGAAGCTGTGAGCGCGTACGGGACTCCGAGCGGCCCGGTGATCTACGACCCGATGTCGCTGCCGGTCGACGACAACGTCAACAACTACACCTTCTGCGTCGAGCTCAAGGGGAGCCAGTGGTTCCTGCAGAAGGGCAAGATGATCGCCTACTACGGGTCGATGGAATTCAACGGCGTCGGACACGGTCGGCTCGACCGTCTCGTCCGTACGTCGTTCCATTCGCCTCTGCACGCGAGCGACTGGGTCGTGGCGGAGGGCTCGGGCAAGATGCTGCTCGCCGACCGGGCCTTCGACGTCAATTCGTATGACCTGGAAGACGGCAACCTGACCATTCGCTCGGGCAACCTGCTCGCTTTTCAGCCAAGTCTTGCCCTCAAGCAATCGATCGTGCCGGGCTTTCTGACCCTGATTGGAACCGGCAAGTTCGTGGCCGCATCCAACGGTCCGGTGGTGTTCATGGAACCTCCGATCCGGGTGGACCCGCAGGCCTTGGTCGGCTGGGCCGACTGCCCGTCCCCGTGCCATCACTACGACCACGGGTACATGACAGGCGTAATGGGCGGTCTACGTGCGATGACGGGCCTCGGCGGGGCCTCCGGAGAGGAGCACCAGTTCGAGTTCGTAGGGGCCGGCACGGTACTGCTCCAGTCCACCGAAACCCTCATGGCCGAGCAGGCCACGGGCGCGGTCCCGCACGAGCCCGGAGTACCGGGCGCGGGCGGGGTACCCGGTCATCAGGGACAGCAAGCCGGCGCACCGCGCCTTCCCGGACAGCTGGGGGACCTCCAGCGTCGCTTCGGGCTGTGAGCGGTAGTCTGCGGAGTGTGACATCGAACGCGTGCGCACAGTCACACCACCCTCACTAGTTCGCCTTTCAACATTTTAGGTAGACTTCATTCATGGAGACCGAGACGGCCACGCGCTGGCTGACCGATGCGGAGCAGTGCGCTTGGCGCACCCACCTGGAGGTCAACAGGCTGTTGACGTACCAGCTCGAGAGGGACCTGCAGCCGTTCGGGCTGACGATGAACGACTACGAGATCCTGGTGAACCTCTCCGAGTCGGAGGGCGTACGGATGCGGATGAGTGACCTCGCGTCCGCCACCCTCCAGTCCAAGAGCCGCCTCTCGCACCAGATCACGCGCATGGAGAACGCGGATCTGGTGCGCCGCGAGAACTGCGAGTCGGACCGCCGGGGCCTGTACGCCGTCCTCACCGAGCACGGCATGGAGACGATGAAGAAGGTCGCGCCGTATCACGTGGCGTCTGTGCGGAGGCACTTCATCGACCTGCTCTCCCCGGAGGCGCTGGAAGACCTCCACAAGTCACTGCGGCCGATCGCCGAGCATCTGCGGGGGCAGCGGGGCAAGCCGTAGCGGCTCGGAAGCGGCCGCCCGCCCTTGGGCTGCCGCCCGCCTTTGGGTCGCCGGCCGCCTCTAGGCCGCCGACCGTTCGTGGCTGATCGCGCCGTTCTCCGCGCCCTCGACGGGGCGCGGAGACGTGCGCGCACCCCGCACGGAGATCAGGCCCGCGGCGACGGCCACCGCTCCCGAGAGCGCGAAGCACAGCCCCAGGGACAGGTGGCCCACCAGGAGCCCGACCGCTGCGGCGCCGCCCGAATTGCCCGCGTTCACCGCGGTGTTGACCCAGGCGCCCGCCTGGGTGCGGAAACCGGGCGGGGCCGCCTCATCGGCGATCAGGTAGGACGTGGTCAGGGCCGGGGCGACGAAGAAGCCCGCGCAGGCCACGGCGACGGTCAGTGTGCCGAGGCCGGGAGCGAGCCCCGCGGCGAGCAGGGCGAGGCCCAGGCCGCCGGCCTGCAGCTGCAGCCGCACCCGCGCGGACCTGCGCCAGTTGACGGCGCCGTTCAGCAGGCCGCCCACTGCGCTGCCCGCGGACAGCGCGGCGAGCACCCAGGCGACCACGTCGTCCCCGTGATGGCGCTGCTGGGCGAAGGCCATGACGAGGAGGTCGAGGGACCCCAGGGACAGCCCTACGCCCGCCGCGACGACGACGGGCTGCGCGAGCGCGCGTCCGCCGCGGAACCGGCCCCCGGAGCGTGCGGACTTCTTCTCCGCGGCCGGTCGTACGCCCGCCACGACCGGCGACAGTGCGAACGCGAGGGTTCCGGCCCACACCAGCAGGGCGCTGAGCGCGACCCCGGCGGCCGGCGGCGCGAACTGCACGACCGCGCCCACCAGCAACGGCCCCGAGACGAAGAGGATCTCCTCCGCCACGCCGTCCAGGCTGTACGCCCGCTGCAACAGCAGCCTGTCCTCGACGACTTCGCCCCACACGGCACGCATCGTGGGGCCGAGGGGCGGCGTGCAGCCGCCCGCGGCGACGGCCAGCGCGCCGAGTGCCGCCGCCGGTGCTCCCGGCCGCCAGGCCGCCGCCGCCAAGGCCGTGAGCAGGCCCGCGTACAGCGAGGCCATCGGGATGAGGGCACGGCGGGGACCGTACCGGTCGATCAGGGCCGCCCTCGCGGGCGACAGGAACACACTCATCGCACCGAACAGCGCCATGACCGTGCCGGCCACGGCGTACGACCCGGTTGCCCGGGTCACCGTGAGCATCATGGCCAGCGAGACGATGCCGTACGAGAGCCTGCCGATCAGGGCGGCGGTGAAGGTGCGGCGGGTGTGGGGGATGCGGAAGAGCGCGGCGTACGAGGGCCGCGAGAGCGTCGCAGACATGCGAAAGGTTCCTCAACTTCGAGGCGGACGAAGGGACGCCTGAGTGCCGCGACGGCGCAGCGCCGAATTGCTGCTTGTCCGTCGCGGGCCTGGGCGGGCCCTATGCCAAGAGGAGGAACATGCGGCCCAACGTAACAGCGGGCGGGGTGAGTTGACCAGGGAGGGTTTTCGCCCTTTGCGCCCCGGCCCGTCCCGTATCCGGGGCTCCGCCCCGGACCCCGTTCGCGCAGTTCCCCGCGCCCCTTTTCAGGGGCGCGGGGAACTGCGCAGTCTTTTGGCGAGGGGCTGGGGACGCAGCCCCCAGGTACTTGACGGGCCGGGGCGGAGGGGGCGAAGAAAACCTCGGCTCAGCTCTCTGTCAGGCCCTCCACCAGGGAGTCCGCGGCCCGGTACGGGTCGAGTTCCCCCGCCACGATCCGCTCCGCGAGCGCGCTGAGGCGACGGTCGCCGTGAAGGTCGCCGATGCGCTGGCGCAGGGCGGTGACGGCGATCGTCTCGACCTCATGGGAGGCCCGGGCGAGGCGCCGCTCGCCGAGCACGCCGTGCTCCTCCATCCACGCCCGGTGCTTCTCCAGCGCCTCGACGACCTCGTCGATCCCCTCGCCACGGGCGGCAACCGTCTTGACGATCGGCGGCCGCCAGTCGCCCGGACCGCGGGATTCGCCCAGCCCGAGCATGTGATTCAGCTCACGCGCCGTCGCGTCGGCCCCGTCCCGGTCGGCCTTGTTGACGACGTACACATCGCCGATCTCCAGGATTCCGGCCTTGGCCGCCTGGATCCCGTCGCCCATGCCGGGGGCGAGCAGGACAACCGACGTGTCCGCCTGGGAGGCGATCTCGACCTCGGACTGGCCGACCCCCACCGTCTCCACCAGCACCACGTCGCAGCCCGCCGCGTCCAGAACGCGGATCGCCTGCGGCGCGGCCCACGCGAGCCCGCCCAGGTGGCCGCGCGTCGCCATCGAGCGGATGTACACCCCGGGGTCGGACGCGTGCTCGGACATGCGCACGCGGTCGCCGAGCAGCGCGCCGCCGGAGAACGGCGAGGAGGGGTCGACGGCCAGCACTCCGACGCGCTTGCCCTGCCGCCGGTACGCCGTCACCAGCGCCGAGGTCGACGTCGACTTGCCGACGCCCGGCGAACCCGTCAGCCCCACCACGTACGCGTTGCCGGCCAGCGGCGCCAGCGCCGCCATGACCTCACGGAGCTGCGGTGCCGCCCCCTCCACCAGGGAGATCAGCCGGGCCACGGCCCGCGGCCGTCCTTCCCTGGCCTGGGCCACCAGCGAGGAGACGTCCTGCATCACAGCTCCGTTCAGTCGACATTCCGCAAGGGGAGAACGCGTGTCAGGCCTTGGGTACCCGCACGATCAGCGCGTCACCCTGACCGCCGCCACCGCACAGCGCGGCCGCGCCCACGCCGCCGCCGCGCCGCTTCAGTTCGAGCGCGAGGTGCAGCACGAGCCGGGCACCGGACATCCCGATCGGGTGACCGAGGGCAATGGCCCCGCCGTTGACGTTCACCATTTCCGTGGACACCCCGAGGTCCTTCATTGACTGCACGGCGACCGCCGCGAAGGCCTCGTTGATCTCGATCAGGTCGAGGTCCTCGACCTCCAGGCCCTCCTTCTTGAGGGCGTGCAGGATCGCGTTCGAGGGCTGCGACTGCAGAGAGTTGTCCGGGCCTGCCACGTTCCCGTGCGCGCCGATCTCGGCGATCCACTCCAGGCCCAGCTCCAGCGCCTTGGCCTTGCTCATCACGACCACGGCGGCCGCGCCGTCCGAGATCTGCGACGAGGTGCCGGCGGTGATCGTGCCGTCCCTGGTGAAGGCGGGGCGCAGCTTGCCGAGCGACTCGACCGTCGTCTCGGCTCGGATGCCCTCGTCCTTGCTGAAGACGACGGGCTCGCCCTTGCGCTGCGGAATCTCGACCGGCGTGATCTCCGCCTCGAAGATGCCGTTCTTCTGGGCGGCGGCCGCACGCTGGTGCGAGAGAGCCGCCACCTCGTCCTGCTCCGGACGGGCGATGCCGAGCCGCGCGTTGTGCTTCTCCGTCGACTCGCCCATGGCGATGTTCTCGAAGGCGTCCGTCAGACCGTCGTACGCCATGGCGTCGAGCACCTCGATCGCCCCGTACTTGTAGCCCTCACGGGACTTGGGGAGCAGGTGCGGCGCGTTCGTCATCGACTCCTGGCCACCCGCGACCACGACATCGAATTCGCCCGCTCGGATCAACTGGTCGGCGAGCGCGATCGCGTCCAGGCCCGACAGACACACCTTGTTGATGGTGAGCGCCGGGACGCTCATCGGGATGCCCGCTTTGACCGCGGCCTGGCGCGCCGGGATCTGCCCTGCCCCGGCCTGGAGCACCTGGCCCATGATCACGTACTGCACTTGGTCGCCACCGATCCCCGCACGGTCGAGGGCGGCCTTGATCGCGAAGCCTCCGAGGTCGGCTCCGGAGAAGGACTTCAGGGAGCCGAGCAACCGTCCCATCGGGGTGCGGGCACCCGCGACGATCACGGTAGTCGTGCTGTTCGTTCCAGACATGAGGTGCGATCCCCTTCCAGCTTGCACAGCTGAGGAGTGAACGAGGGTTTACTTGAATGTACTGAGCGGTAAGCCACCCGTCATCCGGCGGCGAGTGTGATCGCGCGCACGTTGCGTAACCACCTCCGGAGCGCTGCACTAACTCCATGCTGACGCGAATCGACCACATTGGGATCGCCTGTTTCGACCTCGACAAGACCGTCGAGTTCTACCGGGCCACGTACGGCTTCGAGGTCTTCCACTCCGAGGTCAACGAGGAGCAGGGCGTGCGCGAGGCCATGCTCAAGATCAACGAGACGTCCGACGGCGGCGCCTCCTACCTCCAGCTGCTCGAACCCACTCGCGAGGACTCCACCGTCGCGAAGTGGCTGGCCAAGAACGGTGAGGGGGTCCACCACATCGCCTTCGGCACGGCGGACGTCGACGCCGATGCCGCAGACATCAAGGACAAGGGCGTACGCGTGCTCTACGACGAGCCCCGGCGCGGGTCCATGGGCTCCCGAATCACTTTCCTGCATCCAAAGGATTGCCATGGTGTCCTGACAGAACTGGTCACTTCGGCTGCTGTTGAGTCACCTGAGCACTGACCCCCGTATATCTGGGCCGGTAGGGTTGGGCACGGCCGTCGCCTTTTCGCGGAGACGGCCGAGGTCCTGCCGCATTCCAACGAGCAGGACCGAGGGCCGGGGTCCAGGTTTCGGGGGACGAGCGTCGGGGCAGCAGCCCATGCTCCGCCGTTGATCTGACACCATTCCCCGGGGGCCCCGTTCGGCGGATGGACGGAGCTCGTTTGGAGAGACTTGCGACCAGGGGACGGATGGGACCGCGCAGTGCGGGGCTACGAACGCCAGGAGCGAGAGCCGGCGGCTGACGTCGACCACCTCTCTCGGTTCGAGGCCGAGATGGAGCGGCTGAAGACCGAGCGGGAGAAGGCCGTCCAGCACGCCGAGGACCTCGGCTATCAGGTCGAGGTGCTGCGCGCCAAGCTGCACGAGGCGCGGCGCAGTCTGGCGACCCGTCCTGCCTACGACGGCGGCGACATCGGGTACCAGGCCGAGCAGCTGCTCCGCAATGCCCAGATCCAGGCCGACCAGCTGCGCTCGGACGCCGAGCGCGAGCTGAGCCAGGCCCGCGCGCAGACGCAGCGGATCCTGCAGGAGCACGCCGAGCAGGCCGCGCGCCTTCAGGCGGAGCTGCACCAGGAAGCGGTCACGCGCCGCCAGCAGCTCGACCAGGAGCTGGCCGAGCGCCGCCAGACCGTCGAGTCGCATGTCAACGAGAACGTGGCGTGGGCGGAGCAGCTGCGCGCCCGCACCGAGTCACAGGCCCGCCGCCTCCTGGAGGAGTCGCGCGCCGAGGCCGACCAGGCGCTGGCCGCCGCCCGCGCGGAGGCCGAGCGGGTCGCCGCCGAGGCCCGGCAGCGGCTGACCACCGACGCCGAAGCGGCCCGCGCGGAGGCCGAGCAGCTGCTGCGCCGGGCCCGCACGGACGCCGAGCGGCTGCTGAACGCGGCGTCCACGCAGGCCCAGGAAGCCACCGACCACGCCGAGCAGCTGCGCAGCTCCACGGCGACCGAGTCGGACAGCGCCCGCCGCCAGGCCACCGAGCTGAGCCGGGCCGCCGAGCAGCGCATGACCGAGGCGGAGGCGGCGCTGCGCGAGGCGCGGGCCGAGTCCGACAAGGTCGTCGCCGAGGCCAAGGAGGCCGCGGCCAAGGCCCTCGCCAGCGCGGAGTCGGCGAACGAGCAGCGCACGCGTACGGCGAAGGAGCAGGTCGCCCGGCTGGTCAGCGAGGCCACCAAGGAGGCCGAGACCACCAAGTCCGAGGCCGAGCAGGTCGTCGCGGAGGCACGCGCCAAGGCCGAGAAGATCATCGCGGAGGCCGAGGAGAACGCCCGCAGTCTCACTGCCGAGGAGACCGCGTCCCAGCTCTCCAAGGCGGCCCGTACCGCCGAGGACGTGCTCAACAAGGCGTCCGAGGAAGCCAAGACGACCACCAAGGCCGCCGCCGAGGAGGCCGAGCGGATCCGCACCGAGGCGGAGGCCGAGGCCGACCGGCTGCGCGCCGAGGCGCACGACATCGCCGAGCAGCTCAAGGGCACGGCGAAGGACGACACCAAGGAGTACCGCGCCAAGACGGTCGAGCTGCAGGAGGAGGCGCGCCGGCTGCGCGGCGAGGCCGAGCAGCTGCGCGCCGACGCGGTCTCCGAGGGCGAGCGCATCCGCGCCGAGGCCCGCCGCGAGGCCGTCCAGCAGATCGAGGAGGCGGCCAAGACCGCCGAGGAGCTGCTCGCCAAGGCGAAGGCCGACGCGGACGAACTGCGCACGACGGCCACGACGGACAGCGAGAAGGTCCGCACCGAGGCCATCGAGCGCGCCACGACACTGCGCCGGCAGGCCGAGGAGACCCTGGAGCGCACCCGCGCCGAGGCCGAGCGGCATCGGGCGGAGGCGGTCGAGCAGTCCGAGGCGATCGAGGCGGAGGCCGAGCGCGCGGCCGAGCGGCTGCGCGAGGACACCGAGCGCGCCATAGTGGCCCGCCAGGCCGAGGCCGCCGAGGAACTGACCCGCCGCCACACGGAGGCCGAGGAGCGCCTCGCCGCCGCCGAGCAGGCGCTGACGGACGCGCGCGCGGAGGCCGAGCGGATCCGCCGCGAGGCCGCCGAGGAGACGGACCGGCTGCGCACGGAGGCCGCCGAGCGGATCCGCACGCTCCAGGCACAGGCCGAGGCCGAGGCCGAGCGGCTGCGCAACGAAGCGGCGGCGGACGCGTCCACCTCACGCGCCGAGGGCGAGGCCATCGCCGTACGCCTGCGTTCGGAGGCCGCGGCGGAGGCCGAGCGGCTGAAGTCGGAGGCCCAGGACAGCGCCGATCGCGTACGGGCGGAGGCGCAGGCCGCGGCCGAGCGGCTGGCGACCGAGGGCGCCGAGACGCTGGCCGCCGCGCAGGAGGAGGCAGCCAGGCGCCGCCGCGAGGCCGAGGAACTTCTCGGCTCCGCGCGCCAGGAGGCCGACCAGGAGCGCGAGCGGGCCCGCGAACAGAGCGAGGAACTGCTGGCTTCCGCGCGCAACCGCGTCGACGAGGCGCAGGCCGAGGCCGTACGCCTGGTCGAGGAGGCCGACCGGCGGGCGACCGAGATGGTCTCCAACGCCGAGCAGACCGCGCAGCAGGTGCGCGACTCCGTGGCCGGGCTGCACGAGCAGGCCCAGGAGGAGATCGCGGGTCTGCGCAGCGCCGCCGAGCATGTGGCGGACCGTACGCGGACCGAGGCGCAGGAGGAGGCGGACCGGGTCCGTGCCGACGCGTACGCGGAGCGGGAGCGGGCGTCCGAGGACGCGGCGCGCATCCGGCGGGAGGCGGCCGACGAGACGGAGGCCGCCAAGTCGCTCGCGGAGCGGACGGTTTCCGAGGCCATCTCCGAGTCCGAGCGGCTGCGCTCGGACGCCGCCGAGCACGCCCAGCGCATCCGCACCGAGGCTTCGGACACCATCGCGAACGCCGAGCAGGACGCTTCGCGGACCCGTGCGGACGCCCGGGAGGACGCCAACCGGATCCGTTCGGACGCGGCCACGCAGGCAGACACCCTCATCACCGAGGCGGCGGCGGAGGCCGAGCGGCTCACGAACGAGACCGCTGCCGAGGCCGAGCGCGTACGGGCCGAATCCGTGGCCAAGGCCGAGCACCTCATCTCGGACGCGACCGGTGACGCGGAGCGGCTGCGGGCCGAAGCCGCCGAGACGGTCGGTTCCGCGCAGCAGCACGCCGAGCGGGTCCGCACCGAGGCGGAGCGCGTCAAGGCCGAGGCGGCGGCGGAGGCCGAGCGGCTCACGTCGTCGGCGCGCGAGACGGCCGAGCGCACGCTGGACGAGGCGCGCCAGGAGGCCAACAAGCGGCGCTCCGAGGCTGCCGAGCAGGTCGACACCCTCATCTCGGAAACGGCCGCCGAGGCCGACAAGCTGCTGTCCGAGGCGCAACAGAGCGCGCAGAAGACGACGGCGGAAGCCGAGTCGCAGGCCGACACGATGGTCGGGGCGGCACGCAACGAGGCCGAGCGACTGGTCTCCGAGGCGACCGTGGAGGGCAACTCCCTGGTGGAGCGGGCCCGTACGGACGCGGACGAGCTGCTGGTCGGTGCGCGCCGGGACGCGACGGCGATAAGGGAGCGTGCGGAGGAGCTGCGCGACCGCATCACCACGGAGATCGAGGAGCTGCACGAGCGGGCCCGCCGCGAGTCGGCCGAGGCGATGAAGACGGCCGGCGAGCGCTGCGACGCGCTCGTGAAGGCGGCCGAGGACCAGCTCGCCGAGGCCGAGGCGACGGCGAAGGACCTGGTGTCGGAGGCCAACTCCGAGGCGAGCAAGGTACGTATCGCCGCGGTCAAGAAGGCGGAGGGGCTCCTCAAGGAGGCCGAGCAGAAGAAGAACTCGCTCGTCGCCGAGGCCGAGAAGATCAGGTCCGAGGCGATCCAGGAGGCGAAGGCCGCCGTCGAGGAGGGCAAGCGGGACCTGGAGGTCCTGGTGCGCCGCCGCGAGGACATCAATGCGGAGATCTCCCGTGTCCAGGACGTCCTGGAGGCGTTGGAGTCTTTTGAGGCCCCGTCCGGCAACAAGGACGGTGGGGTCAAGGCCGGCGCCGCCGCGGGCGCTACTCGTTCGGGTGGCAAGTCGTCAGAGGGCTAGCCAGAAGCACCGATTCCATGCTTTGCCGGGACCTTTGGCACAGGCTCTGGCAAGCCCTCCGACAGTTAGCCACCCAAAAGGAGTGTCATTCTCCAGATCAAACACGTATCCGCTCGATGACACACCGCTTTGACCCCTAGGATTCCCCCTATCACCTCACCGGTCTCATTCGACAGGAACCCCATGAGCGACACTTCCCCCTACGGCTTCGAGCTTGTGCGGCGTGGGTACGACCGCGCTCAGGTGGACGAACGCATCTCGAAGCTCGTCTCCGACCGTGACAGCGCTCTGGCCCGTATCACTGCTCTGGAAAAGCGCATCGAGGAGCTCCACCTCGAGACGCAGAACGCCCAGGCCCAGGTCAGCGACGCCGAGCCGTCGTACGCGGGTCTCGGCGCGCGCGTCGAGAAGATCCTCCGCCTCGCCGAGGAGGAGGCGAAGGACCTGCGCGAGGAGGCTCGTCGCGCGGCCGAGCAGCACCGTGAGCTCGCCGAGTCGGCGGCCCAGCAGGTGCGCAACGACGCAGAATCGTTCGCTGCGGAGCGCAAGGCCAAGGCGGAGGACGAGGGCGTCCGGATCGTCGAGAAGGCCAAGAGCGACGCCTCGCAGCTGCGCTCCGAGGCGCAGAAGGACGCGCAGTCCAAGCGCGAGGAGGCGGACGCCCTCTTCGAGGAGACCCGCGCCAAGGCCGCTCAGGCCGCCGCCGACTTCGAGACGAACCTCGCCAAGCGCCGCGAGCAGTCCGAGCGCGACCTGGCCTCGCGTCAGGCCAAGGCCGAGAAGCGCCTCGCGGAGATCGAGCACCGCGCGGAGCAGCTCCGCCTGGAGGCCGAGAAGCTGCGCACCGACGCCGAGCGCCGCGCCCGCCAGACGGTCGAGACGGCTCAGCGCCAGGCCGAGGACATCGTGGCCGACGCGAATGCCAAGGCCGACCGCATCCGTTCGGAATCCGAGCGCGAGCTCGCGGCCCTCACCAACCGCCGCGACTCGATCAACGCCCAGCTCACGAACGTCCGCGAGATGCTCGCGACGCTCACGGGCGCCGCGGTGGCCGCGGCCGGCACGCCGGCCGAGGACGAGCCGATCTCCCGCGGGGTTCCGGCCCAGCAGTCCCGGTAACTGCTCGACCGGTAGCGACAACCGAGGCCCGCACCCTCCGCCGGGGGTGCGGGCCTTTGTCGCAGGCACGAAGGGGGGCTGCCCTTGTAGCAGGGCTTCGGGGGCCCGTAAGGGGCGCGGGGCTGTGACGGCATGCGGCTCCGCCGCGTGGGCGCGACAAGCCACCACGGCGCAGCAGCCGGCCACGGCGAACAAGCGGCAGGCCCCCCTGCTCAAGTGGCACAGCCATTCGGCCCGACTTAGCGTGGCCGCATGATCGAGCTCGAGGGGCTGACCAAGCGGTACGGCGAGAAAGTGGCGGTGAACAACCTCACCTTCGCCGTCAGACCCGGCATCGTGACCGGCTTCCTCGGCCCCAACGGCGCCGGAAAGTCCACGACGATGCGGATGGTGCTCGGGCTCGACCACCCGACCGCCGGCGATGTCCGGATCGACGGTCAGCACTACGACCACCTGAGGGACCCGCTCAAATACATCGGCGCCCTGCTGGACGCCAAGGCCATGCACGGCGGCCGCAGCGCGTTCAATCACCTTCTCTGTCTCGCCCAGAGCAACGGCATCCCCAAGGCGCGCGTCCACGAGGTCCTCGACACGGTGGGGCTCACCCCGGTGGCGAACAAGAAGGCCAAGGGCTTCTCGCTCGGCATGGGCCAGCGGCTCGGCATCGCGGGCGCGCTCCTCGGCGACCCGCGGATCCTGATGTTCGACGAGCCGGTCAACGGGCTGGACCCCGAGGGCATCCACTGGATCCGCAATCTGATGAAGTCCCTCGCGACTCAGGGCCGTACGGTCTTCGTCTCCTCCCATCTCATGAGCGAGATGGCGCTGACCGCCGACCACATCGTCGTCATCGGCCAGGGCAGACTCCTCGCCGACACCTCCATGGCCGACTTCATCCAGCAGAACTCGCGGTCCTATGTCCGTATCCGCTCCCCTCAGCGCGAGCGGCTCCTCGACGTGCTGCACGGCGCCGGGATCACGGTCGTCGAGACGGGCAGCGGCACGCTCGAAGTGGACGGCGGCAAACCGGAGCACATCGGTGAGCTGGCCGCGCAGCACCACCTCGTGCTGCACGAGCTCAGCCCCCAACAGGCCTCCCTGGAGGAGGCGTTCATGCAGCTGACCGCGGAGTCGGTGGAGTACCACGCGCACGCCGACACCCCGCACACACCGGCCCCGCGGCCGGACCCGCAATGGGGCGGCGACTGGAGGAGGGGCTGACCATGGCGGCCACCCAGGTTCTCAAGTCGGAGTGGACCAAGATCCGGTCCGTCGCGTCCACCGTCTGGACGCTCAGTCTCGCCGCGGTCGTCACGATCGCCCTCGGCATCCTGATCTCGCTGCTGTCGAAGAACGAGTTCGACAAGATGCCCGTGCGGGAGCGGCTCTCCTTCGACCCGACGTTCATCAGCTTCGCGGGCATGACCCTCGGTCAGCTCGCGATGATCGTGTTCGGAGTACTGGTGGTGGGCAACGAGTACAGCACCGGCATGATCCGCACCTCGCTCGCCGCGGTCCCGCAGCGCGGCACGTTCCTGTTCAGCAAGATCGCGGTGGCGACGGGCCTCGCCCTCGTCGTCGGCATGATCACCAGCTTCGTCGCCTTCTTCCTGGGCCAGGCGGTGCTCGGCGCGCACAAGGCGTCCATCGGCGACCCGGGCGTGCTGCGCGCGGTGATCGGCGGCGGGCTCTACATGACGCTCATCGCCGTCTTCTCGATGGGCGTCGCGGCGATGCTGCGCAGTCCGATGCTCTCGCTGGGCATCCTGATGCCGTTCTTCTTCCTGATCTCCAACATCCTGGGCGCCGTATCCGCGACCAAGAAGGTCGGCCGCTATCTGCCCGACCAGGCCGGCAGCAAGATCATGCGGGTCGTGACCCCGATCGGCGACGACACTCCGTACGGACCCTGGGGCGGCCTCGCGATCATGGTGCTGTGGGTGGCCGCGGCGCTCATCGGGGGGTATGCGCTGCTCAAGAAACGGGACGCTTGAGACTGCGTGCGATCGCCCAAGAGCCCGGGCGCGTGACCTGACCCAAGAGCCCGGACGCGTGACCTGGCTCAGGAGCCGGGGCGCGTGACCTGCCCCTCGTCGGGCGGCGGCCGCTGGATCAGCCCGTCGAAGTCCGTCCAGCCCTCCCAGCGCCACACGTCCCGGTCCAGGTCCGGCTGGAGCGGCACGAAACGGCCGAGCTCGAAGTCGCCGCCCTCCAGGTCGAACCAGCGCTCGTCGGCGACCTCGGTGCCGAGACCCACGGTTCGCGCGGTCAGCCGCACGAGCAGCTTCACGCCGTACGACCCTGACAGGTCCTTGCCCTGGATGCGCCGGAACGGCAGCTCGGCCACCGGCGCCTCGACCGGTATCCACACGGTGAAGGGTGCCCCGCGCTCGACCGCGAGCCAGGACCGCTCGTCGGCCGGCTCGCCCTTCGCGTCCAGGACCCTCAGCCACTGCTTGTAGATGACGAGGCTGCCGTCGTGCGGGGAGCGTTCCAGGTAGCGCAGATGGGCCCGGGCGCGCAGGTCCACGACCGACAGATTGTCGAAGCGGTTGTAGAAGCGGACGGCGATGATCGCGTCCTCGCTGTTCGCGTGCAGCCGGGAGTAGCCGGGGAAGTCCGCGGTCCAGGCCTGCGAGATGCTGGCGCGCTGCCGCCAGACGAAGGGCCGCAGCGCGAACATCTTGATCAGGACGATGCCGAGGAGCACCGCGGGCACCAGGGAGCCGGTGACCGAGGCGAGCGTGGCGAGCAGCTGGTGCGCGGTGCTGTCCGCTTCGGGTTCGAGGTTGTCCGTGCCGACGCAGGCGCGCAGCACGGTGAGGCTGAGGTCGAAGAGCCGCTCCTCGTTCGAGAACCGCTCGGCCATCGACCGCGGCGAGTGCTCGGTCAGCGTCCAGGCGGTCGCGATGACCAGCGAGAGTCCGGCCAGCGCGCCGAGCGTCATCAGGAGCAGGGCGTGGACGGTGCGTCCGGCGATCCACCAGCGAACGGACGTACGGAAGCGCGGATGCGCCCGGCCCCGCCCCGGCTGTCTCGGTAAACCCAACTCGCCACCCCCGTAACCGACTTCTTCCCACTCGTACAATGGGACGGCATGATTCCCGGTGTCCGTTCCGGCCAACCCCGTCCAGACGGGGAGACCGGGCCCCGCCCCGGGTACATCTCGCGTGGAAGGCTGTGCCCGTATCGCGCGACCACCCCCCGAAGGGCGTCACCGTGACGACGAAGGACCGAAGCCTTGAGGCACTGGGCCTGGACGACGTGCCCGCCAAGAAGCCGCTCACCTATCCCGGCCGTCCCACCACCGAGCCCTCCCTGCTGACCGGCGGCGAGCTGCTCCAGCTCGACGTACGGCCGCTCAGGCTCGGCGAGTGGTACGTGGAGGAGCAGGAGGCGCAACAGCGGCTCGACGAAGCGCTCGCCGACCTCGGCCAGGTCGTCACCGGACGCCGTCACCCGGTCATCGCGGTCGGCTCGAACGCCTCCCCCGGGCAGGTCGCCCACAAGCTGACCCGGCTCGGCATCCCGGCGACGGTGCCGATGGTGCCGGTGCGCGTGCAGGGCATCGGGGTGGGCTGCTCGGGGCACATCAGCCCGGCGGGCTACGTGGCCGGGACGCCGTACGTCGACCGGGGCGCCGAGACCACGCTGGTGGTGACCTGGCTGGATTCGACGCAGTTGAAGGCGGTCGACGACACCGAGTTCCCGGACTACCGGCGGGCGATACTCCCGGGCGACACGTTCGCGATGACAATGCCGTCCGGGGAGCGGCTCGGCGGCGCCTACATCTACTTCAGCGCACACGGCGTGCTGGCCGACCCGGTCACGGGACAGCCCCGCCCCGGGGGTGGCGACCAGTCCGAGCTGCTCGCCTCGCTGCTCGCCGACTCCGCGCGGCTGCGCGAGCTGCTCGGCCCCGATCCGGCCACCTGGGTGCGGCGCGCCGGGGGCGACCGGTCGCTGCGCGAGCGGGGCACGCGGATCTTCGGCGAGGAGGGCTGGGTGCTGCCCCAGACCGACTTCCTGCCGTACGTCGACGAATCGGCGGAGCTGCGGCTGTACGACGACCTGCCGCCGCTGGACGACTCGCTGCCGTATCGGGTGTGAGGGTTCCGTTTCCGGCCTGACCAGGCACGACGGGTACCTGACAAAGGTAGGAGTGCGGGTAAGAGTCCTTACCCGATCTCTCCCCCGCATGACCTGCACTGTTTTACTTTCTCTTGAGTGGAACCGTCAGCGCCCCGATATCCTCCTAACCCTTACGGGGGCGTGCGCCCCGACGTCCTGAACCTTTCGATGGGTGCGGAGCATGATCGAGGCAGTCGGCCTGACGAAGCGCTACGGCGACAAGACAGCCGTGTACAACCTTTCCTTCCAGGTGCGGCCGGGCGCCGTCACCGGCTTCCTCGGCCCCAACGGCTCGGGCAAGTCGACCACGATGCGGATGATCCTCGGTCTGGACAACCCCACCTCGGGTGAGGTGACCATCGGCGGCTTCCCGTACCGCAAGCTGCCGAACGCGCCCCGCCAGGTCGGCGCGCTCCTCGACGCCAAGGCCGTGCACGGTGGCCGGCACGCCCGCAACCACCTGCTGTGCCTCGCCCAGCTGTCGGGCATCCCGGCCCGCCGCGTGGACGAGGTGCTCGGTGTCGTCGGGCTCCAGGACGTGGCCAGGAAGCGCTCCAAGGGCTTCTCGCTCGGCATGGGCCAGCGGCTCGGCATCGCCGCCGCGCTGCTCGGCGACCCGCAGGTGCTGCTCTTCGACGAGCCGGTCAACGGCCTCGACCCCGAGGGCATCCTCTGGGTGCGCAATCTGATGAAGTCCCTCGCGGCGGAGGGCCGTACGGTCTTCGTCTCCTCGCACCTGATGAGCGAGATGGCGCTGACCGCCGACCACCTGATCGTGATCGGGCGCGGCCAGCTGCTCGCCGACATGAACATCAAGGACTTCATCTCGCACAACTCGGCCGACTTCGCCCGGGTCCGCACCCCGGACACCGAGCCGCAGCAGCGCGAGAAGCTCACCGCCGCGCTGACCGAGGCGGGCGGCCAGGTGCTGCCCGAGCAGGACGGCGCGCTGCGCGTCACCGGCCTCGCGCTGCCCCGCATCAGCGACCTCGCGCACTCCGCCGACGTACGCCTGTGGGAGCTGTCTCCGCACCAGGCGTCGCTGGAGGAGGCCTACATGCGGATGACGCAGGGCGCCGTCGACTACCGCTCGACCATCGACCAGAAGGCCGGGCTCCAGCAGGAGCTGCCGCCGGGTGCCATGCCGCCGCAGCAGATGCCGGTGGCGGGTCAGGGCCAGCCGGGCTGGTACGCACCGCCGCCGCCCCAGCAGGGCGGGCAACCGTTCGCGATGCCGCAGGCACAGCCGGGCCCGTACGGCGCTCCCGGCGCCCCCGCCGCGGGTCAGCCGGGCCCGTACGGGGCTCCGGCCGCCCCGGCCGCTCCCGGTGCCGCGGACGCCAACCCGTACGCCCAGGCGGCGCCCCAGGCCCCCGCGCAGCCCGCCCAGGCTCCGGCGCAGCCGCCCGCCGCTCCCGCCGCCGCACCCGCCCCCGCCCTGACCAAGCCCGAGGACGCCCGATGAGCACGCCCCAGCCCCCGATGCCGCAGCAGGCCGTCGCTGCCCCCAACTGGCAGGCGGCGCCCGGCACTTCGTACACCTCACCGATCCCGATCACCCGCACCCACCTCGGTCACGCGCTCACCTCCGAGTGGACGAAGATCAAGTCGGTGCGCTCCACGATGTGGACGCTCGGCATCTTCCTGCTTCTGGTGATCGGCATCGGCTTCCTGGTCGCCGCGCAGACCACGAACTCCGACTTCACCGACGTCCCGTACACCATCCCGGCCTTCTTCGGCCTGATGCTCGGACAGATCTGCCTGATCACGCTGGGCGTCCTGGTGGTCTCCTCCGAGTACGGCACCGGCATGATCCGTACGACGTTCACGGCCTCGCCGCAGCGGCACCGGGTGCTCGCCGCGAAGCTGATCATCTTCTTCGCGGTGGCGTTCGTCGTGTCGGCCTTCGCGATCGGCCTGGTCGGCCTGATGACCTCGGGGATGCACGGCGGCTCCTCGGACGTCTCGTGGGGCGGCACCGTGGTCATGGGCGCGCTGTACGTCTCGCTGCTCGGTGTCCTCGCGCTCGCGGTGGGCTCGATGCTGCGCCACTCCGCCGGCGCGATCACCACGATGCTCGGTGTCGTGCTGGTGCCCGCGATCATGCCGGCGTTCCTGATGATGTCCGAGAGCATGCGCACGATCGGCGAGAAGATGCAGGAGTACAACGCTCCCAACGCCCTCGCGCGGATCTTCCAGCTGGACACGGAGAGCGGGCACGGGGGCGCGCAGCTCGGTCTGCTCGCCGGGGTGACGGCGGCGGCGATCGCCGGCGCCTTCGTGCTGCTGGAGCGCCGGGACGTCTGACCCAGCCCGGATCGACCTCTGAAGTCGCCCAGGACCTGGGCGCGTTGACCGCCTAGAACCTGGGCGCGTTACGGGACCGCTGCACCCGCGAGGTGCGGCGGTCCTTCGCGTTCCAGCAGGCCTTGTGCCAGTGGCGGCGGTCGTCGACGCCCGAGTGCTCAGGCCAGGCCACCACGTGCGGGACACCGGAGGGGATCATCTGGTCGCAGCCCGGGCAGCGGTAGGTCTTGCCCTCGGCGCTCGCGCCCGCCACGTGGCGCACGCTCCACTCCTCGCCCTGCCAGCTCTCCGTGGACTGCCAGCCGCCGTAACGGCCCGAGCGGTCCTCGTCCGCACTCCGACCGGACGAGTCGGCGGCCTTCGGACGGTTGCGACGCGGGGACACAGGACACCTCACGGAGCTATACAGGGAGCAGGGGCCATGTCCAGCCTACGCGGCACGCACAGGGGTACGCGTACTCCACCAACCCGCACAGATCACCCACCGGGCGGCCCATTTCGCAGACAATCCGCAAATCTCTCCGCCAGGCCGTGACTTCGGCACGTGTCATGCGGTTATGCCGGGTGGGGGAGCTCCGTGTCGGAGCCGAGGAAGCAGGAAGTGCGATGCACGTAGGAAGTTTTGTACTCGCGGCCCAGTTCCCGGGACAAGGCCAGGGGGAGACCCTCCACCGGGCGGTGCGGTCCGCCGAGGTCGCCGAGGAGGCCGGGCTCGACTCGGTATGGCTCGCCGAGCACCACTTCGTGCCGTACGGCACGTGCCCGTCGGCCGTCACGCTCGCCGCGTTCCTGCTCGGCCGCACCAGCCGCATCCGGGTCGGCACTGCGGTCAGCGTGCTGCCCACCGTCCACCCCGTCGCGCTCGGCGAGCAGGCCGCACTGCTGCATCTGACGTCCGGCGGACGGTTCTCGCTGGGCGTCGGACGCGGCGGCCCCTGGGTCGACCTCGAGGTCTTCGGTTCAGGACTGGAGGCGTACGAGAAGGGGTTCCCGGAATCACTCGATCTGCTGGTGCGCTGGCTGCGCGAGCCGTCCGTCCAGGGCACCTCGGAGCGGTTCAGCTTCCGTGAAGTCGCCGTCGTCCCCCGGCCGTCGGAGGCGCTGAGCGGCGGTCCCGGGCCCGAGGTCGTCGTCGCCTGCACCTCACCGGCGAGCGTGCGGCTCGCCGCCGAGCGCGGGCTGCCGATGCTCCTGGGGATGCATGTCGGGGACGAGGAGAAGGCCGAAATGGTCGCGCTGTGGCGGCAGTACGCGCACGCGGCCGGGCACCCGGCGGACGAGATCTTCGCGGCGGCTCATGTGTCCGCCGGTGTCTGCCAGATCGCCGACCGTCGCAGCGACGCCGTCGAGACGCTTCTCAAGGCGATGCCCGGCTGGCTGAAGCACGGGCTGGACGCCCATGTGACGGTCGACGGCCGCGCCCGCTCGATGCGGGACCCGCTGGCGTACACCGAACTGCTCTGCGGGCTGCACCCGGTGGGGACCCCCCGGCTGTGCGCCGACCGGCTCGCGGCGACCTCGGAGCGGACCGGCATCTCACGCTTCGCCCTGCTCGTCGAGGGCTCGGGCGACCTGGCGGCGACGGAGGAGAACGTACGCCGTCTCGGGGCCGAGGTGCTGCCGCACCTCAGGTGACCGGACACCGCCGGCCCACCGGGCCGTACGGCCGGTCCAACAGCCCGTCCAGCCCTCCCCCGGGCCGGACGCTCGGGGAGCTTGCCGCCCCAGTACAGATGCACCTCCCGCGTACGGAGCGGCAAGCAATGCGGCATCACCGCGTCAGCAGTCCCGGAACTCCGGGGACTGGTTCAGCAGCTGACTGCGGACCGAGGTGAAGCGTGCCAGCGTGTCGTCCACTGAGGCGTCCAGCGGGAACACCGCCACCCGGTGGCAGTTCTGAAAGGCCAGCCGCACTCCGAAGTGCCGCTGCAGCGCGCCGCGTATCGCGTCACTCGCGAGCGCACGCAGCAGCTGGCCACGTGCCTGCTCGTCCGGCGGAGGCGTCTGGTTGTCGGCGAAGTTGCCGCCGTCCACCTTCAGCTGGGCCACCAGGGAGCTGATCATCTCCCATGCGTAGGGCAGGGAGGTCCGGACGCAGTCGACGAAGTCAGCTTCGTCGACCTCGCCTCGCTCGGCCTGTTCGAGTAGGGCCGGTGAGACGTCGAGCGACATGGGTTCTCCTCTCGCACCCCCAGACCTCGGGGGTTGCCGGACAGGGATAGGGAATTCGCGATATCGAACACGCTGAGTACACGCATCGCGACCTCCCGTTTATACGGTAAGCAACGGACGGTGACGGCACCAGGAGAATGCGCACATAGCGAACTCCCAGTAGGCCCACAATCAGCCACTACCGAACAGGCTTCTTCCAGGAAGAAAGGGGCGGGGCCGGAGGGCCCTCGGTTGAGGGTGGCGGTGGGGGGACGAGGGATAAAAGGTGTGAACCGCAGGTTCTCCGTCAGGGTGGTGGTGGGCGACGGGTGGGAGAATCGCGCGCACCACCGCCCGTCGAGTAGCGTTGCCGACCATGCGTCTCGTCATTGCCCGCTGTTCCGTGGACTACGCGGGCCGGCTCACCGCCCATCTCCCGTCGGCCCCCCGTCTGATCCTCGTGAAGGCGGACGGCAGCGTCTCGATCCACGCGGACGACCGGGCCTACAAGCCCCTCAACTGGATGTCGCCGCCCTGCACGCTGAAGGAGGGTTCCGGCGACGAGGAGGGCGTCTGGACCGTCATCAACAAGGCGGGCGAGAAGCTCATCATCACGATGGAGGAGATCCTCCACGATTCCTCGCACGAATTGGGCGTGGACCCCGGCCTGATCAAGGACGGCGTGGAAGCACACCTTCAGGAGCTCCTCGCGGACCGCATCGAGACCCTCGGCGAGGGCTACTCGCTCATCCGCCGCGAGTACATGACGGCCATCGGCCCGGTCGACATCCTGTGCCGGGACGCCGGCGGGCAGACCGTCGCCGTGGAGATCAAGCGGCGCGGTGAGATCGACGGCGTGGAGCAACTCACGCGCTATCTGGAGCTGTTGAACCGCGACCCGCACCTCGCGCCGGTCCGCGGCATCTTCGCCGCCCAGGAGATCAAGCCGCAGGCCCGCGTTCTCGCCACCGACCGCGGCATCGGCTGCGCGGTGCTGGACTACAACGCGCTGCGCGGGATCGAGGACGACAAGCTGCGGTTGTTCTGACCGTACGTACGACGACAGCAGAGGGCCGGGTCCGCAACATCGGACCCGGCCCTCTGGCGTCGTACGGTCAGATCACCGCGCCGCTCGGCGACGTGGCCGCGCTGCTGCTGGCGGGCACGCTGCTCTCCGATGCGCTGGCGGTGGTGCTCGCCGGGGCGCTGCTCGACGCGGGGCCGCTCGCGGAGTCCGACGTGGACGGCGCCGTCGCGGTGGGCGTCGGCGTCTCGGAAGGCGTGTCCGACGGCGTGCCCGACGGCGTCTGACTCGGCGTCGACGAAGGCGTCTGCGAAGGCGTCTTGGAGGGCGACTTCGACGGACTCTTGGACGGCGACTTCGACGGCGTACCCGAAGTCTTCGTCCCACTCGGATCGTCGGACGGCTCCCCGCTGCCCGTGCTCGTCGGCGTCGGATCGTCCGACGTCCCGTACGTGCCGTCCGGACCCGGGTCCGTGGGCGTCGCCACGACACCCGTGTCGGAGTCGCCGCCCTTCTTCGCCTTGTCCGCGCCCAGGCTGTCGTCGTCGCTGCCCTGGCTGGCCGAGGGGTTGACGCCGACCTTCTCGGACGGGGTGTCGTTGTTGTGGTCCGAGGTCGCGCCGAGCGTCACCACGGTGCCGAGCACCGCGGCGAGGAGCGCGCCCGCGCCCGCGGCCACCAGATTGCGCCGGGTACCGCTCACCAAGCGGCCCGCGACGCCCGATCGCTTCGGCGCGGGGCGGCCGGGGTCGGCCCGGTGGGTGACCAGCGTGGAGGGCTCGCCGGGGGGTTCGGCCATCGTGAAGGCGGCCGGTACGCCACCGGGCGGCGACGCCGACTCCTCGTACCGGGCGTCGGGCACCTCCTCCCCCACGGTGGACCCGAGGCCGGGTGTGTCACCGGAGCGGTCGGCGACGAGCGCGAGGGCGCGGCGGCCCGCGACCGTGCCGCGCTTGTCGGCGAGGGCGCCGCGCAGCCCGATGGAGGCCTCCAGCTCGGCGCGGGCCCGGTCCAGCTGGCCGGCGCAGAGCGCGAGGATGCCCAACTCATGGTGGAAGTAGGCCTGTTCGCCGACCTCGCCGGAGAGCCGGGAGGCCTCGGCGCCGGAGCGCAGCGCGCGCTCCCAGGCGCTCCAGTGCAGGCCCGCGGCGAACGCGGGCGCGGCTGTGCGGGCCAGCCGCACGGCGACGCTCTCGTCCTCCTCGCCGAGCGGGGCCGTGGTGAGCGGCACCAGCACGGTGAGGGCGGCGAGCAGCGCGTCGGCCTCGGCGCAGACCCGCTCCGGGGTGACCGAGGGGTGCCCGGCCCACCAGCTGTAGTGCTGGGCCGCGGCGCGGGCCTGCTCCTCGATGCCGTCCGCGTATCCGGCGGTTTCCAGCTGGGCCAGCACTCCGGCGGCGAGCCGGTAGCGCGAGCCGACCGGGGAGACCAGCGCGCAGCTCGCCAGTTCGGCGAGTGCGGCGTCGGCGTGGGTGTCGCCCACGAGGGCGGGCAGGTGCGCCTGGTGCGGCACCTCGCCGCCGAGCGCGACCGCGAACCGCAGGGTGGCGCGGGCCGAGTCGCTCAGCCGGGAGGCGAGCAGCGCGGCGGGCGCGGCCCCTTCGGCGAGCGACGGCAGCGGTACCTCGTGGCCGTCCTCGGCGTCGAAGGGCGCGTCGACCGGCACTTCCTGGAAGACGCCGAACTCGTCGACGGCGCCCTCGCTGGCCCGCAGCTGGTCGCGCTGCCGCAGCAGCGCTCCGGCCTGCATGAAGCGCAGGGGAAGGCCCTCGGACTCGAACCAGAGGTCTCCCGCCCAGTTCGACTCGTCCTCGGTCAGGACACGTCCGACGGCGCGCTCCAGGAGTTCGAGGCCCCCGCTGCGGTCGAGCCCGCCCAGGAACACCTCTTCGAGGAGGGAGTCGGTGGACGGCGCGGGGACGTCGGGCGTCGCACTGATGAGGAAGGCGCACTCGGGGGTGGCGTCGAGCAACTCGTCCAGCGCGCTGCCGCCGAACTCCACGTCGTCGAGGACGACGACCGCGCCGATCTCATGGACGAACCGGTGCAGTTCGTCCCGTTCCGGGCGGTGCAGCGGCGTGTTGTAGACGGCGGCGAAGAGGTCGTGCAGCAGATCGCTCGGCGTGCGCCGGTAGCCGGAGAGGCGTACGACGCCGTCGGGTGCGAGGTCCGCGCAGTCCTCGGCGACCGCGTCGAGCAGGCTGGTGCGGCCCGAGCCGGAGGGTCCGGTGAGGCGTACCGAGCGCCCGCGCGCGAGGAGGCGCACGAGCCGCTCGCGCACCTCCTGGCGCTCCAGGAGTGGCAGCCGGGGCTGCGCCGGACCCGGTGGGACGGGCGGCTGGGCCGCGCGGGCCAGCTCGACGCGCTCGGCGGCGCTGAACTTCACCGGCGGCCGCGGCCGCTCGTGCGGCGGGCAGTTCTCGATCTCGCTGCCGTCGACGGGGTTGACGGTGAGCAGGAAGTCGCCCGAGACGAGCTGAACCGTGCGGGCGAGCGCGGGCGAATGCTGGCCCAGGTCGGCTGTGAGCGGGTCACGCGGCGGGCGCGAGCGAGGCGCCTGGCCGTCGTCATCATGGCCGTACTCTTCGGGTCCCCGGTTGTTCGGGTCCATGTGTTCCAAGCCCCCCAAAAGCGTCGTGTGCCGAGCCCCTCCCGGCCTTGCTGCACACCGCGCTGTCGCTTCTGGTCCGGTGCCCGCTCGCAGGGTTTCGGGTGGCGGGCAGCCGAACCCTAAACCTTCGCACAGTATCTACGAACCGCCGGGGTACCGCGCCGTCCGAGACGTCACAGCTTCGTGAGGATTGTGCGCGTGGTGCCTTTCGCACGCCGGTCAGGACGCGTGTACGAAGTGTCACCCCCGAGGCGGTGACACGCCCCCGGTCACTCAGACCCGGGGCAGGGAGTCCACCCCGATGCCGCCCTCGATCGCCAGGATCCGGTGCAGCCGGGTGGCGACCAGCAGGCGCTGCATCTGAAGTGGCACGCCGCGCAGCACGAGCCGTCGGCCGCACCGCCCGGCCCGTCGGTGGGCCCCCATGATGACACCGAGCCCGGTGGCGTCCCAGGAGTCCAGCTCGGACAGGTCCAGCACCAGGTCGCCGACTCCGTCGTCGACGGCCGAGTGCAGGACGGTACGGGCGTCCGCCGCGCTGCGTACGTCGAGGCGGCCCCCGACGACCAGCTCGGCGTGGTCGCCCCTGATGTACATATGCGCTCCCCGAGAGTGCGTCTCGTACTCCGCGTGTGTCTGTTCGCGTTCGTGTCTGTCTGTTGTGCACGGTCTGACTGCCTGAAGGCCGCAGAAGTTGCCGTCTGTAAGCGAACCGATACCGAATTCACCTCATGGAGTGATACTCCAGCGGCGCGTGCGGTTTCCGTGCAGGGTGCGGCGCCCGTGTCCGGGCGCCGCAGAATCGTTCTCAGTGCTTGTAGAAGCCCTGCCCGCTCTTGCGCCCGATGTCACCAGCGTCAACCATCCGGCGCATCAGCTCCGGCGGGGCGAACTTCTCGTCCTGGGTCTCGGTGTAGATGTTGCTGGTGGCGTGCAGCAGGATGTCGACGCCCGTCAGGTCGGCGGTGGCCAGGGGGCCCATGGCGTGGCCGAAGCCCAGCTTGCAGGCGAGGTCGATGTCCTCGGCCGTGGCCACGCCCGACTCGTACAGCTTCGTCGCCTCGACGACGAGCGCCGAGATGAGACGGGTCGTCACAAAACCGGCGACGTCGCGGTTGACGACGATGCAGGTCTTGCCGACGGACTCGGCGAACGCCCGCGCGGTGGCCAGCGTTTCGTCGCTCGTCTTGTAGCCGCGCACCAGCTCGACGAGCTGCATCATCGGCACCGGCGAGAAGAAGTGCACGCCGACGACCCGCTCGGGGTGCTCGGTGGCCGCCGCGATCTTGGTGATCGGGATGGCGGAGGTGTTGGAGGCGAGCACCGCGTCGTCGCGGACGATCTTGTCGAGCGTCCGGAAGATCTCGTGCTTGACCTCGAGCTTTTCGAAGACGGCCTCGACGACGATGTCGGCGTCGGCGGCCGCGTCCAGGTCGGTGGTGGCGGTGATGCGCGCGAGTGCCGCGTCCGCGTCCGCGGCTTCCAGCTTGCCCTTGCTCACGAACTTGTCGTACGAGGCCCTGATGCCGTCGAGGCCACGGGTCAGCGCCTCGTCGGTGACATCGCGCAGGACGACGTCCCAGCCCGCCTGGGCGGAGACCTGGGCGATACCGGACCCCATGAGTCCGGCTCCGATGACCGCGAGCTTCCGTGCCACTCCGACTCCCCTTAACACGCTGCTTAAGTTGCCTCTTCGGCGGACCTTAGCGCTCGGGCGTGCCTGTGTGACCGGTAAGTAATGCGCGTCACGTCTCATCTGACGGACATCACACCGGCGTGGGTCATTCCACCGCCCGTACGGCGTAGTTGAGGACCTTCTCGCTCAACAGCTCCTCCATGTCGTCGAGGAGAACGAGCACTTCACGGGACACTTCGTCCGGATTGCGACCGGCCATCATCTCTCGTCCGATGACGGACAGAACGGTCTGGTGGACCCAGTTGATCTGGCCCGCGATCAGGCCGGGCAGCGGGTCGCCCGCGGACGCACCGGTCTCCTCGCGCAGCGCCTCCTCCAGCTTGTCGACGACCTCCTGGCCGATCTCCCACAGCCGCGAGCGGAGCGCGGCGCTCTCCCACTTCATGCCGCTCCGCTATCTGCTGGACGCGGTGCGCGACGCGTACGTGAGCTCGTACGCCACGGCTCACATGCTGTACGGCGTTCTGGTCGCCCTCGGCTTCACGGCGCTCGCCGTGACGGTGGGCACACGAGTCTTCCGGAAGGCCGGAGCGAAACTACGCTGACCTCATGGTCAATCTGACGCGCATCTACACCAGGACCGGCGACCAGGGCACCACCGCCCTCGGCGACATGAGCAGGGTCGCCAAGACCGACCTGCGGATCTCGGCGTACGCGGACGCCAACGAGGCGAACGCGGTGATCGGGACGGCGATCGCGCTCGGCGGCCTGGACGAGGAAATCGTCAAGGTGCTCACCCGCGTCCAGAACGATCTGTTCGACGTGGGCGCGGACCTGTCGACGCCGGTGGTCGAGAACCCGCAGTTCCCTCCGCTGCGGGTGGAGCAGTTCTACATCGACAAGCTGGAGGCGGACTGCGACCGCTTCAACGAGCGGCTGGAGAAGCTGCGCTCCTTCATCCTGCCCGGCGGCACACCCGGCGCGGCGCTGCTGCACCAGGCGTGCACGGTCGTCCGACGGGCCGAGCGCTCCACCTGGGCGGCCCTGGAGGCGCACGGACAGGTCATGAATCCGCTCACCGCGACCTACCTCAACCGGCTATCGGACCTGCTGTTCATCCTGGCCCGTACGGCCAACGGTGAGGTCGGGGACGTGCTGTGGGTCCCGGGCGGGGAGCGCTGACGCCGGGGCCTTCTTCGGCCACAGCGCGTAGGTGAGGGCGACCAGGCCGTGGATCGCCGTCGCGCGCAACGCCACCCACTGGAAGGACCGCAGCGACTCCGTGTCGCCGTCGCCCACGTACCAGATCGCGGCCTGCAGAAGGGCACAGGCAACGGCGGCCGCCAGCAGCGTACGCAGCCACAGCCTGCCCTCGTGCCTGGCTCGGGCCGTCCCGTAGCGGGGCGGCCTCGCCGGGGGCGGGCCCCCGGCGAGCCGGTGTGCGGCGTGACCGTCGAGCCAGCGGATCGTGTAGTGGCCGTAGGCCACGGTGTAGCCGATGTACAGGGCGGCGAGGCCGTGCTCCCATCCCGGCTTCGCGCCGTTCTTGAGGTCGACGGCGGTGACTACGAACAGGACCACCTCCAGCAACGGCTCGCACAACAGCAGCGCCAGGCTCGTGCGGCGCCACTTCACCAGGTACCGAACGGCCAGCCCGGCGGCCAGCAGCACCCAGAAACCGACCTCGCACGCGACGATCAACCCGACGATCACGGTTCGCTCCTCTCGATCCCCTTTCCAGGCTTCCGGCGCTGGGCACCGGAATCGTCGTCGGCGGTGACGAAGTCGGGGTACATCGAAAGATGCAGTTCCGGACCCTTCCCGGGAAGCAGGCGGACGGCCCGTGCGCCGTGTTGGATGGACGCATGGCCGTACGACTCCCCCGCCCGCACCGCGACGACGTGCGCATCGCGGTCGGTGGACTGTTCGGCGGGCTGCTGCTGTGGGTCCTCGGACTCGGCCCACGCGAGGCCACGGACAGCCTCGTCCTGCTGCCGCAGCGCTGGGCCCTGCTGGTGCCGCTGTTCGTGACGGCCGGCTGCGAGCTGCTGCGCCGCACCCGGCCCAGACCGGCCCTGCTGATCGGCACGGCCGCGCTGGTAGCGGACACGGTGACGCAGGGCAGCGTGGTCACGGTCGTGATGTTCACCGACCTCATGTACGCGGCCGTCCTGTACGGCACCCCCGCCTCCGCCCGACGCCTGCCCTGGATCACCGGACTGCTCACGGTGATCGGCGCGGTGGTGCCCCTCATGCTCTGGCGCGACCCCCAGGCCTTGCTGATCGGCGTGGGCGTCGGCGTGGTGGCGCTCGCGCCCGCCGCCACCGGCTGGGTGGTCCGCAACCACCGCGACACCGCCATCGCCGAACGCCTGCGCGCCGAACAGACCGCCCTGCTCGCCGAGATGGACCGCACCCAGGCGGTCTCCGCCGAACGGGCCCGCATGGCACGGGAGTTGCACGACATGGTCGCCAACCACCTGTCCGCCATCGCCATCCACTCCACCGCCGCGCTCTCCCTCGACGACCCGAAGACATCCAAGGAAGCCCTCTCCGTCATCCGCGAGAACAGCGTCGACGGACTCGCGGAGATGCGCCGGCTGATCGGCATCCTGCGCGACGGCAGCGGCGACCACGAGCCGACCGCGGCCCCCACCCTCGACGGACTCGGCGCGCTGGTGGAGAGCGCCCGCGCCAACGGACTCGATGTCGTGCTGGAGACCGACCACGCCGACGGACTCCCCGCACCGGTCGAGCTGGCGGCATACCGCATCGTCCAGGAATCCCTGACCAACGCCCTCAAGCACGCCTCCCCCGGCACGGTCACGGTGGGCGTCGCCCAGCGGGACGGCTCCCTGACGGCGTGCGTCACCAGTCCGTACGGCGACGGGGACGGGCCGCGGGCCCCGGGGTCGGGCGCCGGTCTGGTCGGCATGCGGGAGCGGGTCGCGCTGCTGCAGGGCAGCTTCGAGGCCGGCCCCGAGGACTCCCCCACCGCCAAGATCTGGGCCGTACGCGCCACCCTGCCCCTGACCCAAGGAGAATCCGCATGATCCGGGTGCTCGTCGCCGAGGACCAGTCCGCGGTACGCGCCGGGCTCGTCCTCATCCTGCGCAGCGCGCCCGACATCGAGGTGGTCGGCGAGGCGGAGAACGGGGAGCGGGCGGTCGCGCTGGCCCGTGAACTACGGCCGGATCTCATCCTGATGGACGTCCAGATGCCCCGCCTCGACGGGGTGTCCGCCACCCGCCAGGTCGTCGCCGAGCAGCTCGCCGACGTCCTTGTGCTCACCACCTTCGACCTCGACGAGTACGTCTTCGGGGCGCTGCGCGCGGGCGCCTCCGGCTTCCTGCTGAAGAACACCGAGGCCAAGGATCTGCTGGAGGCGGTACGGACGGTGGCGCGCGGGGAGGGACTCATCGCCCCGGCCGTCACCCGCCGGCTGATCGCGGAGTTCGCCGCGAAGCCCGTACGGGAGCCGACGGCCGATCCGTCCGTCCTGGACGCCCTCACCCGACGGGAGCGCGAGGTGCTGTCCTGTCTCGGGCAGGGGCTCTCCAACGCGGAGATCGCGGCCCGTCTCGACATGGCGGAGGCGACCGTGAAGACCCACGTCAGCCGCCTGCTGGGGAAGCTGGAGCTGCGGAGCAGGGTCCAAGCGGCCGTGCTGGCACAGGAGTTGGGCGTGTAACAAGTAACGACAAGCAGCCGCCACAGTGGTCTGGACCTATTGACCTATGGTCCAGACCTTTCTATTGTCCACCGCACCTCATCAACTCCCCCGGAGGAGACGCAGGATGCGTTTCAGACACAGAGCCGTCGCAGGGCTCACCACCCTGCTGCTTCCGCTCGCCGCCCTCGTCGGGCTCGCGAGCCCCGCCTCGGCGGCCACCACCGCCACCGCCACGTACACCAAGACCCAGGACTGGGGTACCGGCTTCGAAGGCAAGTGGACCGTCAAGAACACCGGGACCACGGCCATCAGCTCCTGGACCATCGAGTGGGACTTCCCCTCCGGTACGTCCGTCACCTCGGCCTGGGACGCCGACGTCACCAATTCCGGCACCCACTGGACCGCCAAGAACAAGTCCTACAACGGCACCCTCGCCGCGGGCGCCTCCGTCTCCTTCGGCTTCAACGGTGCCGGATCGGGATCGCCCTCCAACTGCACGCTGAACGGCGGCAGTTGTGACGGCGGCACCACCGTCCCTGGCGACAACGCGCCCTCCGCGCCCGGCACACCGACCGCGTCCTCCATCACCGACACCTCGGTGAAGCTCTCCTGGACGGCCGCCACCGACGACAAGGGCATCAAGAACTACGACGTCCTGCGCGACGGCGCCAAGGTCGCGACGGTGACGACGACCTCGTACTCGGACACCGGTCTGACCGCCGGCACCGACTACTCGTACACCGTCCAGGCCCGCGACACCGCCGACCAGACCGGCCCGGCGAGCGGTGCGGTCGCCGTGCACACCACGGGCGGCGGCACCACTCCCCCGCCCACCGGGAACGCCGTCAAGCTCGGCTACTTCACCGAGTGGGGCATCTACGGCCGCAACTACAACGTCAAGAACCTGGTGACGTCCGGCTCCGCGTCGAAGATCACGCACATCAACTACGCCTTCGGCAACGTCACCGGCGGCAAGTGCGCGATCGGCGACTCCTACGCCGACTACGACAAGGCGTTCACCGCCGACCAGTCGGTCAGCGGCGTCGCCGACACCTGGGACCAGCCGCTGCGCGGCAACTTCAACCAGCTGCGCCAGCTGAAGGCCAAGTACCCGAACATCAAGGTCCTCTGGTCCTTCGGCGGCTGGACCTGGTCCGGCGGCTTCGGCGAAGCCGCCGCCAACCCGGCCGCCTTCGCGCAGTCCTGCTACGACCTGGTCGAGGACCCGCGCTGGGCGGACGTGTTCGACGGCATCGACATCGACTGGGAGTACCCGAACGCCTGCGGTCTGAGCTGTGACACCAGTGGTGCCGCGGCCTACAAGAACCTGATGTCCGCGCTGCGTTCGAAGTTCGGCAGCGGCAACCTGGTCACCTCGGCCGTCACCGCCGACGGCTCCTCCGGCGGCAAGATCGACGCCGCGGACTACGCGGGCGCGGCCCAGTACGTCGACTGGTACAACGTGATGACGTACGACTTCTTCGGCGCCTGGGCGGCCCAGGGCCCGACGGCCCCGCACTCCCCGCTCACCTCGTACAGCGGCATCCCGACGGCCGGCTTCACCACGGCCGACGCGATCGCCAAGTACAAGGCGAAGGGCGTGCCCGCGAGCAAACTGCTGATCGGCATCGGCTTCTACGGACGCGGCTGGACCGGCGTCACACAGGACGCGCCGGGCGGCACGGCGACCGGCCCCGCGGCGGGCACGTACGAGCAGGGCATCGAGGACTACAAGGTCCTCAAGACGTCCTGCCCCGCCACCGGCACGATCGCCGGTACGGCCTACGCGCACTGCGGCAGCAACTGGTGGAGCTACGACACCCCGGCCACCATCGGTACCAAGATGACCTGGGCCAAGAACCAGGGCCTGGGTGGCGCGTTCTTCTGGGAGTTCAGCGGTGACACCAGCAACGGCGAGCTGGTGAGCGCCATCAACAGCGGTCTCTCGTAAGCGGGTTACCCGACCGCGAGTTGCGCGACCTACGAGTTAAGCGACATTGACGCGCTGACCGGGCGGGGCTGCTTCCAGCCACGCGAGGAATCCGGTCAGCGCGTCTTCGCTCATCGCCAGTTCGAGCCGTGTCCCGCGATGGACACAGGTGAGGATGATCGCGTCGGAGAGCAGCGCCAGCTCCTCCTCGCCCTCGGGGGCCCGACGGCCCGCCACCTCGATCGCCGAGCGCTCCAGGACGCGGCGCGGGCGGGGGGCGTAGGAGAAGACGCGGTACCACTCGATGCGGTCGCCGTTGTAGCGGGCGACCCCATAGCTCCAGCCCTTGCCGCTGGGGTCACTCTTCTCGGGGACGTCCCAGCGCAGGCTGCAGTCGAACGTGCCGCCTGAGCGCTGGATCAGCCGGCGGCGGAGGCCGAAGACGAACAGCCCCACCACCACGAGCGCCACTACCAACCCGCACACAGTCAGAGCGAGGACCATCGACACCGACCTCCTCGTCTCCTAGGTAAAGCAGGTAATGAAACGGAAAAAAGTACCCGCATCGCCTCAGCCGCGGCCAGGTCTGGTTTTATCCAGTCCCGGCCGCGGCTGAGTCACGTCATTCCGTGCGCGCTGGGGTCAGCGCGTCGCCACCGCACGCAGTCGGACGTCCGCGCGGCGCTCGGCGGTGGCGTCGCCCTCCGCCTTCGCGCGCTCGAGCTCCCGCTCCGTGCGCTGGACGTCGATCTCGTCCGACAGCTCGGCGATCTCGGCCAGCAGCGACAGCTTGTTGTCGGCGAACGAGATGAAACCGCCGTGCACCGCAGCGACGACCGTTCCACCATCACTCGTACGGATGGTCACCGGGCCCGACTCCAGCACACCGAGCAGCGGCTGGTGACCGGGCATGACGCCGATGTCGCCGGACGTGGTACGCGCGACGACCAGGGTGGCCTCGCCGGACCAGACACTACGGTCCGCGGCGACGAGCTCGACGTGCAGCTCAGCAGCCAAGGTGGGCTCCTCGGGTCACCACCCGGCGTTGCTGCCGGGTGTTGGGTCAAAGTCTAGTAGGCGTACGAAGGGGGGCGGGACGCACCCCGCGAGGTGACACCCCGCCCCTCTTCATGAACACGAGGTTCAGGAGACGCCGAGCTCCTTGGCGTTGGCCTTGAGGTCCTCGAGGCCACCGCACATGAAGAACGCCTGCTCCGGGAAGTGGTCGTACTCGCCGTCGCAGATCGCGTTGAAGGCCGCGATCGACTCGTCCAGCGGAACGTCCGAACCGTCGACGCCGGTGAACTGCTTGGCGGCGTGGGTGTTCTGGGACAGGAAGCGCTCCACGCGACGGGCACGGTGGACGACGAGCTTGTCCTCCTCGCCGAGCTCGTCGATACCGAGGATCGCGATGATGTCCTGGAGGTCCTTGTACTTCTGCAGGATCGTCTTGACGCGCATGGCGGCGTCGTAGTGGTCCTGCGCGATGTAACGCGGGTCCAGGATGCGGGACGTGGAGTCCAGCGGGTCCACGGCCGGGTAGATGCCCTTCTCGGAGATCGGACGGGAGAGAACCGTCGTCGCGTCGAGGTGGGCGAAGGTGGTGGCCGGGGCCGGGTCGGTCAGGTCGTCCGCGGGAACGTAGATCGCCTGCATCGAGGTGATCGAGTGACCACGCGTGGAGGTGATGCGCTCCTGCAGCTGACCCATCTCGTCGGCCAGGTTCGGCTGGTAACCCACCGCGGACGGCATACGGCCGAGCAGGGTGGACACCTCGGAACCGGCCTGGGTGAAGCGGAAGATGTTGTCGATGAAGAACAGCACGTCCTGCTTCTGCACATCGCGGAAGTACTCCGCCATGGTCAGACCGGCCAGGGCGACACGCAGACGGGTGCCCGGGGGCTCGTCCATCTGACCGAAGACCAGGGCGGTCTTGTCCAGAACGCCGGACTCTTCCATCTCCGCGATGAGGTCGTTGCCCTCACGGGTGCGCTCACCGACACCCGCGAAGACGGAGACGCCCTCGTGGAGGTTGGCGACACGCATGATCATTTCCTGGATCAGCACGGTCTTGCCGACACCGGCACCACCGAACAGACCGATCTTGCCGCCCTTGACGTACGGGGTGAGAAGGTCGACGACCTTCAGGCCGGTCTCGAACATCTCGGTCTTGGACTCGAGCTGGTCGAACGCCGGGGCCTTGCGGTGGATGGACCAGCGCTCGCCCTCGTAGGTCTCGTCGACGTTCAGCACCTCACCGAGGGTGTTGAACACCTTGCCCTTGGTGAAGTCGCCGACCGGGACACTGATGCCCGAGCCGGTGTCGGTCACCGTGGCCTGGCGGACCAGACCGTCGGTGGGCTGCATCGAGATGGTGCGGACCAGGCCGTCACCCAGGTGCTGGGCGACCTCCAGGGTCAGCATCTTCTTCTCGCCGGCGTTGGCCGGGTCGGCCACCTCGACGTGCAGGGCGTTGTAGATCTCCGGCATCGCGTCGACGGGGAATTCCACGTCGACGACCGGGCCGATGACCCGGGCGACGCGGCCCGTGGCAACGGCCGTCTCAACTGTCGTCGTCATTACCTGTCACTCCCCGCGGTCGCGTCGGCCAGGGCTGCGGAGCCACCGACGATCTCGCTGATTTCCTGGGTGATTTCGGCCTGTCGGGCCGCGTTGGCAAGTCGGGAGAGGCTGGTGATCAGGTCTCCCGCGTTGTCGGTGGCCGACTTCATCGCACGGCGCGTGGCGGCGTGCTTGGAGGCGGCCGACTGGAGCAGCGCGTTGTAGATACGGCTCTCGACGTAGCGCGGCAGCAGGGCGTCGAGGACGTCCTCCGCCGACGGCTCGAAGTCGTACAGCGGAAGGATCTCGCCCTTGGGCGCGACCTCTTCCGCCACCTCTTCGAGGCGAAGCGGCAGCAGGCGGCCGTCGACCGCCGTCTGCGTCATCATCGAGACGAACTCGGTGTAGACGATGTGGAGTTCGTCCACGCCGCCGTCCGCCGTCTCCTTCTCGATGGCCTCGATCAGCGGAACGGCGACCTTCTTCGCGTCCGCGTAGGTCGGCTCGTCGGTGAAGCCCGACCACGACTCCGTGACCTTGCGCTCACGGAAGTTGTAGTGGGCCAGACCGCGGCGGCCGACGATGTAGACGTCGACCTCCTTGCCCTCCGCCTCGAGACGCGCGGTCAGCTGCTCCGCGGCCTTGATGGCGTTGGAGTTGAAGGCGCCGGCCAGTCCGCGGTCGCTCGTGAGGAGCAGCACCGCGGAGCGGGTCGCCGTCTCCGCCTCCGTGGTCAGCGGGTGCTTGGTGTTCGAGCCGGTACCGACCGCCGTGACCGCGCGGATGAGCTCGGTCGCGTACGGCGTGGAGGCCACCACCTTGCGCTGCGCCTTGACGACGCGCGAGGCGGCGATCATCTCCATCGCCTTGGTGATCTTCTTGGTCGCGGTGACGGATTTGATGCGACGCTTGTAGACCCGGAGCTGCGCTCCCATGAGTCAGGTCCCTTCCGTCGTCACTTACCGGCGGCGGCCGGAGCGTCCTCGCCGAGAAGCTTCCCGTCCGAGGTCTCGAACTGCTTCTTGAAGTCCGCGATGGCGTCGGCGATGGCCTGCAGCGTGTCGTCCGACATCTTGGCGCCCTCCTTGATGGAGGTCATGAGGCCCTGCTCCTTGCGGTGCAGGTACTCCAGGAGCTCCTTCTCGAAGCGGCGGATGTCCTTGACCGGTACGTCATCCATCTTGCCGGTGGTACCGGCCCACACGGAGACGACCTGGTCCTCGGTCGGCATCGGCTGGTACTGCGGCTGCTTGAGCAGCTCGACCATGCGCTGACCGCGCTCCAGCTGGGCCTTCGACGCGGCGTCCAGGTCGGAACCGAAGGCGGCGAACGCCTCCAGCTCACGGAACTGGGCGAGGTCCACGCGGAGACGGCCGGAGACCTGGCGCATCGCCTTGTGCTGGGCCGAGCCACCGACTCGGGAGACCGAGATACCGACGTTCAGGGCCGGACGCTGGCCGGCGTTGAACAGGTCGGACTCCAGGAAGCACTGGCCGTCGGTGATGGAGATGACGTTGGTCGGGATGAACGCCGACACGTCGTTCGCCTTGGTCTCGACGATCGGCAGACCCGTCATCGAACCGGCGCCCATGTCGTCGGAGAGCTTCGCGCAGCGCTCCAGCAGACGGGAGTGCAGGTAGAAGACGTCACCCGGGTAGGCCTCGCGGCCCGGCGGGCGGCGCAGCAGCAGGGACACGGCGCGGTAGGCGTCGGCCTGCTTCGAGAGGTCGTCGAAGATGATGAGGACGTGCTTGCCGTCGTACATCCACTGCTGGCCGATGGCCGAACCGGTGTACGGCGCCAGGTACTTGAAGCCGGCCGGGTCGGACGCCGGGGCGGCGACGATGGTCGTGTACTCGAGCGCGCCGGCCTCTTCCAGGGCACCGCGCACGGAGGCGATGGTGGAACCCTTCTGACCGATGGCGACGTAGATGCAGCGGACCTGCTTCTTCGGGTCGCCGGTGCGCCAGTTGTCGCGCTGGTTGATGATCGTGTCGACGGCCAGGGCAGTCTTGCCGGTCTGACGGTCACCGATGATCAGCTGACGCTGGCCACGGCCGATCGGGGTCATCGCGTCGACGGCCTTGTAGCCGGTCTCCATCGGCTCGTGCACCGACTTACGGACCATGACGCCCGGTGCCTGCAGCTCGAGGGCGCGGCGGCCGGTGGTCTCGATCTCGCCGAGGCCGTCGATCGGGTTGCCGAGCGGGTCGACAACGCGGCCGAGGTAGCCCTCGCCGACGGCGACGGACAGAACCTCACCGGTGCGCTGCACCGGCTGGCCCTCCTCGATGCCGCTGAACTCGCCGAGGACGATGGCGCCGATCTCGCGCTCTTCCAGGTTGAGCGCGAGGCCGAGGGTGCCGTCCTCGAACTTCAGCAGTTCGTTGGCCATGGCCGAGGGCAGGCCCTCGACCTTCGCGATGCCGTCGCCGGCAAGGGTGACCGTACCGACCTCCTCGCGCGAGGCCGCGTCCGGCTTGTACGACTGGACAAAGTTCTCCAGCGCGTCCCGGATCTCCTCCGGCCGGATCGTGAGCTCCGCCATCTGGGTTCCCTGCTCTCCTTGTTGGGCCCGAAGTTTCACTTTGGGGGTCTGGGGGCGACCCCCAGGAATCCTCTGCACGGCCCAACGAGGGCCGTAAGTACGTACTGCGTATTGAGTTGCTGCTAGCCGGCCATGCGGCGGCTGGCGTCCTCAAGCCGGTCCGCGACGGAACCGTTGATGACCTCGTCGCCGACCTGCACCCGGATCCCGCCGAGGACCTCGGGGTCCACGTCGAGGTTGAGGTGCATCTGACGGCCGTAGAGCTTCGCCAGAGCGGCACCGAGGCGCTGCTTCTGTCCGTCGCTCAGCGCGACCGCCGTAGTGACCACGGCGACCATGCGGTTGCGGCGCTCGGCGGCGAGCTTGGACAGGGACTCGAGTCCCGCCTCCAGGCTACGTCCACGCGGCGCGGTCACAAGGCGCGTCACCAGACGCTCGGTCGTCACATTGGCCCGGCCGCCGAGCAGGCTGTGCAGCAGCTCGCTCTTGGCCGCCTTGCCGGCGGCGCGGTCGGTCAGCGCGGAGCGCAGCTCGGTGCTCGAAGAGACGATCCGGCCGAACCGGAACAGCTCGTCCTCGACATCGTCGAGCGTGCCCGCCCGCTGCGCCGCCGTGAGGTCGGCGGTGGCGGCCAGCTCCTCGATGGAGTCCACCAGGTCGCGCGAGCGCGACCAGCGGGAGCGCACCATGCCGGCCACCAGGTCGGCGGTCGTACCGCTGACCTGACCGCCGAACAGGCGCTGGGCCAGTTCGGCCTTGGCCTCGCCGGGCTGCGCCGGGTCGGTGAGGACCCGACGCAGGGACACCTCGCGGTCGAGCAGCGCGGTGACGGCGGCCAGCTCGTCGGCGAGCTGCGCCGCGTCCACGGACGTCGAGTCCGTCAGCGCGTCGAGACGCTCACGTGCGGCTGCCAGGGCCTCGCGGCTCGCTCCGTTCATCGCGCGGCCTCGGCCTTCTCCTCAAGGTCCTCGAGGAAGCGGTCGATGACGCGGCTCTGCCGGGCGTGGTCCTCGAGGGACTCGCCGACGAGCTTGCCGGCCAGGTCGGTGGCCAGGTGGCCGACGTCCTGACGCAGCGCCTGAGCGGCGGCCTTGCGGTCGGCCTCGATCTGCGTGTGACCGGCGGCGATGATCTCCTCACGCTGCCGCTGGCCTTCCGCGCGCATCTCGGCGATGAGCGTGGCGCCCTGCTCCTGCGCTTCCTGGCGCAGGCGCGCGGCCTCGTGCCGGGCCTCGGCGAGCTGAGCCTTGTACTGCTCAAGAACGCTCTGGGCCTCGGTCTGAGCGGCCTCGGCCTTTTCGATACCGCCCTCGATGGCCTCGCGACGCTGCTCCAGAACCTTGTTGATGTTCGGGAGGAGCTTCTTGGCGAGGAAGCCGAAGACGATGACGAAGGCGATCAGGCCGATGACGAGCTCGGGGATCGGCGGGACGAGAGGGTTCTCCTTCTCGGCCGCCAGAATGAGCAAGTGGCTCATGTCAGTGCCTTTCGTCTAGTGGGCTGTCGCTGATCGGTCGATCAGGTGCCGTAGACGAACGGCATGACCAGGCCGATGAGGGCGAGCGCCTCACAGAAGGCGAAGCCGAGGATCTGGTTGGCGCGGATCAGACCGGCGGCCTCAGGCTGGCGGGCGAGCGCCTGGGTGCCGTTACCGAAGATGATGCCGACGCCGACGCCAGGACCGATGGCGGCGAGGCCGTAGCCGATGGAGCCGAGGGAGCCGGAGACGGCGGCGAGGGTCTCAGTGGCAGCCATGCTGATTCTTCCTTCTCTGTACGGACCGGCGGGGGTTGGCCACCGGACGCTTAGGGGGTTTTACAGGGGGGTGGCTCAGTGATGCTCGGCGAGCGCGCCCTGGATGAAAGTGCAGGTCAAGAGCACGAAGACGTACGCCTGCAGGGCCTGGATGAACAGCTCGAAGGCCGTCATGACGATCACCATGATGAACGAGACGCCCGCGTAGGCGATCCCGAGGCCGTTGAGCAGGTACCAGCTGGCGATCGTGAAGAGCAGCAGCAGCGTGTGGCCCGCGAACATGTTCGCGAAAAGTCGCACCGCGTGCGTGAAGGGCCGGACGATCAGGTTCGAGAGGAGCTCGATGAACATGGCCAGCGGGAGAACCGGGCCCAGCGACTTGTCGTAGCCGGTGAAGTTCTTGAAGGCGCCGACGAATCCGTGCCGCTTGAACGTCAGCGAGACCCAGGTGATGTAGACGATCACCGCGAGAACGATGGGGTACGCGATGATCGACGTCACCGGGAACTGGGCGACCGGAATGATCGACCAGAGGTTCATCATCCAGATGAAGAAGAACAGCGAGACGACCAGCGGTACGTACTTCTCGCCTTCCTTCTTGCCGATGGTCTCGTAGACGACACCGCGGCGGATGAAGTCGTAGCCCGACTCGGCGACCATCTGCAGCTTGCCGGGAACGACCTTCGGCTTGCGGAAGGCGGCCCAGAAGAAGCCGACGACGATGACCGAGCCGATCAGCGCCAGCAGCATCGGCTTGTTGAAGTACACGTTGCTGTCGCCGTCCCCGAGGAGGGGCTTGAACAGGAACGAGTGCAGGCCGGGAGCCGGGAAGCCACAGCCGTCGAAGATGTGGCAATCGGTCTCGAAGGCGAGCACCTGCGTCGGGTCAGCACTCACCGCGGGCTCCTTCAGCGTGGCGCATAGGTACGGCAACCTCGTTGTGTCGGCGCGGCGCGCAGCCGCGGTTCGGCACTGGACTGGTGTTACGGATGTGGGGGCGGCTGTGGGGCATCAAGCCTCGCGATTGAGCAGGCGTCAGCTCAGATGCCCGCGCCCGCGATGCCGCAGTTGGCACCGGACGATAGCAGGATCTCTTTCGCGCCTTTATCCCGGCCCTACCCCTCACGACGAGTGCCCCGTCTTTTCGGGCTTGTCGCCCTTCGAGGAGTCGGGTTCGACGTAAAGGATCTTGGCCTTCATCTGGGCACGCGCCTGCGCACCGATCCACGCGAGCGTGGTGGCGACGAGCGAGATCGCGAAGGCCTTGGGGTTGAACAGCGACGTGTTCTTGAACGCGGCAACGAAGATGAACAGCAGAAGAATCTGTGCCGTGTAGAGCATGAGGCCCATCGCCTGGAACAGGTGCGGAAGCGATTTGGCGGTGCGCTGCAGAACGTAGAGCCCGATACCCATGAAGAGAATCACGACCACCGTCGCGACGATCGCCCCGATGGCTCCCTTGCCGCCCGCGACCACACCACTGACGACGGCGGCAATCGCGCCGACGGCAGCTGTGGGCACAGCGGCCTGAAGGAGAATCCGAGCGTCATTGGACGGCATGGCGGCAACTCCGCTTGCTAAGGGGGGCGTGTCGTCATGGACGAGCGTAGTCCCGGGCTGAGAGAGAACCTCACGCCAAGGGACCGTCGCACTACGGTCCTTCGGCTGCGTCCCGGGTTCTCGTGAACCGTATCACAAACTATTTGATGCGGTCTTTACCTAGAAGGTGTGCTTGCTGTCACACATGAGAGTGACGCTGCGCGTCTGTGCACCCCGTGGGCCAAGTTGTCTGGTATTAGTGCGCTTTGCACTCCCACGACTTGGCAACGCGTTAGTCAGATTCTTACCTTGCGTCAGCGCGACGATCCGGCTTTGCGCCGATCCAGGAAGCGCGAACGGGGGCCAATTGCCGTCGCTCCGTTGACTCCTGAGACACCGGCCGCGACCGGGGTGCGGTGCTCGCGGGCCTCCTCCGGCTCCTCGGTCTCCGCCGTCCCGTGTGTGACGGACGGCTCGGCCTCGGCCGCGGAGGCGGCCCTGCGGCGGCGGTAGCGCGGCGGCACCAGGTGCTCGGCCCAGCGCGGGGCGCGCGGCGTGAAGCGCGGCAGCAGGAGCAGGACCAGGCCGACGGCGCTGAGCGCCGCGATACCGAGCACGATCCACATGGACGCCGAGTTGACCGAGAAGGCCAGGGCACCGAAGGCGATCAGCGCGGACCAGAAGTACATGATCAGCACGGCGCGGCTGTGCGAGTGGCCGACCTCCAGCAGACGGTGGTGCAGATGTCCGCGGTCGGCGGCGAACGGGGACTGTCCGCGCCAGGTGCGCCGCACGATGGCCAGCACCAGGTCGGCGGCCGGCACCGCGATGATCGTCAGCGGCAGCAGCAGGGGGATGTAGACGGGCACCATCTGGTGCACGGTGTTGCGCTCCGAACCGGAGAACAGGTTCATCGCGTCGGGGTCGACCTGTCCGGTGATGGAGATCGCACCGGCGGCCAGCACCAGACCGATGAGCATCGAGCCGGAGTCGCCCATGAAGATCCGCGCCGGGTGCATGTTGTGCGGCAGGAAGCCCAGGCACATGCCCATGAGGATCGCCGCGAACAGCGTCGCCGGGGCGGCGGCCTCGATGCCGTAGCTGTACCAGATGCGGTACGCGTACAGGAACGACGCGGCGGAGGCGATGCACACCATGCCGGCGGCGAGGCCGTCGAGGCCGTCGACGAAGTTCACCGCGTTGATGCTGATCACGACGAGCGCGACGGTGAGCAGGGTGCCCTGCCACTGGGTCAGCGCGACCAGACCGACGCCGGGGATCGGCAGCCACAGGATCGTCAGGCCCTGCATGACCATGACGCCCGCGGCGATCATCTGGCCGCCCAGCTTGATCAGCGCGTCGATCTCGAACTTGTCGTCCAGGACACCGATCAGCCAGATCAGCGCCGCCCCGGAGAGCAGCGCGCGCGGCTCGTTCGAATTCGAGAACACCGCGTTGAGGTTCTTCAGGTGGTCGGCGACCAGCAGGCCCGCGCACAGCCCGAAGAACATCGCGATGCCGCCGAGCCGTGGAGTGGGTTCCCGGTGCACATCGCGCGCACGGATTTCCGGCATGGCTCCGGCCACGATCGCGAACTTCCGTACCGGCCCTGTCAGCAGATACGTCACCGCGGCCGTGATGCAGAGCGTCAGCAGGTATTCACGCACGGGCTTCCCCACAGGTCTCGCTGGCCATCTCAGCCCCACACCCTATCGATGCGCGCATATGGTTGGGGACTTCCGGGTAGCGACGATGGTTGCACGAGTGGCTGTGTACAAGTGCGCGCCTACCCCTCTCTAGCCGGGATAGGGCGGAAATCTTCCGGTCAGCTCCCGCACTTCTTCACGCGCTTTCTTGCCTTCGATGTCCTCCCGCAGCACCCCCGCGAACAGTACGGCGATCCGCGCCATCTCCGCCTCGCCCATCCCCTGCGTGGTCAGGGCCGCCGTACCGAGCCGCAGGCCACGGGCGTCCCCGTGGGGCAGCGCGCAGCAGTCCAGCACCATCCCGGCGGCGGCGAGCCGGCCCCGGGCGGTCCGCCCGTCGACGCCGAGCGGCGCGGGGTCGACGGTCAGCAGATGGGTGTCGGTACCACCGGTGATGACCGCGAGCCCCTCATCGCCCAGCTCGTCGGCCAGCACCCGCGCATTGGCGACCACCTGATGGGCGTACGAGGCGAAGGCCGGAGTTGCCGCCTCGCCGAACGCCACGGCCTTGGCGGCGATGGTGTGCATCTGCGCGCCGCCCTGGGTGAAGGGGAAGACGGCCCGGTCGACGCGCTCGGCCAGCTCGCTCCCGCACAGGATCATGCCGCCGCGCGGCCCGCGCAGCACCTTGTGCGTCGTCGCGCACACGACATCGGCGTACGGCACCGGATTGGGCGCCGCTCCGCCCGCGACCAGCCCGATGGGGTGAGCGGCGTCCGCGATGAGATAGGCGCCCACCCTGTCGGCGATCTCCCGGAAGGCGGCGTAGTCGATGTGCCGGGGGTAGGAGATGGACCCGCAGACGATGGCTTTCGGCCGGTGCGTACGAGCAAGGGTGTGCACCTGCTCGTAGTCGATGAGCCCGGTCTCCGCATCCACGCCGTAGCCGACGAAGTCGAACCAGCGGCCCGAGAAGTTCGCGGGCGACCCGTGTGTGAGGTGACCGCCGAAGGACAGGCCCATCGCCAGCACGGTGTCACCGGGGCGCAGCAGGGCGGCGTACGCGGCGAGGACGGCCGACGACCCGGAGTGCGACTGCACGTTGGCGTGGTCGGCACCGAAGAGGGCCTTGGCCCGGTCCACCGCGAGCCGCTCCGCGACGTCGACGATCTCGCAGCCGCCGTGATGACGGGCGCCCGGATACCCCTCGGCGTACTTGTTCGCCAGCGGCGACCCGAGCGCGGCCAGCACGGCCGGGGAGGTGAAGTTCTCGGCCGCGATCAACTGCAACGTCGTCGACTGCCGGTCCAGCTCCCCGATGAGAATCTCGGCGAGTTCCGGGTCCTGACGCCTCAGGACATCCGCTTCGAGCGTTTGTGTGACCGGCATGATGGACTCCGGACCTCGGCGGGGGGTGCGCTACGTCCAATGTAGAACCGGGACTGTTGAGACGCCCGGTGTTACGCCCTGCCGGGGGGAACTGAGCCGCGCCGCCACTGCCGTGACAAGAAACCCCAGCGAGGGCCTACGTACGCGCAGGCACCCCGGTCAGCGCGGTCACCACAGGGTCCAACGCCTCGTTGATCTCGTCCCCGATCGACCGGAAGAACGGCAGCGGCGCCCCGTACGGGTCGTACACCTCGTCCGCCTCCGCGGTGGGCGCGAGAAGCCACCCGCGTAGAGCCGCGGCAGCCTGCACAAGCGCGCGGGCGCGTTCGATCACACCCTCGTCCAGCGGCGGAAGCGTCGCGGGATCTATCGCCCGTACAAGCCGCGTGAACTCCTTCAGGGTGAAGGTGCGCAGCCCCGCCGAGTGCCCCATGGAGATGACCTGGGCCCGGTGGTCGCGAGTGGCCGTCAGGACCAGATCGGCGCGGATGACATGGTCGTCGAGGAGCTCGCGGCCGACGAAGCCGGACGGGTCCGCGCCGAAGTCCGTGAGGACCGTGGCGGCGTTGGCCTCCATGGGCGCCCCCTCGTGGCCCCAGGTGCCCGCGCTCTCCACGATGAGGCCGCCCCACAGGGGGTCGCCGAGCCGGTCCGCCAGGGCGTGCCGGGTCAGCCGCTCGGTGATCGGCGAGCGGCACACGTTGCCGGTGCTGACGTGGAGGATGCGGAAGGACCCCCTGGAGGACCCATTGGCCCCCGTGATCCCCGTGCCTATGCCACGCCCCGCGTCAGGGGCTGTCAATTCGCCACCTCGAGGTCGGGTACGACCTTCCGGAGCTCCTCCGCCGACAGTGCCCCCTCGCGCAGCAGCACGGGCACCTTGCCGGTCACGTCGACGATCGAGGACGGGACGATGCCCGGGGTCGGGCCGCCGTCGAGGTAGACCGAGATGGAATCGCCGAGCATCTCCTGCGCGGCGTCACAGTCCTCGGGAGCCGGGTGTCCCGTGAGGTTCGCGGAGGAGACGGCCATCGGACCGACCTCGGTGAGCAGTTCGATGGCCACCGGGTGCAGCGGCATGCGCACGGCGACGGTGCCACGGGTGTCCCCCAGGTCCCACTGCAGGGACGGCTGGTGCTTGGCGACGAGGGTGAGCGCGCCCGGCCAGAAGGCGTCGACGAGCTCCCAGGCCATCTCGGAGAAGTCCGTGACGAGGCCGTGCAGCGTGTTCGGGGAACCGATGAGGACAGGGGTGGGCATGTTGCGGCCCCGCCCCTTGGCCTCCAGCAGATCGGCGACGGCCTCCGAGGAGAACGCGTCGGCGCCGACGCCGTACACGGTGTCGGTCGGGAGGACCACCAGCTCGCCACGGCGGACGGCGGACGCGGCCTCACGCAGACCGGTGGTGCGGTCGGTCGCGTCGTTGGTGTCGTATCGCCGTGCCATTTAGCGGGCCTCCTCGTACACGTACTGCTGGCTGGGGAACGCGATGCGCGTACTCACGGCATCGCCTTGCGGGCGGTCGCGAACCGCGGCCGGTTGTTGAGGTCCGGGTGGTCGGCCGCGTCGGCCCAGCCCCGCTCCTCGGTGAAGATCCACGGCACCTGCCCGCCCTGGGTGTCAGCGTGCTCGATGACGACGACGCCGCCGGGACGCAGCAACCGGTGCGCGGTGCGCTCGATGCCGCGGATGAGGTCGAGTCCGTCCTCCCCCGAGAACAGGGCGAGTTGAGGATCGTAGTCCCGGGCCTCCGGTGCCACGTACTCCCATTCCGTGAGCGGGATGTACGGGGGGTTGGAGATGACCAGGTCCACCTGGCCGTCGAGGTCCGGGAAGGCCTCCAGGGCGTCTCCCTGGCGCAGGTCGACCCTGGACCCCTCGACGTTCTTGCGCGTCCACTGGAGGGCGTCCTCGGACAGCTCCACGGCGTGCACACGGGAGCGCGGGACCTCCTGCGCGAGGGCGAGCGCGATGGCGCCCGAGCCGGTGCAGAGGTCGACGATCAGCGGCTCGACGACGTCCATCGCGCGTACGGCGTCTATGGCCCAGCCGACCACGGACTCGGTCTCCGGCCGGGGCACGAACACCCCTGGCCCGACCTGGAGTTCCAGATAGCGGAAGTAGGCCCGCCCGGTGATGTGCTGGAGCGGCTCGCGGGCCTCGCGGCGCGCGATCACCTCCCAGTAGCGGGCGTCGAAGTCCGCGTCCTTGACGGTGTGCAGCTCGCCCCGCTTCACGCCGTGTACGAAGGCGGCGAGCTCCTCCGCGTCGTTGCGCGGCGAGGGCACGCCGGCGTCGGCCAGCCGCTGGGTGGCCTGGGCCACTTCCGCGAGCAGCAGGTTCACGCTGGTCCTCCGGGGCTGAGCTGTTGTCGTGTGCTGGGTACCGCTGTTACGCGGCCTGCTCTCAGGCGGCCGCGAGCTTGGCCGCCGAGTCCGCGTCGACGCAGGCCTGGATGACCGCGCCGAGGTCCCCGTCGAGCACCTGGTCCAAGTTGTACGCCTTGAAGCCGACTCGGTGGTCCGAGATGCGATTCTCCGGGAAGTTGTACGTACGGATCTTCTCGGAGCGGTCGACGGTACGGACCTGGCTGCGACGGGCGTCAGCGGCTTCCCGCTCCGCTTCCTCCTGCGCCGCCGCGAGGAGCCTGGAGCGCAGGATACGCATCGCCTGCTCCTTGTTCTGCAGCTGGCTCTTCTCGTTCTGGCAGGAGGCTACGACTCCGGTGGGAATGTGCGTGATGCGCACCGCGGAGTCGGTGGTGTTGACGGACTGGCCGCCGGGGCCCGACGAGCGGTAGACGTCGATGCGCAGATCGTTCGCGTGGATCTCGACGTCGACCTCCTCGGCCTCGGGGGTGACAAGGACACCGGCCGCGGAGGTGTGGATACGGCCCTGCGACTCGGTCGACGGCACGCGCTGCACGCGGTGCACACCGCCCTCGTACTTCAGGCGCGCCCAGACACCCTGGCCGGGCTCGGTGGCACCCTGGCCGCCCTTGGTCTTCACGGCGACCTGGACGTCCTTGTAGCCGCCGAGCTCGGACTCGGTGGAGTCGATGATCTCGGTCTTCCAGCCGACGCGCTCCGCATAGCGCAGGTACATGCGCAGCAGGTCGCCGGCGAAGAGGGCGGACTCGTCGCCGCCGGCGCCCGCCTTGATCTCGAGGATGACGTCCTTGTCGTCGCTGGGGTCGCGCGGGACCAGCAGCAGCCGGAGCTTCTCGGTGAGCTCCTCGCGCTGCTTCTCCAGCTCCTTGACCTCGGCCACGAAGTCCGGGTCGTCGGCCGCGAACTCCTTCGCCGTCTCGATGTCGTCCCCGGTCTGCTTCCAGGAGCGGTACGTCGCGACGATCGGGGTCAGCTCGGCGTAGCGCTTGTTCAGCTTGCGCGCGTTGGCCTGGTCGGCGTGGACCGACGGGTCAGCGAGCTTCTTCTCCAGATCGGCGTGCTCGCCGATGAGTTCCTCGACCGCCTCGAACATCTCCGGCTCCAATGGGCTGTCCCCAGCTCCAGTGTGGGCTCGGGGACGTAGGTACGGCATGGGGGTTCCCCCTGCTCTGGGGGTCCCTCCCAGGCCCTTAAGGCACTGGGGGAGAAGTCGCGAGCTTGGGGGAGGGGGCTGCACCGCAAAGCGCCGGTCCCGGCGCCCCCGGCATGGGGGCACCGGAGACCGGCGCTGTGGGCTCGCTACTTCTTGGCAGCGGCAGCCTTGCCGAAGCGGGCCTCGAAGCGGGCCACACGGCCACCGGTGTCGAGGATCTTCTGCTTGCCCGTGTAGAACGGGTGGCACTCGGAGCAGACCTCGGCGCGGATGGCACCGCTGGAGATCGTGCTACGGGTGGTGAACGACGCGCCACAGGTGCAGCTGACCTGCGTCTCGACGTACTCGGGGTGGATGTCGCGCTTCAAGGTGTCTCCTAGTTTCGGGAGGGCGCCGGGTCGCCGCCGCGGATTGCGGGAGCGTGAACCGGAGCCGACGTACCAGTCTGCCAGGACTGACCGCATCCCCCAAAACCGGGGGGCGCGGTGATCTATTCCCCGGGGGTTCTCGTGGGGGTTCTCGTGCCGCTCAGCCGGAGCTGACGACGCCCTTCGCGGTGCCCGTGGCCGTGCCCTCGGTGGCCGCCTTCGGGATCGGCCGGTCGTCCTTCAGCGCCTTCCAGACCAGCTCGGACTTGGCCTTGTCGACGAGGACGCGGTTGGCGTTGGCGGCGTCGTACTGGACCGGCATCGTCACCATGTGCATGTTCGACGAGCTGATGCCCTTGAGGCCGTTGGCGAAGGAGGCGAGGTCGGAGACCGAGCCGATCTCGGAGTCGGTGGTGACGGCCTTGGTCGCGGTGTTGGCGAGGTCGTACAGCTTCTTCGGGTTGGACAGGACGCCGATGTGCTTGACCTGGTCGACCAGGGCCTTGATGAACGCCTGCTGGAGCTGGATACGGCCGAGGTCCGAGCCGTCGCCGACGCCGTGCCGGGTGCGGACCAGGCCGAGCGCCTGCTTGCCGTTGAGCGTGTGCGTGCCGGCCGTCAGATTCAGGTGACTGTCGGGGTCCTTGATGCTCTTGGTCGTGGTGACCGTGACACCGCCCAGGTCGTCGATGAGCTTCTCGAAGCCGCTGAAGTCGACCTCGAGGTAGTGGTCCATGCGGATACCGGTCATGGACTCGACGGTCTTCACCGCGCAGGCGGCGCCCCCGGTGGAGTACGCGGAGTTGAACATCACGCCGGAGGCCGGGTCGTGCGTCACGCCCTGGGTGTCGGTGCACGAGGGCCGCTCGACGAGGGTGTCGCGGGGTATGGAGACCACGCTGGCCTTCTTGTGCCCCTTGTACACGTGCACGATCATCGCCGTGTCGGAGCGGGCGCTGCCGTCGTCGGTGCCGCCGCCCAGCTTCTTGTTGCTGCCGGAGCGCGTGTCGGAGCCCAGGACCAGGATGTTCTCGGAGCCGTTGTCGACCTTCGTCGGCCGGTCGGCGCCCAGGGCCTGGTTGATGTCGACGTTCTTCAGGTTGCTGTTGAGCTTGAAGTAGAGAATGCCGGCGCCCGTGCCCCCCAGCACGACGATGCCCGCAGCGGTCCAGGCGGTGACGAGGAGTGCCTTGCGGCGCGTAGTGCGCGTCTTGCGGCGGCGGCCCTTCGCGCGGCGGCGCGGGGCGCTGGTGTCGGACCCCCCGGGTATGCCAGGTTCCGGCGTGCTCTCGGCAGACATCTGCTCCTCAGTCCCTCTGCGGTCGGTTACCCCCTGCGTTCAGGGCCAAGCCCAGCTGGCCGTGACGATGCGTACCGCTCCATGGTCACTCCGTACGGTCAGACGGGGAAACGAGGGAAAGGGTTGCACAACGCAGCGTGCCCACCGCGTAAAGCGGTGCGCACGCTGCGTTGTCGGCGCGATCGGGGAAACCCCGCTCACCTGCGATTTCAGCCGAAGATGTCGTACTGCTTGAAATCAGTACCGACCGAGATTCTTGTGGCGAAGATCTCGCTGGTCGCCTTGCCGGTGCCCGGGTACAGGTAGAGCGTGCCGCCGGGTGTCCGGGCCAGGAAGTCGGCCTTGCCGTCGCCGGTCACGTCACCGGTGGCGTCGAAGGCGTTGTAGCCGTCCCAGGTGCGCACCTTGACGCGGCTGGAGAAGGCTCCGGTGCCGGACTTGCCGGTGCCCTTGTACAGGTAGACGTACGAGCCGGTCTTGCTGCGGGCGATCAGGTCGGCCTTGCCGTCGCCGGTGAAGTCGCCGTGTCCGCGCAGGGAGTTGTACTGGTTCCAGCCCGTACCGACGCTCACCCGGCTGGAGAAGGTGCCGTTGCCCTTGCCCGGGTAGATCCACAGGGTGCCGCCGGAGTCGACCGAGAGCAGGTCGGGCAGGTAGTCACCGGTGACGTCGCCGGGAGCGACGATGCGGGTGCGGGTCTTCCAGCCGGTGAAGATCTTGTCGGTGGACCAGCTCTGGCTCGCCCACACGTAGTGCGACCAGTAGACGTCACCGGTGCCGCTGTCGCGGACCACGAGGTCCTGGACGCCGTCCCGGTTCAGGTCGGTCTGCAGCACGACGTTGACGCCGTCCCAGTTGCCCCACGACTGGCGCGCGGCGAACGAGGTGCCCGTGGAGTCCTTCTCGTAACCCGTCTTGGTGGAGGAGTTGCGCACCCAGAGGTCGGCCTTGTGGTCACGGCTGAGGTTGGTGTCCTCCACCCGCGGGTACGCCGCGCCCACATAGGTGCTGACCTTCGAGAAGACGCTGTACGCGCCCTTCGCGACGCAGTCCTGCACGCCCCAGGAGACGACGCCGACGATGCGGCCGCCCACGATCAGCGGGCCGCCGGAGTCGCCGTTGCACGCCGTGGTCGTGCCGGTGTCGCTGCCGGTCGCCGGGGTGCCCGCGCAGACCATGTGGCCCTTGATGAACTCGCTGCCGTAGGCACCGGCGCAGGTGCTGTCGGAGTTGATGGGCAGCGTGGCCGTCTTCAGGGTCTCGGAGATGTCCTGAGTGGTGGAACTCGTGCGGCCCCAGCCGTAGAGCGTCGCCTCGGTGCCGGACGCGTACGAGGCGGTGTCGCCGGACGTCGTCATGCGGATCGGCTTGGCGGTGACGGGGGTGTCCAGCGTGATGACCGCGATGTCGTTGTCGATGGTCGTCGAGCTGTACGACGGGTGGTTCCACTGCCGCAGGGGCAGGGAGACGGTGCCGCCGTGCAGGTCGGTGTTGCCGGAGCTGTCGGTGGTGGGCAGCTGGGCGGTGCCGGTGACGACGGCGCCGTACTTGAACCAGTTGTAGCCCTTGACGCAGTGGGCGGCAGTGAGGATCTTCGTCGGCGACACGACGGAGCCGCCGCAGAAGAAGCCGAGGTCGTCGCTCTCGTCGGTGGTGCCCTTGTCGTCGTAGTACCAGAGCTGGGCCATCCACGGGGCCGTGCTGATGGTGGTCTGGGTGCCGCCGATGATCTTCGGGTCGACGCTCGACGTGTTCGTACTGGCGCTCAGCGACGACTTCTTGGTCGTCTGACCCGCGGTGTCGTCACCAGCGAGGGCGCCCGCGACGCGCTTCTCCAGCTCGGCCGTGGACGGCGCGGAGGTGCTGGGCTTGACGGTCGGCGTGGGCAGCGCGGTGGCGGCGTTCGCGGACGACATCAGGAGCGCGCCGGCGACCGCGGCCGCCAGACCCGCCGCCGCGACGGGCACGGCTATGCGCACCCGGCGTCTGTGACGACCGCGCCCGGATATGGACGTATCCACTCAAGTCCCCCCTGAGACAGGCGAATTCGAAGTTGGCTGAAAGAAGCGTGATCGTACACCTGTCCCAGGCAGCACAAAGGGCCGCCCCCGTCACGGGGGCGGCCCTCAGATGTGGATCAGCAGGAGACGTCAGTCGTTGCCGTTGCCCGGCGACGGCGTGGTCTTCTGGATCTGCAGCAGGAACTCCGCGTTCGACTTCGTCTGCTTCATCTTGTCGAGCAGCAGCTCGATCGCCTGCTGCTGGTCGAGCGCGTGCAGCACACGACGCAGCTTCCAGGTGATGGCGAGCTCGTCGCTGCCGAGCAGGAGCTCTTCCTTACGGGTACCGGACGCGTCGACGTCCACCGCCGGGAAGACGCGCTTGTCGGCGAGCTTCCGGTCGAGCTTGAGCTCGGCGTTGCCGGTGCCCTTGAACTCCTCGAAGATCACCTCGTCCATGCGGGAACCGGTGTCCACCAGCGCGGTCGCGAGGATGGTCAGCGAGCCGCCGTCCTCGATGTTGCGCGCGGCACCGAAGAAGCGCTTCGGCGGGTAGAGGGCCGTCGAGTCGACACCACCGGACAGGATGCGGCCGGAGGCCGGGGCGGCGAGGTTGTACGCACGGCCAAGACGCGTGATCGAGTCGAGCAGTACGACGACGTCGTGACCCAGCTCCACCAGGCGCTTGGCGCGCTCGATGGCGAGCTCGGCGACCGTGGTGTGGTCCTCGGCCGGGCGGTCGAAGGTCGAGGAGATGACCTCGCCCTTGACCGACCGCTGCATGTCGGTGACCTCTTCCGGACGCTCGTCGACCAGGACGACCATCAGGTGGCACTCGGGGTTGTTGTGCGTGATCGCGTTGGCGATCGCCTGCATGATCATGGTCTTGCCGGTCTTCGGCGGGGCCACGATCAGACCGCGCTGGCCCTTACCGATCGGCGACACGAGGTCGATGATGCGGGTGGTCAGCACGCCCGGGTCGGTCTCCAGACGGAGCCGGTCCTGCGGGTACAGCGGCGTCAGCTTGTTGAACTCCGGCCGCCCGCGCCCGGATTCGGGCGCCATGCCGTTCACGGAGTCCAGGCGGACGAGAGCGTTGAACTTCTCGCGACGCTCGCCCTCCTTCGGCTGCCGGACCGCGCCGGTGACGTGGTCACCCTTGCGCAGGCCGTTCTTGCGGACCTGGGCGAGGGAGACGTACACGTCGTTGGGACCCGGCAGGTAGCCCGAGGTACGGATGAAGGCGTAGTTGTCGAGGATGTCCAGGATGCCCGCGACGGGGATCAGGACGTCGTCCTCGGCGAGCTGCGGCTCTGCGATCTCGTCCCGGCCACGACGGCCACGACGGTCACGGTAACGCCCGCGACGGCCGCGACGGCCGCCCTCGAAGTCGTCGTCGTCCTGCGGACCGTTGTCGCGCTGCTGCGGGCGGTCCTGGCGGCCGCCTCCGCCCTGCTGCTGACGGTCCTGGCGGTCCTGGCGCTGCTGGCCACCGCCCTGGCCGCCCTGCTGCTCGTCGCCCTTGCCGCGGCGGTCGCGGTCCCGGCCACCGCGGTCACGGTCGCGGTCACGGCGGTCACGGCGGCCCTGACGGCCGTCGGCGCCCTCGGCGGTGTCGCCCTTGGGCTCGCCCTGCGCCTGGACCGGCGTCTCGGCCTTCGGCTCGCTCTTCGCCTCGGCGGCGACCGTCTCGGGGCTGCCGGCCTCGGCGGTGGCACGGCGACGACGGCGCTCAGCGGGGGCGTCGTCTCCCCCACGCTCGGCTTCGCTCGCGCGCGAGGGGCCCCCAGCGGGCTGGCCGGGGATCTCGATCTGCTGCTGGGCCACGGCCTGCTCGGCGGCGGCCTTCTCGGCCTTCTTCTCGGCCGCAGTGGCGGTCTCGTCGCCCGTACGGGCCTTCGAGGTGGCCCGGCGCTTCGGCTTGGTCTCGGTGGCTGCCTCGGCGGTCTTCGCCGGGGCTCCCCCTCCCCCAGAGGGGGCACCCCCAGCCTGCGCCTCCTTGATGACCTCGATCAGCTGGCTCTTGCGCATGCGCGCGGTGCCCCTGATGCCGAGGCCGGATGCGACCTGCTGCAGCTCGGCCAGCACCATGCCCTCGAGGCCGGTACCGCGGCGCCGCCGGGAGCCGGCACCGGTGGCAGGCGCGGAGGCGTCCGTGGCGGGCGCGGCAGCGGTCTCCTCGACACGTGCGCCCATCAGATCGGTGGTGTCGCTCACGAAGGGTCCTTCCCTGGAGCGGACGTCGGCCTGTCTGGCTCGGCGACCGGTTGTGCTGTCCGGCTTTGGTCCTTGCTGTGTGGACCGTGCCGGGGCGGTGGTCCGCCAAAGAGGCGGAAGAAATATCTAGTGATGACGATTCCGGAGCCGTGGCACTGATTTGCGGTGTCATCGGCACGGTCACGCCGGTTCCGGAGCGTGCTCAGTACTGCTCAGCGCATAGCACCCAATGCATGGCACAAAGCAGTTTGGGAGGCTCCCGGAAGAATGGTTGTCCCGGACGGGGACACGAAGCACCTCGACATGGTGGGTTCGGGTGCAGACTTGAGGTTAACACTACCGGATCCAACAAACATTCCCCCTCTCCAAATCCGGCAACCGTGCGCCGCTAATTGACCCCGAGAGGTGCGAGCGGCAGCACACTCGCCCCTTGGGCATCGAGGTCCAGCCGGTTGGCGGCCCAGACCTGACCTGCGAGATCGGCCACCTTGTCGGCCGACGCCCGGTCCGCGAGGGCGAGTACGGTGGGGCCCGCGCCGGAGATCACCGCGGGGATGCCGTCGGCGCGCAGCCGCTCCACGAGAGCCGCGCTCTCCGGCATGGCCGGGGCGCGGTACTCCTGGTGCAGCCGGTCCTCAGTGGCGGGCAGCAGCAGCTCGGGGCGCCGGGTCAGGGCCTCGACGAGCAGTGCGGCGCGGCCCGCGTTGGCGGCGGCGTCGACATGCGGCACGGTGCGCGGCAGCAGTCCGCGCGCGGTCTCGGTGAGCACCGGTTTTCCCGGTACGAAAACCACCGGAACGATGGAATCGGCGGGCTCCATCCTGATCGCCCGCGCCGCGCCGGCCTCCATCCAGGAGAGCGTGAAGCCGCCGAGCAGACAGGCCGCGACATTGTCGGGGTGCCCCTCGATCTCGGTGGCGAGCTCCAGGAGCGCGGTGTCGTCGAGCTTGGTGTCCCCGCCTATGGTCACGGCGCGCGCGGCGACGATGCCGGCGCAAATGGCGGCGGAGGAGGAGCCGAGGCCCCGCCCGTGCGGGATGCGGTTGGCGCAGACGATCTCGAGGCCGCGCGGCTGTCCGCCCAGCAGATCGAAGGCGGTGCGCAGGGAACGTACGAGGAGGTGACTCTCGTCGCGCGGGAGCGTCTCGCTGCCCTCACCTGCGATGTCGATGTGCAACCCGGAGTCGGCCACCCGGACGACCACGTCGTCGTACAGCCCCAGTGACAGGCCGAGGGCGTCGAAGCCTGGGCCGAGATTGGCACTGGTGGCGGGGACGCGCACCCGGACGGCGGCGGCGCGGAACGCTGGACCGGCCATCGCTCGATGACTCTCCTTGAGCTGCGTGATGTACGAGATCTTCGATGAATTGAGATGAACTGCGATGAGTTGCGATACGTGCGGAGGACCCGGAGGCCGTAATGACGGCGCGGCACCGCGGCATATGCGGCGGGCGGGTTCGGTACAGCCTATCGAAGGAAGGTTCTGTGGCGACATAGGGCGCACAGGAGGCGCACGATGCGTGTCGTAAGCCCCCTGTGCACCCCCCATCGGGTTGCCGTAGGGGTGACCCTGGCGTCGGGCGGTTTTCGTCGGCTTCTGGCGATATTCCGCCCGCCTCCGACAAGGTTTCCACCTGCCTCCGACAAGGTCTGCCTGCCACCGGCCGACTCTGGCGGGTTTACGCCAGGCGGCTTTACGCCAAGCCGAGCCGCTCAGCCATGCGCCCTGCCGAGCCGCTCGGCTTGGCACCGGGCCGAGCCCGCTCCGCCTTATGCCAGGCCGAGCCGCTCCGCCGCCGTCACCGCGTCCACCGGGACCGTGACCGGCTGCGGGGCGCCCGCGACGGCCCAGTCGGGGTCCTTGAGGCCATTGCCGGTGACGGTGCAGACGATCGTCTGGCCCGGGTCGACCTTGCCCTGCTCGGCGGCCTTCAGCAGACCGGCTACGGACGCGGCGGAGGCGGGCTCGACGAAGACGCCCTCCTGCGCGGCCAACAGCCGGTAGGCGCGCAGAATCTCACGGTCCGTCACCTCGTCGATGAGACCGCCCGATTCGTCCCGCGCGGCCAGCGCGAACTTCCACGAGGCCGGGTTGCCGATACGGATCGCGGTGGCGATGGTCGAGGGGTCCTTGACGACCTCGCCGCGCACGATGGGAGCGGACCCGGAGGCCTGGAAGCCCCACATGCGAGGCGTCCGCTCGGCGATGCCGTCGGCGGCGTACTCGGTGTAGCCCCTCCAGTACGCGGTGATGTTGCCCGCGTTGCCCACCGGCAGGACGTGGATGTCGGGCGCGTCGCCGAGCATGTCCACGATCTCGAAGGCGGCGGTCTTCTGGCCCTCGATGCGCGCCGGGTTGACCGAATTGACCAGCGCCACCGGGTAGTTGTCGGACAGCGCGCGCGCCAGCGTCAGACAGTCGTCGAAGTTGCCGTCGACCTGGAGGATCTTCGCGCCGTGCACGAGGGCCTGGCCCATCTTGCCGAGCGCGATCTTGCCCTGCGGGACGAGGACGGCAGAGACCATCCCGGCCCGTACGGCATAGGCGGCCGCCGAGGCGGACGTGTTGCCGGTGGAGGCGCAGATGACGGCCTTCGCGCCCTCCTCCTTGGCCTTCGTGATGGCCATGGTCATACCGCGGTCCTTGAAGGACCCGGTCGGGTTGGCGCCCTCCACCTTGAGGTGGACCTCGCAGCCCGTGCGCTCGGAGAGCACCTGCGCGGGCACGAGCGGCGTGCCGCCCTCACGGAGCGTCACGACCGGCGTGCTGTCGGATACCGGCAGCCGGTCCCGGTACTCCTCGATGATTCCGCGCCATTGGTGGGTCATTGCTGGTTACTCTCCTTCAACCCGCATGATGCTGGCGACACCCCGCACGGTGTCGAGGCTGCGCAGCGCCTCGACGGTCCCGTTCAGGGACGCGTCGGACGCACGGTGGGTGACGACGACGAGGGAGGCCTCGCCGCCTCCGTCTTGTCGTCCTTGCTGGCGCACCGTATCGATGGACACGCCGTGCTCGGCGAAGACGGTTGCCACCTGGGCGAGAACACCCGGTTTGTCTGCCACGTCGAGGCTGATGTGGTAGCGCGTCACGACGTCGCCCATGGGCGACACGGGCAGCCGGGCGTACGCGGAGTCGCCGGGCCCGGTCGCACCGCTGAGCTTGTTGCGGCAGACGGCGACGAGGTCACCGAGGACGGCGGAGGCCGTCGGGGAGCCGCCGGCGCCCGGCCCGTAGAACATGAGCTGCCCGGCGGCATCCGACTCCACGAACACGGCGTTGTACGCGCCGCGCACGGAGGCGAGCGGGTGGCTCAGTGGAATCATCGCCGGGTGCACGCGCGCCGTCACCGAGCCCCCGTCGGCGGCCCGCTCACAGATGGCGAGCAGCTTGATGGTGCAGCCCATCTCCTTCGCCGAGGCGAAGTCGGCGGAGGTGACCTCACTCATGCCCTCGCGGTAGACATCGTCGAGGCGCACGCGCGTGTGGAAGGCGATTCCGGCCAGGATCGCGGCCTTGGCGGCGGCGTCGAAGCCTTCGACGTCGGCGGTCGGGTCGGCCTCGGCGTATCCCAGGGCGGTGGCCTCGTCGAGGGCCTCCTGGTAGCCGGCCCCCGTGGTGTCCATCTTGTCGAGGATGTAGTTCGTCGTCCCGTTGACGATGCCCATCACGCGGTTGATCTTGTCGCCCGCCAGGGATTCGCGCAGCGGCCGGATCAGCGGGATGGCACCGGCGACGGCGGCCTCGTAGTAGAGGTCCTTGCCGTTCTCTTCCGCCGCCGCGTGCAGCGCGGCCCCGTCCTGGGCGAGCAGCGCCTTGTTGGCGGAGACCACGGAGGCGCCGTGCTCGAAGGCGGTGGTGATGAGGGAGCGGGCGGGCTCGATGCCGCCGATGACCTCGACGACGACGTCGATGTCGCCGCGTTTGACGAGGGCGGTGGCGTCGGTGGTGATGAGCTCGGCCGGGATGCCCTCGCGGACCTTGGAGGGCCGCCGGACGGCGACACCGGCCAGCTCGACGGGGGCTCCGATGCGCGCGGCGAGGTCATCGGCGTGCGTCGTCATGATGCGCGCCACCTCTGAGCCGACAACCCCACAGCCCAGCAGCGCCACCTTCAGCGGACGCGTACGCATCATCCGACCTCGTTTCCTCATACCGTCTTCGGTTGGACCAGTCTCACTCACCGGACGGGCGTTTCTATCCCTCGTCCGGATCGTGAGACGTCTATTTCATTTTTCCAGGGGCGACGCGCAGGAGATCTTTCGTCGCCCCTGGGGCTTCTTCGAGCCCGCGTCGGGGGGCTTTGTTCGAGCCCGCCTCGGGGGCTGCTCCCGCCCGCCTCAGGGGCTCGTGTCAGCCGACGTCGAGACGCAGGAGATCCTCCTCCGTCTCACGGCGGACGATGACCCGGGCCTCGCCGTCGTTGACGGCGACGACGGGCGGGCGCAGCGCGTGGTTGTAGTTGCTGGCCATCGAGCGGCAGTAAGCGCCGGTCGCCGGAACCGCGATGAGGTCGCCGGCGGCCAGGTCGGAGGGCAGGAAGGCGTCCTTCACCACGATGTCGCCGCTCTCGCAGTGCTTCCCCACGACGCGGACGAGCATGGGCTCGGCGGCGGATGTGCGCGACACCAGGGCGACGCTGTACTCGGCGTCGTACAGGGCGGTGCGGATGTTGTCCGACATGCCGCCGTCGACGGAGACATACGTGCGCAGCCCGTCGAGCGGCTTGATAGTGCCGACTTCGTAAAGGGTGAAGGCGGTCGGGCCCACGATGGCGCGTCCGGGCTCCACAGAGATCCGAGGCGTCCGCAGCTTGGCGGCTTCGCACTCACGCGTGACGATCTCGCTGAGGGCCTTGGCGATCTCGTGCGGCTCGCGCGGATCGTCGTCACTCGTGTACGCGATGCCGAGACCGCCGCCGAGGTCGATCTCCGGCAGCTCGACACCGTGCTCGTCACGGATGGCGGCGAGCAGCGACACGACGCGCCGGGCGGCGACCTCGAAGCCGGCCATGTCGAAGATCTGCGACCCGATGTGCGAGTGAATCCCCACGAGCTCCAGCCCGTCGAGGGCGAGCGCCCGCCGTACCGCCTCCGCGGCCTGCCCGTCGGCCAGCGCGATCCCGAACTTCTGGTCCTCGTGGGCGGTGGCGATGAACTCGTGCGTGTGCGCCTCGACGCCGACCGTCACACGGATCTGCACGCGCTGCCGCTTGCCCAGGGACTGGGCGATGTGGGCGACGCGGACGATCTCCTGGAAGGAGTCGAGCACGATGCGCCCGACGCCCGCCTCCATGGCCGTACGAATTTCGATTTCGGACTTGTTGTTGCCGTGGAAGGCGATGCGGTCGGCGGGCATCCCGGCGGACAGGGCGGTGGCGAGCTCACCACCGGAGCAGACGTCGAGGTTGAGGCCCTCGTCGTGCAGCCACCGCACGACGGCGCGCGACAAGAACGCCTTTCCGGCGTAGAAGACGTCGGCGTCATGCCCGAACGCGGTCCGCCACGCGCGGGCGCGCTCGCGGAAGTCGGCCTCGTCGATGAAGTAGGCGGGTGTGCCGAACTCCTCGGCGAGCCGCGTGACTTCAATCCCTCCGACACTGACCACACCGTCCTGGTCACGGGTGACGGTGTGCGCCCAGACCTTGGGGTCGAGGGCGTTGAGGTCGGCGGGCGGGGCGGTGTAGTGGCCCTCCGGGAGGACATCGGCGTGACGGGGCCCGGCGGGGTGTGCGGAACGGCTCATTCTTCTCTCACAGATAGTCAGGGGCACTGATGCCGAGCAGGGACAGGCCGCCGGCCAGCACCGTCCCGGCGGCTTCGGCGAGCGCGAGCCGGGCGCGGTGGGCGGCCGAGGGTTTCTCGTCGCCGAGCGGCAGCACGGTGTGCTGGTGGGCGAGGAAGGCGTCGGCGGTGACGACGAGGTGCCGGGCGAGCCGGTCGGGCGTGCGCTGGGTCGCGGCGACGCGCAGGGCGTGCGGGTACTCGGCGAGGGCGCCGAGGAGGTCGAGGAGCTCGCCCTCATGGCGTACGTCGCTGGGGTCGCCGACGTATCCGAGCGCGGCGGCGTTGCGGCGCAGGGCCCGGGTGCGGGCATGGGCGTACCGGACGCGGAAGAGAGGGTTGCTCTCGCGCTGAACGAGGTGGTCGGCGGTGATCCGGGGCCGGTCGTGGGGTGCGGGGTGGAGCAGGGCCCAGCGGGCGGCGTCAGGGCCGAGCGGGGCGGGGTCCTCCGGCGCCGGCACGGGCCGCAGGTTCACCGGCTCGGCGTGCCGCACCTCGGCGCGGCCGCCCTGGGTGGCGACGATCCGCACGAGGGTGTCGGCGACGACCTCGGCCCGGGTGTCGTACGGCACACGCAGCTCGACGACCTGCCCGGCGAGGGCGTCACCGTGCCCGTACGACGGACCCTGCCGCAGGAGATCTTCCACTAGCGCGGCGGACGCCCCGCCGCCGAGGCGGATGTTCAGAAACCCGGGTCCGGTGATCGCGACGTCCGCGACACCGGGGGCGCCGTTGATGTGCGGCCGCAGGATCTCGGCGACCTGCAGGGGCGGCCGCCCGGCCGGACGCGCCAGCTGGAGGGCGATGTTCGTGGCGTAATCCCCACACCCACCCGGCCCCGGCACCGTGACCACGGCCCGTGCGGGCACGGCGACATTCAGCTCCCCCGCGTCGACAGCACGACGCACCGCGCACAGCACGGTACGGGAGAGCTCGACGGGGGTCACGGGACAAGCGTAGGGGAGGAGGGGGGTGGGTAGGCGAGTCGGTTTGGGGGACGGTCCGGGATGTGGACGGGGCCGGATCCGGTGGGTGGTGACGGGAAGGGCTGTGCGGTCTGCTTCGGGGGACGGGCGACGGGCTCCGAGCCTCGGGCTTCGAGCCTCGGGCGACGGGCGACGGGCGACGGGCGACGGGTGTCGGGCGACGGGCGACGGGTGTCGGGCGACGGGTGTCGGGCTTCGGGTCTCGGGCGTCGGGCGTCGGGCGACGGGTGTCGGGCTTCGGGCGACGGGCGACGGGCGACGGGCTGAGCGGCGGGCGTATCGCTCAGCCCTGTGGACGGCGCCGTGTCGGTGACCGTTGTATCCGTTGTGTCCGTCACGGGTGGTCGCATCCGTCACGGGTGGTCGTATCCGTCACGCGTGGTCGCATCCGTCACGCGCGGTCGCATCCGTCACGCGCGGTCGTATCCGTCAGCGACGGTCATGCGCACCCGTCAGTGACCGGCGCGTCCGGCGCGCTCGGTTTCCTCGACCCCGGCGGTGGCCTCGAACGACGGCGAGCCACCCTCACCACCGCCTCCCGCACTGCCCCCACTCCCCCGCCGCTCCATCAACTGGCGTACGAGCCGCACGAGTTCGGCAGGTTCGAAAGGCTTGGAGAGAAAGGCGTCGACACCCACGTCCAGCCCGCTCTCGACCTCGTGCTGAGTGCAGGCACTCACGATCGCGAGGGGAAGATTCCGGGTAAGGGGATCGGCACGGAGCCGCGCCGCGGTCCGCAGCCCGTCCAGCCGAGGCATCACCACATCGAGGGTCACGACATCGGGCCGCACCTGATGCACGATGTCCAGGCACTCGGCACCGTCGGCCGCGGTCACGACCTCGAGACCCTCCAGTTCGAGGTTGACCCTGATCAGTTGCCGGATGACCTTGTTGTCGTCCACAACAAGCACCCGACCGGACGCGCCTGACACAACTCGAGAGTAGGTCCGCGCCCACCGCCGCGTCCGGGTTTTCCCCACTTCCACCCCGTGCGGGGGTCAGGTTCCATCCCGTGTGGGGGGTCACGTTCCACCCCGTCAGGAGGTTGCGCATGGGCTCGACCCGCGCCCCCGCCACCACCCACCCCGCGCCCCGCCACCACCCAGCCCGCGCCCCGCCACCACTCGGCCCGGACGAGGCGCTCACGCCGAGAACAGACCCGCCGCCCCTCCCCGGAACCCCACCCCGCCCCCGCCAAAACCCGTGGCAATCACCCCCGAAGGAGCTGGTAGGGTTCTACCCGTCGCCGCGAACACCGCGCCCGACACGCCCCCGTAGCTCAGGGGATAGAGCAACGGCCTCCGGAGCCGTGTGCGCAGGTTCGAATCCTGCCGGGGGCACAGAAGCCGGAGCAGCGCGATCAACCCGCTGACCAGCCAAAGTGCCAGACATTAAGAGCCGGACCCAGTCCTACTGAGTCCGGCTCTTTGTCATTGCTACGCACTGATCGCGAGTGAGCAGCGAGTGGGTTTCAGGAACCTGGCCGGTAGAGGACGGCAGGTCACGGGCGTGCCGTGGGTGTCCGAGCTCGGGGCAGTGGAGTGGTCCAGAACATCAGGCAGCTTTGGCTCAGCCCTTGCACCCGCTGTCGTCCCGGTAGCCGATCTCGGGATCGTCGGCTTGGCGTCTCTTGCTTCGGCAGGCCCTGCACGTGCCCGGAACTGTGGCTTCCATCATGGCGAATGTGATCTTGTCCTGGTGAGATCGCCAGATGCTCGGTTTCCTCCTCCGTCTCCTGCCGTTCTGGGTCCGCGAGCCCCTGCTCATCGCGGTCGGGTCTGTTCTCGGCGTACGCATCATGTATCTCGCCGTCCGCGACCACGATCGGGTCGCGGCCGGTCTCGGCGTGGTGTTCCTCGTGTTCACCGCAATACGCGTCTACGCGGTGATCCGGGCCCTGCGCGCACGCCGGAACCCGAGTCCGGCAGCCTCCGCAGACGGGGCGGCGGTCGATGCTGCCGCCCAGCCCCAGGCCCAGGCCGGAGCCGGGCCGCGTCCCGGCCCGGACACTCCGGAGAAGGAGCACAACGCATGGAGCCAGGCCGTCGCGGCCGTGGCCGTGTTCGGGGCACTCGCGGCCGCGCTGTGGGTGGCCCCACGCTTCATGCCGTCCGACGACAACGCCCCGCAGCCCGCCTCGTGTTCGGGCGGGGCACACGAGGAGCTTCCGAAGGCCTACAAGGACACGCCCCGGCCTGTGACCGGTGAAGAGCTGTGCAAGGCGCTCAACCGGCCAGACCTGGCCAAGCTCCTTGGAACGCCTGGAGAGACCGCGACCACTGCTTCCAGCACCAACAACACCGCTCCTCTGACTGATGGGAAGGTCGCCCAACCGGAGGCCGAGGTCACGTTCGACACGTACACCGTGAATGTCTCGGCCACTTACAACGACCTGTCGACCGACCAGTACGTGAAGCTGATGAAGTTCGGGGATGAGAAGGACATCAAGACGCTTACGGTTCTTGGTCGGCCCGCGGTCCTCTCCTCGGATCACACCATGAAGCTCGAGATCAATCTCGGGAGTGGCGGATCCGGCGGACCGGTCGAAGAAGGCCCCCTGGCCAGGACGCTGTCCGTGGCCCTGGACCGCAATGACCGAGGCGGCTACTGCGACATCACCGTGTGGAGCACGTCCGGAGCCCTCCCGAACGACAGCGTTCTCCTCAACATCGCCGAGAAGGTTCTTCCGAGGATCCCCGAACGACCTGTCCGATGAGACGCCGAAAACATCTCGGCGAAAACCACCAACAGCCCGCCCGGCGACAGGCTCCCGCTATCCAAATACCGCGTCCTACCTGTCGTCGTTGTCCCGGCCATCTTCGAAGACGAAGAGTGGCTTGGCGCCACGTGCGGGTGTTTCGGCGAGCGCGATGGCTTCAGTGAAGCGTTCGAGTGGGAACGGCCGGCCTTGGGGGATGCTCAGCACTCCATCAGCGACGAGACTGCGAACCTCGGACAGCGCGCGCAAGGCATCCGCAGGTGAGGCAGTGCCGAACCAGCGGTTCAGCCAAAAGCCACGGACTGCTTTGGTCTCGTAGATAACCGAGCGTGCCTGCAGCGGGATCGTCAGCGCTGCCGGGTCGGTCTGCCGGTGGGTAGAGAGCGCGCCGTAGACCACGACCTCTCCTCCCGGAGCCAATGCCTGGGATACCTGGGCACCTACGTGGCCCGCGACACAGTCGATGGCCTTGTGCACGCCGGCCGGTCCTGCGATCTCAGACACACGTTGCAACAGGTCCTCGTCCTCAGTGCAAATGACCTCGTCACCACCAAGCGCCTTGATCTCCTCAACGGCATCGCGCCGCCGCACGACATTGATCGTGCGAATACCCAGATGCCTGGCCAGCTGAATGACGAGCCGGCCGACAGTGGAGCCCGCGGCCGTCTGCAACAACCATTCACCCGGCTGCACGTCGAGTTCGCGTGTCACCAGGAGCAGCGCGGTCAACGGATTCACGGCGAGTTGACAGGCGTCGGAGTCGCTCAGACGATCGGGGACCGGCAGGAGCCTTCGCGTATCGGCAACAAGGTATTCCTGCCAAGTGCCGGCCACATGGGGCCCGGGTACCGCCGGGATTGCAGCGGCCACCACGCGCTCGCCGATCTTTAGCCCCTCGGTATCCGGCCCCAGGGCCTCAATACGGCCCACGCATTCCATGTGCCCACCAACAGTGGGAAACTCGGGGGAGAAACCGTAGCGGCCACGCAGCACGTGCAGATCGCTTGCGTGAATCGGAGTCGCCTTCACACGGATCAACGCCTGACCGGCTTCTGGCGTGGGAACAGGACGAGATTCCAGCCGCAGGACATCGGCCGGCTCGCCAACCTTTCCGGCCACGAGCGCGCGCATGGATTGTGGCATGGGCATGAGATCTCTCCTTTAGTCTCGCTCAGCATCGGCCGGCGGGGCGGCGAAGTACCGGGCGTACCGTGTCCCAGCGAAGTGCTCGCCCAACAGCTGAGAGAAAAGCAGGACCGCCGGCAGTGGACGGTGGTTCACCACTAGATGTTGCGTCTGCCCCTCTGAGTTCCTGTAAACGACAGCGATGTTTGCGATCGGCTCGCCGCGCACCTTCGATGCGTAGTCCTCGACGAAGCCATTCTCTCCGTACTCACCGATGTAGGCGAAGTCTTGGTGCTCGTACAGAGTGCGTGCATAGGCCAGCACCGTACGAACGTCCTCGGCCCCGCGCACGACCCCGTTCAGAACCGAGCCCTCCAGGGTCACATCGTCGGCAAGGTTGTCCAGCCAAAGGGGGTAGTAATCCGTGCGCTGCCGCGCCGGGTCGCCGCTTCCCAGATACATCGGTGTCGTCTTGTCAGCCATCTTCCAGCCGTTCTAGTAGGGAACCAGCTCCTGCGAGCAGCCCCAAGGAATACGAAATAATCGTAACACCTTTACCTATTTCTTCCTGGCTCTGGAACGACTGGAACGATGTCGCATGCTTGTGCGACTCGACGCCTCTCGGGAGGACAGGAAGCCGGGTGTGGCCCGTTCGAGTTCCCACAGGCGAGTTAGGCACTCCTGCGTCGAAGGCTCATGGGACTGAGTCGGGGTCTCCGTGCAGTGCGCCGATCTTCGATACTTCGCCACTAACGGAGCGTCCGTATTCATCGAGTTCAATCAATCCACCAAAATTAGGATCCTTGACTGTCGTCGCGTCACGGGCGCCCCTTCCGCAGCTCCCAGATCTTCCGGAAGTTCTGTCGCCGCCGCCAGTTCGAGGCGATCAGGGTCTCTGCGGGGAAGATGAACTTGCGAAGGCTCTCCCTTCTCGACAGAACCCCTAATACCCCAAGAGCTATGGGCGAAGGCCCCGTTCACGTGTTGGCCGCTACAGGGCGTCGCCCTCCTCCTCAAGCGACTTGAGGTTCTTCACGCTGGCAGATTCCTCGTGACCGTCGGTGCAGCCGTGGTATCGGCGGTGGATTACCTCTGGGGAATTGCCTACTCGGCGAGCCACCTCAGCTATGGGCACCCCGGTCCGACACTGCTCGATGTGACGTCAGATACGTCTGTGAGCAAGTCCATTGTCAGTGCGGTGAGCTTCACTGTCCGCCATGGAGCTCACGCAAGCGACCGTCAACGACCTGCTGGCCCAGCTCGGCCCGGGAGACGGCTACACGTACCTGCCCATCGACCTGAACCCGCAGGACCTGACCGACCTGCTCGACAGCAGGTACGGCGCCCCGCGCACCCTCGTCCTCGACGGCTTCACCGATCCGACGGTCGACGAGTCCAAGGGTGCGGCTCTCCTCGTCCCCTTCGAGGACCGCGCCGTGACGATACGGGCGTGGGCGTACGGGAATCAGTGGGTCGGTACGGGTACGGCGCGGGACGCCGAGGGGGCCGAGCGGCCGGTGTTGGTGGTCGCTCACAGGGAGGTGCCAGGACCCTTGGCGGTCGCTCCGGACGAGGACGTCGACTGGATGGAGCGGCTCAGACGGATCACCGGCTGGACGCACCCCGCCCAGCGGCCGGACCTGGACTGGGCGGAGGTGGAGTCGCGCCTGGGCACCGCGCTGCCGAGCGACTACAAGCGCATGGTCGAGACGTTCGGCAAGGGCGCCTTCGACGGATACCTGGACCTGAACCAGGAGCCGTGGACGCGGCTCAGGGAGGACGGTCTGCTCATCTGGGCGGGCACTGAGCACGAGGACCTGTACTGCTGGAGGGCCGACGGCGACGACCCCGACCGCTGGCCCGTCGTGGTCCGTTCCTTCGACGGCGAGCATGTCCCCTTCGACTGCCAGGCCGCGGAGTTCGTCTGCCGCATCCTCACTGACCCGCACCACCCGTTCACGATGGCCCGCTATTTCGACACGCACTGGTTCATGAACTACCGGGAAAGCGGCTGACCGAACCCCGCAGCCAACGGCATCCGCAGCCTGGTTGGCGGTGCCTTCGGGGAACAGGGCAGGAGCACTCGTCCGCCACAGCAGACTCGCCAACTGCAATGACGTCTTAGCAGGCCTCATCGGCACTAAGGGCGGACCGACGACCGCCCGCCATGAGGCGGACCCCGCATCAAGCAGCTGCCAAGTGGGCGCGATCGCCGGTCAGTCGCCCCGAATTCGCCGGCACCCGGGGCCCCGCAGAGCGTATCCACCGGCCCATCTCGCCGGGAAGCGAAGCTCACCCGTGCCCTTCGGCGTCACCGCAGTACTCAGCCGCGCCGGAACCACGGCCCCTCCGGACCGAAGCAGTCAACCTTGAACCCGCCGTACCGGCGGCCCGAGCTCCCTGCCAAGTCCCGCCTCCGCCCCGGCGGTAGCGCAGTTGTGCCATGACGCACCCGCGCCAGAGGCAATGCATTGCCGGAGTCCGAGGGCGCCTCCATGATCCAGGTCAACTCCCGTTCCTGGTGCCTCTTGGAGGCCTTCCTTGCCCGAAATGCCCGTTCCCAGACGCAGGTTGATCGCGCTCGGCGCGGTCGCCGCCCTCGCACTCGGGGTCGTACCAGCCACCGCCGCTGTGCCCGCGGCCCCCGTCACCCCCGTGCCTGCCCAATCCACACAGCAGTCACCCGGCAACAGCGGCACACACACCGTCACCCTGATCACCGGTGACAAGGTCACGATCGGCACCGCCCTCGACGGCACCGTCGTCCGGTCGTTCGAAGCCGCGAACGGAGCCACTGCGGGCTTCCACCGTGCCGTCATCGACGGGGCGACGTACGTGTATCCCGACGCCGTCCTGCCGTACGTCGGTGCCGGGAAGCTGGACAAGCAGCTGTTCAACGTGACCCGGCTCATAGCCGACGGCTACGACGACGCGCGCGCCTCCCGGTTGCCGCTCATCGTGAGCTACACCGACGCCGCCACCAGGTCCCGGACCCAGCCGAAGGTGGCCGGTTCGAACGTCGTCCGCCGGCTGGACAGCATCCAGGGTGCCGCCCTCGCGCAGAACCGTAAGCAGGCCCCGGCGTTCTGGTCCGCGCTCACCGGCGGTTCCGGCGCGGCGGCACGGTCGGCGAAGCCGGCCTTCGCGGGAGGCATCGCCAAGGTCTGGCTCGACGGCAAGGTGAAGGCCGACCTGGCCGACTCGACCGCTCAGATCGGCGCGCAGCAGGTCTGGGCGGAGGGGAACTCCGGCAAGGGCGTGAAGGTCGCGGTGCTCGACAGCGGCGTGGACGCCGAACACCCGGACCTGACCGGACAGGTCGACACCAGCGCCAGCTTCGTCCCCTACGAGGAGGACGCCACCGACTACAACGGTCACGGCACGCACGTCGCCTCGACCATCGCCGGCACCGGCAGTGCCTCCGACGGCAAGGAGCGGGGCGTCGCCTCCGGTGCCCGGCTGGCCATCGGCAAGGTGCTGGACTCCGACGGCAGGGGCCAGGAGTCTTGGATCATCGCGGGCATGGAGTGGGCCGCCCGGGACCAGCGGGCCAGGATCATCAGCATGAGCCTGGGCGGCGGCGGCGACGCCACCGACCCGATGAGCCGGACCGTCGACCAGCTCAGCCGCGAGACGGGCGCGCTGTTCGTCGTCGCGGCGGGCAACGGCGGCCCGCACGCCATCAGCAGCCCCGGTGCCGCGGACGCCGCGCTGACCGTCGGCGCCGTCGACTCCGCGGACCAGCTCGCCGACTTCTCCAGCCAGGGCCCGCGTGAGGGCGACGCCGGGCTGAAGCCCGAACTCACCGCACCCGGCGTCGACATCGTCGCGGCGCGCTCGCACTACAGGCGGGGCTCCGGCTACTACACCACGATGAGTGGCACGTCGATGGCGACGCCGCACGTCGCCGGCGCCGCCGCGCTGCTCGCCTCCCAGCACCCCGACTGGACCGGTGCGCAGCTGAAGGAGGCGCTGGTCAGCAGCGCCAAGGCGACCCCGTCGTACACGCCGTACCAGGCGGGCGCCGGTCGGCTCGACGCGCTGGCGGCGGTGCACACCTCGGTCTTCGCCACCGCCAGCGCCTACTCCGGCTTCCACACCTGGCCGCCGAAGCCGGGAGAGACCGACGTCCAGAAGGTGACGTACACCAATGTCGGCGACGCCCCGGTCAGCCTCGGCCTGGCGGTCGACGGCGCCGTCCCGGCGGGGTTGTTCACCCTCTCCGACGACCGGATCACCGTTCCCGCGCACGGCACCATCTCGGTCGACGTGACCGCGCGACTGGACCGGCTGACGGCCGACCAGCCGGTCAGCGCCATGGTCACCGGTACGGACGGCACCGGAGCGGTGCGGGCCCGGACCCTGATCGGCGGCGCCCGCGAGGGTCAGCGCCAGAACCTGACCGTCGTCGCGAAGGACCGGTCGGGCAATCCGCTGGTGGGCAGGGTCGTCGTCACCGCCGAGCACCTCTTCACGGTGATCGACCTCGACGCGTCCGGCACCGGTACGGTGCGGCTGCCAGTCGGCAGCTACAGCGGCTGGCTCACCGCCGACGTGCGGGGGGCCAACGGGCCGCACTCACGGGGCATGGCACTGCTCGCCTTCAACGACGTGCAGCTGGACCAGGACCGCACCGTCACTCTGGACGGCCGGAAGACCCGTCAGATCCTGGCACGCGCGCCGCAGCAGACCACCGCTGTCGCACCGCGCCTGGACGTCCACCGGTCGTTCACCGACAGCCTGGTCGAGTCGTCCATGCTGCCCAACCCGTCCTACGACAGCATCTGGGCGCTTCCGACCGGCAAGAAGGTCACCGCCGGCGAGTTCGAGTTCGGTGCCCGCTTCCGTCTGGAGCAGCCGGCGCTGACCCTGGGCACGACCTCGCAGACCTACGCCGACCCGCTGGTCAAGCGCGCGGCCAAGCCGCTGCCGGCCGGCACCCGGACGCTCACGGCGGTCTACGCCGGCGAAGGCACGGCCGAGGAGCTCGCGCGGCAGAACCCGCGCGGCAAGGCCGTGGTGGTCCGGGGCAGCGACCCTGCCGGGATCAAGGCACAGGCGCAGGCCGCCGCGGCCGCGGGCGCCCAGGTGCTCGTGGTCGTCAACGACGGCATCGGCCGGCTGCAGCCCTGGGACGAGACTCCCTGGAGCCCGGAGAGCCCGGCCCCGCTGACGGTGGCGACCCTCAACGCCGACCAGGGCGCCGATCTGATCGGCGCGCTCCGGCACGGAGCGGTCAAGCTGAAGGTCACCTCGCACCCCACCACCGACTACGTCTACGACGTGGTGCACCACTGGTCCGGCGCCGTCCCGGCGGATCCGACCTGGCGGGAGGAGCCGAAGGACCTGGGCAGGGTGGACGTCTCGTTCCGCAACTACCGGCCGGGCAAGGCGATGGAGTTCCGCCCCGACGTCTGGCGCGGCTGGGCCGTGGGCAACCAGCTCACCGCTCCCGCCCAGGGCGAGCGGACGGACTGGGTCACCTCCGCCGCCACCTGGCTGGACGACGCCGTCATCCAGGGCGAGACCGGGCAGCACTCGATCGGCGTCCTCCGCTACCCGGCACGGAAGACCGGCAAGGTCAGCTGGTTCGGGCCGATCCAGCGGCCCCGGATGGGCCCGATGGGCTACCAGCCGGTGCGCTACCTCGACACGATGTACATCACCGCACCCGGGTGGGGTGACTCCGGCGCCGGCCATGTGGGCGAAGCCAGGGCCAACTTCGACGTCAAGGACTGGATGTCGCTCTACCAGGGCGACCGGCAGCTCGACTGGGGCAACGCCGAGTGGCTGCAGGTCCCCGCGCTCGCCGCGGAGCCGCTGCCCTACCGGCTGGTGGTCGACAACGACCGGGCAGCCTGGGCCGGCCCGTACTCGACGCACACGCTGACCGAGTGGAACTTCACCTCCGCGGCCACCGGGGCCGAGTCGACGGAGTCTCTCCCGCTGATCCAACTCGACTACGGCGTCGACACCGACAGGGCCGGCCGGGCCGATCGGCATGCCGACCTGACGGTGACCGCCTCGCACCTGCCCGGCACCACCGCCGCCATCGCCAAGCCCTCCATCGAGGTCTCCTACGACGACGGCAAGACCTGGCTGCGGAGCGACCTGACCCGCACCGGCGACGGATGGCGGACGAGCCTGCGCGCACCGAAGTCGGCGGGCTTCGCCACCCTCCGGGTGACCGCCCATGACAGCGCCGGCAACACCGTCTCCCAGACGATCACCCGAGCGTTCGGCCTGCGCTGACGTCACCGACGGAGCACGAACCGGGCGGGGCTGCGGTCGGCGGCCCCGCCCGGCGGCATGCGCACCATGGTATTTCGGTACGAGTCCACATCAGCCGGGCCACCGTGGCGCCGGTCGACGCTCCTCGCAGCAGCGGCGCTCCGCTTCCCTCCGCTCCTCCCCCCGCGATCCGCCGGTCGATCAAAGGGGTTCGGGGCGTGCGCCCGGGGTGCAGTTGCCGTGGACGCCTCCCGGCCGCCCGGCACCGAGCGGTGTCACCGTTGCGACATGTCCCACCTGTGCCACCGGAATCGAGTGACACCTCATCCGCTGCCAGCTGATTCTTTCCAGCGCATGAACACCACACTGCGGGCCGAGGGAAGGCACAGGACTGATGAGACGGATCCGCCTAGTGGCGGCGATATCGACAGGCTTGGCGCTGGCAGCCGGGGCGGCGGCGCCCGTGTCCGCGGGCGCAAGTAGCCCGCGTGAAGGCGCCGTTGCGAGCACCTCGGCCGACGGCACGGCGACGGTGCGACTGATCACCGGTGACAGCGTGACGGTCACCAGGGCCTCGAACGGCCGGCAGATCGCCTCCGTCACCCCTGGCGCCGGGCGACGGGGCGTCCTCTTCCGGACCCAGGAGCAGGACGGGCATCTGACGGTGCTTCCGTCCGACGCCGGCAACCTGGTCGCATCCGGCCGCCTCGACCGGCAGTTGTTCGACGTGACGGCGCTCGTCGCGCAGAAGTACGACGAGGCCCACACCGACGCGCTGCCGCTCATCGTGGGGCGGGCGGACGGGGTGGCGGCCTCTGCCGTCAAGGACCTCACCGCTCTGGCGGCGGAGGAGTCCCCCGTCCGCAGGCTCGACAGCATCGACGCACGGGCGATGCGCGTGTCCGACACCGACCTCGGCCGGTTCTGGAAGGAACTGGTCCCCGCCGGCGGGCAGATGCGGGCGACCGAGGCCGCCGCCACCCCGCGGGTGTGGCTGGACGGCCGGGTGGGCGCGTCCCTCGACCGCAGCACGGCACAGATCGGTGCGCCGGACGTGTGGCAGGCCGGTTACCGGGGCGACCGGGTGAAGGTCGCCGTCCTGGACACCGGCGTGGACCAGACCCATCCCGATCTGGCCGGGCGGATCGCCGAGGCCAGGGACTTCTCCGGCAGTTCCGGTACCGGGGACGTCTTCGGGCACGGAACCCACGTCGCGTCCATCGTCGGCGGCAGCGGTGCCGCGTCCGGCGGCAGCCGCAAGGGAGTCGCACCCGCCGCGGAGCTGCTCGTCGGCAAGGTCCTCGGCGACGACGGCTACGGCAGCGCCTCGCAGGTGATCGCCGGCATGGAGTGGGCGGCCTCGCAGGGAGCCAAGGTCGTCAACATGAGCCTGGGTTCGGAGGAACCCTCCGACGGCACCGATCCCATGAGCGAGGCGCTGAACGAACTCAGCCGGGCCACCGGCACCCTGTTCGTCGTGGCGGCGGGCAACAGCGGGCAGCAGGGTGCAGGCACGGTCGGCTCCCCGGGGGCGGCGGACGCCGCGCTCACGGTCGGAGCCGTCGACCGGGACGACTCGCTCGCCCCGTTCTCCAGCCGCGGACCACGCCTCGGCGACGACGCGGTCAAGCCCGATGTGACGGCACCCGGTGTGGGTATCGTGGCGGCCCGCGCGGCTGGGACCACGATGGGCGATCCGGTGGACGAGCACTACGTCGCGGCCTCCGGTACGTCCATGGCGACCCCGCACGTGGCAGGTGCCGCCGCTCTGCTCGCCCAGCGCCACCCCGACTGGTCCGCCACGCAGTTGAAGGACGCACTGGTCAGCACGGCACGTACGGTTCCTGGTCAGGAGGTCACCGAGCAGGGGGGCGGCCGGATCGACGTGCGCGCCGCGGCCCTGGGGACGGTCACCGCCACCGGCACCCTCGCCCTCGGCCCGTTCTCGACCGGTTCCGGTACCGACGACGCGTCGAAGCTGCGGTACACGAACACCTCCGACCAGGACCTCACGCTCGCACTCACCGTCGAGCTGTCCACCGCGGGCGGCAAGACGCCCGCCGAGGGCACGGTGCGCCTCGGCTCCGGGTCGGTGCGCGTCCCGGCGGGAGCGACGGCGGAGGTCCCGGTGACCGTCGACCCGGCCCGTGCCGGGAGGGGCAAGTTCTACGGCTATGTGACGGCCGCGTCGGCGGACGGGAAGACCGCCGTGCACACCACGCTCAGCCTCGTGGTGCACGGGCCGGTCCACCGGGTCACCGTGAAGACGTACGACAAGGACGGCAAGCCCGTCCCGGCCCTGCCGACCATCTGGGGAGCCGACGGGTTCGTGGGCTACACGAGCACCGAACCGGCCGTCGCCGAGGTCGAGGAGGGCGTCTACCAGGTCAACACCAGCTGGCTGGACACGGTCGGCGACGGGCAGGAACTGCGCGAGGTGGTGCTGCCCGAGGTGAAGGTCACCAAGGACACGACCGTCACCCTCGACGCCCGCAAGACGGTCCCGGTGAACATCCGCACGCCCCGGCCCGCGGAACAGCGCGGTGTCCTCAACTACCAGACGTACCGGAAGCTCGACGGCCACAGCCTGCTCCAGGGCACCATGTACTTCGACGTCGCCAAGCGTCTGCTGGTGAGTCCGACCGCCAAGGTCACCGAGGGAACCTTCGAGTTCGCCTCGCGCTGGCAGCTCGTCGCCCCGCTCCTGCAGGCCCGGGTGCCGGGCGCCGACCTGGATCTCAACGCCTACTACATGCCCGCCTCGCCGCTCTTCGGCGACCGCGGGGCCACCTTGACCGCGGTCGACGCCGGTGATGCCGCCACCCCCGACTTCCGGCACGCCCGTGGCCGGCTCGCGGTCGTCAACGACCCGACCGGCGCCGACGAGAAGGACCTCGTCGCGCGGGCGGCCGCGGCAGGCGTTCGCGCCGTGATGCTCGTCCACTTCAGCGACATCGGCTGGACCCGCTGGAGCCCTCAGGGTGAGCGCTGGGCCGTGCCGACCGTGCGGATCGGCGCCCATGCGGGAGCCGAACTGCTGGCACGCCTCGCCGACCGCACCACCACGGTGAAGTTCTCCGGCACCGCCCGCAGCCCGTACCTGTACGACGTGATGCAGGTGTCCGCGCAGCAGATCCCCCGGCATGTCGTGCACACCGTGTCCGACAGCAACAGCGCGGTCGTCCCGAGCACGTACGCCGACAACGGCGGTACCGGCTGGGCGAGCGAGCAGCGCTTCGGCTGGCGGCCGTACCAGGGCACGGCCTGGCTCCAGTACACCCGGTTCGTGCCGACCGGCTTCGCCCGGACCGAGTACGTCAGTGCCGGTGACACCACGTGGCAGCACCTGGTGCACCACACCACGACATGGGACGTCGACATGCCGCTCGCCGTCGGCATGCGCGACGACCCGCGGACCTACCGAGCCGGCGAACAGCCGCACGAGACCTGGCAGGGCGCTGTCGTCCGGCCGTCGATTCCGGCCGGCACCGCCACCGCGACGGTGCGCGACGGGAACGTGCTGCGACTGCGCATCCCGGAGTTCACGGACTCGCAGGCCGGGCACTGGTCGCGGGCCGCGGCCGGCGACGGCGGCGGCGGTGTCGGCACCTCCGGTGCGGATCCGGTCGGTGACGCCACGGGCGCCGTCCTGTATCGCGACGGCCAGAGGATCGAGGAGCTGGACGGCGCCTGGTCGGACGTGGAGGTTCCCGCCGACCGGGCCCAGTACCGGCTGGATCTGACGACCTCACGGAACTCGCCGGACTGGACGTCGGGCGTCGCCACCAGCACCTCCTGGTCCTTCCCGTCGGGCCGGACGGACACCGCCACGCCGTTGTCGCTGCTCCAGCTCGACTACGACGTACCGGTCGACGCGCGCAACGCGATACGCGCCGGGGGTGCGCACACCATCGGTGTCCGGGTCCGCCTCCAGGACGGCCTGTCCGTTCCACGCGGGGTGACGGTCCGTGTCGAGGCCTCCTACGACGACGGTCGCACCTGGCACCGGTCGGAGGTGACCGACCGCGGTCACAACGCCTTCCGGGCCGGGATCGAGGGGCCGTCGCGGAGCACGCCCGACGACGCCTGGGTGACCCTCCGCGTCACGGCTCGTGACGCCGCCGGGAACTCGGTCCGGCAGACCGTGCAGCGCGCGTACGCCCTGCACCGGTAGCACCCCCCAGGGGGCGTACGGCTCGCCGTACGCCCCCTCTCCTCCCCCTGATGTAGTACGGTATTCAACCACCGAGTTCAATCATTGAATCCCAGGGGCCGAGGAGGGACATTCGTGGTGCTGGAGCCCGCCGGAGTCTCTCCCGAGGAGGAGTCCGTCTACGGGCTGCTCGTGACGTCCGGCCGCGCTACGACGGCGGACCTCGTCCAGCGGGCCGGTCTGACGGAGCTGGAGGCCGAGCGGATCCTGACGTCGCTGACGTCCAAGGGCCTGGCCAGCCATACGGACGCGACCCCGCGGGTGTTCCGGGCGGTACCCCCGGACGTGGCGCTGCTGCCCCGGCTGAAGCGCAGCGCCGACGCACTGGACCTCGCCCGGGTCGAGGCCACCCGTCTGGTCGAGTCCTACCGGGACACGATGCGCCGGCACGACGCCGGCCAGTTGCTGGAGGTCATCACCGGGGCCGAAGCCCTGCGCCAGCACCTCCGGCAGATCCAGACCGGCGCCCAGGACGAGATGCTCTGGTTCTGCAAGGCCCAGTACGTGGCCATGCCGTCGGGCAGCAACGCCGAGGAGTTCCAGGCACTGACCCGGGGCGTTCGGTACCGGGTGCTGTACGAGAAGGCGTTCTTCGACGACGAAGGTGCCGTGGACAACGTCGTTGCGGGCGTACGGGCCGGCGAGGTCGCCCGGGCCGTACCGCACTTGCCGCTGCGCCTGGCGATCGCGGACCGTTCCGTCGCCATCTTCCCCCTCGTGGCCGGCGGACCCCACGGCAGCCCGGAGGAACCCACCACCGCGCTGGTCAGGGACAGCAATCTGCTCGCAGCCCTGATCGCCCTCTTCGAGCGCTACTGGGAGGACGCCGTCCCCCTGCATGTCGACGACGCCGGCGCGGTCTCGAGCACCGACGCGGTCGGCGGGGCCAATTCCCTCTCCCCCACCGACCACAAGCTGCTGTCCCTGCTGGTGGCGGGAGTCGCAGACAAAGCGATCGCCTCGCAGATGGGGCTGAGCCGGCGGACCGTCCAGCGCCGTATCCAGGGCATGATGGAGCACGCCGGCGCGACGACCCGTATGCAACTCGCCTGGCAGGCGGCACGCCGCGGATGGCTGTGAACCGCACCGTCCGGAACGTTCGCTCCGGGTCCAGGCCGCGCACTCTGCGCCGCCATGGCACGCGGCCGCCGCCGGGTGGCGATATGCGCTTGCGCACCATCGTCACGGGGGTCAACGTCGCCTGGCAGCCGACGAAGGCAGAGAAGATGACCACCAAGACCCACCACGTCGACCACGAACTCATCCAGGCCGCGGCGCACGTCGCGCGCACTCACTGCCGGGGCGACAACCACACCATGGCAGCCGCGGCCCGCGCCAGCGACGGCCGGATCGTCACCGCGGTGAACGCCTACCACTTCACCGGAGGCCCCTGCGCCGAGCTGGTCCTCATCGGCGCGGCAGCCGCCCAGGGCATCTACGAGCTGGACACGATCGTCGCCGTGGGCGACCGCGACCGCGGGGTTGTCCCCCCGTGCGGCCGCTGCCGTCAGGTCCTTCTCGACTACTTCCCCGCCCTCAAGGTCATCGTCGGCGAAGCGGACCGCGTCCGAACCGTCCATATCACCGACTTGCTCCCCGAAAGCTACATCTGGGCCGACCACCAGCTCGACGCCGAGTAGACCGCCACTCAGCGCGAGCCGGCACCGCCGGCCGACAACAGGGCGAACGTTGTCTGATGCGGCACTGGCCCCCTCCAGCCCCGCTACCCGCACTGCCTGACGAAGGTCAGGTCGATCTGTGATCGAAGGCCGCGCACAGCGCGGGGGAATACAGCTCTGGGCGTAATGGGGGCACTCCCGATGACAACCCACCTCGGCTGCAACGCCTGGCAACGCTCCCCATGCGTCAGCCGGACCGCGCGCCTTTCCCCCACCCGGCCGGCAGACGGCGGTTGCCCGCACCGCAACCAACTTCTTCCGGGACCAGGCCGGAAAGGGGCAACCGCATCCCTCCCGCAAGCGGCGCCCCCACTCGTCGGCCACAGGAAAACCGTGGCGCCTGAGACGCCGGCACCGCGGGGCGGCTGCTCGCGGCCCGGCGACGGGATCGCAGGGATCTCCTCGTGCGGGGGCGACCGACCCCGTTGGCGGAACCGGCGCTCAGGCAGCGAGCACTGTCTGCCAAGACATGGCCGCGACCAGGCAATTGGCCCCCGCGCGGCCCGCCGTCCCGGAACTGGCGGGCCAACGCCTCGAAAGGCGCTTCGCGGGGTAACCGGAACCTACGCCTCCGACAGTCAAAACGGAAGGCCCCTGTTTTCCGCAACGGTCGGGGCCCCCAATCGTGGGCGGCTGGGCCGGGGCTTCAGCACGGTTCTCCGGGGTCACACGTCACCACCCTCCGGGCCTGGCTGCCCCGCACCCAAACCGGGGCATACGGTGCTCTCCTACCCGAGTTGGGTCATACCCAGCGCGACCGGAATCGCACCAATGAAGCGCTCGCCCGGCGGCCTCCTCGGACCACGGCACCGCGCAGACGCATGCACGAGCCGGCGAGCCGCACAGGGAGACCCGGCACACGGGTCCGCTCCGGGCCCGTCCAGGGCAGACCGCGGTCGATGATCAGGGGCGCTCGCCGGCACCTTGCGCTTACCCCGCAGCGCATTGAGCGCACTGCGCGCGGCGGCGCCGCCCCGGCACGCCGTACAGAGTCCCCAGGTGCGACGGGACACCCCCTGCCCTGCGGCAGAAGGAAACAGGGGGAAACACCGTGGCGCCCTGCCAGATCCGTAGCCGCGCTCGCCGCTGTGGTGGCCTCGTTCGCCACCGTCCTCGCGACTGCGCCGTCCGCGTCCGCCGCGACCTCCTGTGCGGCTGATGCGTGCAGCTCCGCCTGCAACCGGGCCTGCTTTCGCATTCACACAACTCCTGTTCCGAGACGACGCAGTTGTCCCAGAGCGCCTGCTTCGCCAGCAACAAGTCGATCAAGGACCACTGGGGTTACTCCCCGAACGGGGCCTCCAACGTCCGGTATGTCTTCAGCGGATTCCCCGGCTACCGCACGGACCCCGATGGTGACACCCACAAGGGCATGTCCAACCCGCAGCCCCCGGTGGAGGGCAGGGCCGCGGCGGTCGGCTGAACAGGAGACCTGGTCAAGAGTGCTCAGAGTGCGCCCATGCCGCAATCGCGGGAACCGACCCTGTCTGCGTGCACCACCGGCACCGGCCCTGCGAGGTGGCCGAGTCTCGCCCGCCGGATCGACCTGTCACACCGAATACTCTGCCCAACTAGACCTCGCTGCAATAAAGTTGATCGGTGTGAGCGAGGTGACAGGGGGCGGAAGGGTGACTTGGAGGACCGTCCTCGACGGTATGCTCGACGTCTTCGCGCCTGGCCATCTCACCGTCGATGAACGGCCCGAGGACCACGACTTCCACGATCGTCTTACGCGTCATTGGGCAAGCGCCTATGCGACGCTCGGCCGGCCACCCGAGGGCCGGTCTGCCACTGAAGTTCAGGCAACGGCCACGCCGGATGCGGCCGACTACGCTCCTCCGGCCCTTCGCCCTGATGAGGTCGGGGATGAGGCCCATGTTCGGGCCCTTCGTCTCGCACGCGTGGGCCGTGCGCAAGAAGCAGCGAACGTACTCAAAGAATTGGCAGATGCGGGAAGTGTCCAAGCCCTCACAGACCTGGGAGTACTCCGCTTCCGCCACGGTGCCGTGAGTGAGGCGCGCCTGCTCTGGGAGAAGGCCTATGCCCGGGGCGACGGTCGGGCCACGCACTATCTGGGGCTGGCGTTGGTGAGGGTGGGCAACTACAGCCAGGCTGAACACCGGCTGCGCCGGGCGTTCCACCACGGCCAGGCCCTGGCCGGAAAGGATCTCGGGCTGGTCCTGCGGCACGAAGGCCGGCTCAGCGAAGCCGAGAGGGCGTGGACCGCAGCTTCTGACCAGGGTGTGGCGGATGCCGACTCGCTGCTGGGCTTGTTGTGGAAGGAACGGGACGATGTAGGGCGCGCTCAATACTGGTGGCGCAAGGGCGCAACCCGGGGTAGCGCGGACTCCGCGTACAACTTGGGACTGCTCTTGGCGGAGCAGGAAGACTTCCTCGAAGCAGCACGATGGATTCGACAGGCGGCCCAGGCCGGGCACACGCGGGCTTCGGACGGCCTGGCATGGGTCGAGTTGCTGAAAGAACAACTCCTGACCGAGCGGTTCCCTGAATCCGATGCCCCAGTCGATCGAGTGCATGGCCGGGACCAGTGATGGCACGGCAGGACACTGGCCCAGGACCGCGTTGGGACGCGAAAGTCGCCAGGGACTGGGAGTCCGTCAAGCCCGGCCTCGCAGCTGAGATCTGGGAGGAATTCCGAACCGACGAACGCCACCGTCGCCGTCTGGCCTGGGCCGCCGTCGGACAGCGAGCCATGGGGCAAGTCTTCGCTCTGGCCTCGGTCTCCGCGATGCTCGTCTTCGCGAAGTACAGTCTCGACGCGGGCGAACCGTTGGTGGCGGCGTTCGCGGTCGGCGCTCCGTCCATCTCGCTGGCCGTGATCTTCGGCCTTTCCCGGATGCCGGGACGCTCGCTGGAGAACGCGTTGGGTCGGCCCGCCCGCCGCGTTTCAGCAGTCACAGCAGCTTCTCAGCCACCTCCCGACCCAGTTCCTCCCTCAACGGGCAGCAGCGTCTAGGACACACGCAATTGCGCTGCCCAAGGCCCTGGTCCTCCATGCCGAGCGCGCGACCGGCCGGGGATCGGCGTGGATGTTCCCGTCTCTGTCGAGCGGCCCCCCGCGCTGCGGCGGACGGCGGAACGGCGCAGGGCAGGAGGAGCGTACGGCGGAAAACACCGTGGGTGCTGCCTACGCTCGAGGGTTGGAGGCCCTCCATGAGGCGCTGGCGGTCCTGCGGAGGGCCGCACGCACACGGACCCGGTACGACCATTGAATCGACGAGGGAGTCGCCATGGTTACCGAACTCAGCAGCACCGACGACATCCGCGCCCGGGCCGAGGCCGCTCTCGCGCGCTGCGGTGTCGAGCTCGCCGCGGTCAAGGGCGACGCCATGAGCGCTCGTACGCCGATCACCGGGGCGGAGCTGTTCGGCCTGCGTGCGGACACCCCGGAGGGAGTCGAGCGAGCCGTCGAGGCCGCCCACGCGGCGTTCCTCAGCTGGCGGACCACGCCGGCGCCGGTGCGGGGCACGCTGGTCAAGCGGTTCGGCGAGCTGCTCACCGAGCACAAGGCGGACCTCGCCGACCTGGTCACCGTCGAGGCGGGCAAGATCCGCTCCGAGGCACTCGGCGAGGTGCAGGAGATGATCGACATCTGCGACTTCGCGGTCGGTCTCTCCCGGCAGCTCTACGGCCGCACCATGCCCTCCGAGCGCCCCGGCCACCGGCTGATGGAGACCTGGCACCCGCTGGGCGTGGTCGGTGTGATCTCCGCCTTCAACTTCCCGGTCGCCGTGTGGGCGTGGAACACCGCGGTGGCCCTGGTCTGCGGTGACACCGTGGTCTGGAAGCCGTCCGAGCTCACCCCGCTCACCGCGCTGGCCTGTACCGCCCTGCTCGACCGCGCCATCGCCGAGACCGGCGCCCCGGCGGGCCTCGGCCAGGTCGTGCTCGGTGCGGCGGAGATGGGTGAGCGACTGGTGGACTCGCCGCTGGTGCCGCTGGTCAGCGCGACCGGATCGACCCGGATGGGGCGCGCGGTGGGGCCCCGGGTGGCCGCCCGGTTCGGCCGCAGCATCCTGGAACTCGGCGGAAACAACGCGGCCGTAGTGGCTCCGTCGGCGGACCTCGATCTCGCCGTGAACGCAGCCGTGTTCGCCGCCGCGGGCACGGCGGGCCAGCGGTGCACCACGTTGCGCAGGCTGATCGTGCATGCCGACGTCGCCGACGCCGTCGTGGATCGGATCAGCGCCGCCTACGGCCGGCTTCCGATCGGCGACCCGTTCGAGGAGTCGACGCTGGTCGGGCCACTTGTGAACAAGGCCTCGTACACCGGGATGCGCTCTGCCCTCGACCGTGCCGCCGAGGATGGCGGCACCCTGTGCGCGGGCGGCGAACGGCAGCTGGCGGATGCGGCGCCCGGCGGCTACTACGTCCGCCCCGCCCTGGTGCGGATGCCCGCGCAGACCGCCGTCGTCCGCGAGGAGACCTTCGCGCCGATCCTGTACGTCCTCACCTACCGCGACTTCGACGAGGCGATCCGGCTGCACAACGACGTACCGCAGGGTCTGTCGTCCGGGATCTTCACCGCCGACCAGCGCGAGGCGGAGCGGTTCCTGGCCGCCGACGGCGCGGACTGCGGCATCGTCAACGTCAACATCGGTACGTCGGGCGCGGAGATCGGCGGTGCGTTCGGCGGCGAGAAGGAGACCGGCGGCGGCCGCGAGTCCGGCTCCGACGCCTGGCGGGCGTACATGCGTCGGGCGACCAACACCGTGAACTACTCGGGGCGGGTGGCGTTGGCGCAGGGGGTGGACTTCTCGCAGTAGGCCCCAACCGGGCGCCGGCGGTGGAGTGTTGAACGGGGGCGGCCTCACCGAGGCCGCCCCTGAGTCCTGCTCCCGAGCCGAAGGAACCCCGCATGGACAAGCCCCTTGATCTGATCGAATTCGAGACCATGCTGCTCGGGCGGTACATGCACCTGCTGACACCGCGCATGCGGAACGGCGACCGGCGGCTCGACCGCAGCGCCTACCTTCTGCTCAGCCGCATCCAGGTGGACGGGCCGATGTCCATCGGCCGGCTCAGCGAGGCATTCGGGCTGGACACCTCCACGCTCAACCGGCAGACCGCCGCCATGCTGCGGGCCGGGATCGTCGAGCGCATCCCCGACCCCGACGGGGGCATCGCCCGCAAGTTCGCCATCACCGCCGAGGGCGAGCGCCGACTGGCCGCCGACCGCGCCGCGAACCTGCAGGGCCTGGAGAAGGTGATGGAGGACTGGACGCCGAGTTCGCCGACTACCTCGGACGCCTGAACCGCGACATCGAGCGCCTGGACGGGCGCCCCTGGCCGCGCCGCTGACGGACACGCCATGGCGGTGTTCAGCAGCGGACTTCTGCTCCCGGCCGGTGGACCGAGCGTATTGCCCGGCATCCAGGCCGATCTCGGAGTTCTGCTTCCGGTGATCTTTCCGGCGTCGGCCACGATACCGATACACAGGTTCTGGAAGGAAACTGACGCCCAGTCCCGACAGCTAATAATGATCACTTTCCCGAGGCATCTCGCACTCACTCGGAGCGGCACTCATCCCGTTCGCTCCGATCGCCCGCACCGGCGATGACCTGGGACTGACGATCACTGGTCCACTCTTCAACATCGATGGACAGACGCCTTCGATTTCCCTTTTCCGGAGCGGGAATTGGGGAACGCCTTCCGTGACGTTGCGCACATCGATGGTGGGGACACCTAGGCAACTGGCGATTCATCGTCGACAGTTGAGCCTGGCATTCCCCCCACCCCCGTGCACCGAAGGCTCTCGCTCCATGCGCAATTCGTCCGACGTTCCCGTACAGCCCCACGCCGTCACCGTCGCCGAAGTGATTCCCGGTGATCTTCTCGCCCTCTCCGAACAAGATGTGACGGAAGACAAGTGGTACGTGGTGATGCACACACTCCCCGAGACTCCGCACACCATTCGGCTGACCCTGCGGCCGCCCCTCGGCGGAATTGATCACGACCAGGTATTCGAGCGCGGCCACCGGGTGACGGTGGCCTGTCGGCGCATGGACATCACCGGAATTCCCGAGATCGCGCCGGCCGATCTCGCGGCGGTCGAATTCCGGGACGGCGACCGCGTCACCTCGCTGCGCGCCGTCGACCCCCAGGCCGTCGAGGAGTCGTACACCCGCAGGTGGGGCCGCTGGCACCGGGATCTGGAGAGCCGGACCGAGGAACCCGTCTCGGACGCCGGGCTGCGGGAGCATCTCGCGCGCGCCGTCGGGGAGGGACATGTCGTACGTCACCTCCCCCGCCCGCGTCGTACGCCCACCGGCGCCGCGCCCCGGCGGGTCGTCGTCACCGGGCTCGGGGCCGTCACGCCGCTAGGTGTGGGCGTGGACGAGCTCTGGCAGGGGCTGGTGGAGGGCCGTTGTGGGATACGGGAGTTGGAGGGCGAGGAGTTCGCCGAGCTGCCCGTACGGGTAGCGGGGAGCGTTCCGGTGGATCCCGCCGGGCTGCTGCCGAGGCCGCAGGCTCGGCGGATGAACCGGGCCGCGCAGTTCGCGGTGCTCGCCGCGCGCGAGGCGTGGCAGGACGGCGGGTTCGACGCGGCCGGCACGGCCGAGAGCGGGCTCGACCCGGAGCGGATCGGCGTCAGCGTCGGCGCCATTCTTGGTGACGCCTCCGTACTCGTCGGCGGCGACCGCAAGCTGCGGGACAAGGGGCCGCGTGCCGTGTCGCCGCTGACCACGCCGATGACCGTGCCCTCGCAGGCCGCGTCCCAGGTCTCGCTCGCCCTGCGCATCACCGGCGAGGCCCGCACCGTGACCAGCGCCTGCGCCTCCGGCACCGAGGCCATCGGGCAGGCCATCGACCGCATCCGGTACGGGCATGTCGACGTGGTCCTCGCCGGTGGCGCGGAGGCCGTGGTCACCCCGGCGATCATGGCCTCGTTCGCCGCCATGCGCGCGCTGTCCACCCACGCACTCGGGTCCACCAGCCCGTCCCGGCCCTTCGCCAAGGACCGCGACGGCTTCGTGAACGGCGAGGGAGCGGGCTTCCTGCTGCTGGAGTCCGAGGAGCACGCCAGGGCGCGTGGCGCGCGCATCTACTGCGAGGCCGCCGGATGGGGACTGTCCGCCGACGCCCACCACATGGCCGCGCCCGACCCGTCCGGCAGCGGGGTCGCGCTCGCGCTGCGGCGGGCCGTGCGGGACGCGGGCGCCCATGCCGTGGACGTCGTGCACGTCAACGCCCATGCCACCGCCACCACCGACGGCGACCTCGCCGAGGCAGGTGCCCTGCGTGCCGTGCTGGGCGGCGACGTCCCGGTGACCGCGCTCAAAGGCCATCTCGGCCATCTGCAGGGCGCGGCGGGCGGCGTGGAGGCCGTCGCCACCGTGCTCACGCTGCACCACGGGCTCATCCCGCCGACCATCGGCTGCGAGGTCCAGGACGACGCCATCGACCTGGACGTGGTGACCAAGGGCCCCCGCGCGCTGCCGCCGCTGGGCGACCTCGCCCTCAGCAACTCGTTCGGGTTCGGCGGGCACAACGCGGTGCTGGCGTTGCGGCGTACTGGCTGACCTCGGGGGGCGGACGGGTGGGCGGCGCCGGGTTTGTTTCGCCCCCTCGCCCCTACCCGTCCCGTACCTGGGGGCTGCGCCCCCAGACCCTCGCAATTGCGGGCGCCGCCCCGCTCAGGCCGACGCCCGCCTCCGTGGTGCGGCCTTCTTCGCGGCCGTCTTCTTCGCGGCCGTCTTCTTCGCGGCCGTCTTCTTCGCGGCGGTCTTCTTGGCCGCCGTCTGCTTGGTGGCCGTACCGGCGGCCTCCTTGGTGGCCGTCTTGGCGGTCGACTTCTTCGCGGTGGTCTTCTTCGACGTCGTCTTCTTGGCCGCCGTCTTCTTCGTGGCGGACGTCGACTTCTTGCCGCCGACCTCCTTGGGGGCCGTACGGGCGGACTTGCCGGCGGCCGTACGGCGGGCCGGCAGGGGCGTGACTTCGGCGGGCTCGCCGGGCTCGCCCGCTTCCTCGCCACGCGACTCCTTGGCCGCGCGCACGCTCTTCTCCAGGGCGGCCATCAGGTCGAGCACCTTGCCGCCGGGGCGCTCCCCCGCGGGGACGGCGGGCGCCTCCACGCCGGCGGCCTTGGCGGCGATGAGCTCCTCGACGGCATCGCGGTAGTCGTCGTGCAGGTCTTCGAGGTCGACCTCGCCGAGGGTGTCCATCAGGGCGTCCGCCAGGTCCAGTTCCTTCTCACGGACGGTGACGCCCGTGTCCGGGGCGACCTCGTCGGTGGCGCGGATCTCGTCCGGCCAGAGCAGCCCGTGCATGGCGATCACGTCGTCGACCACGCGCAGCATGCCGAGCCGCTCCCGCCCGCGCAGCGCGAACTTCGCGACGGCGACCTTCTGGCTGCGCTTCAGGGCCTCGCGCAGCAGGACGTACGGCTTGGCGGCGGGGACGCCGTTCGCGGACAGGTAGTACGCCGTGTCCATCTGGAGCGGGTCGATCCGGTCGGCCGGCACGAAGGCCACGATCTCGATCGTCCTGGCGGTCGGGATCGGCAGCGAGGCCAGGTCCTCGTCCGTGATCGGGATCAGCGTCCCGTCCGCGTCCTCGTACGCCTTGCCGATCTCCGGGGTCGAGACCTCGCGGTCCTCCAGTTCGCAGACCTTGCGGTAGCGGATGCGGCCGCCGTCGTCGAGGTGGATCTGGCGGAAGGAGATCGAGTGGCTCTCCGTGGCGTTCACGAGCTTGATGGGGATGCTGACCAGGCCGAAGGAGATGGCGCCGTTCCAAATGGATCGCACGTGCAGCACCTTCCTGACATCGATTCGAGAGGTGCGTATGAAAGCCGGAAATCCAGGCTAAAGCCAGGCTAAACGGACGTCCGCAACGGCACATCCGCACGCGCCCTCCCCCGGTGCCGCGCGCCCCGATTCCTTTCGGCGACACAGCTGGTCTTCATAACCAAACGCTGGAACGACGAGAGGGAAGACCATGACCAGCACCGACACCACCCCCGTCCAGGCCGCGCAGGGCGACGCCGAGCAGGCGGTACTCGCCGTACTCGACGGCGTCTACACCGCCTGGGCGGCGAACGACCCGGACGCGTTCGTCGCGGACTACGCGGCCGACGCGACCGCGCTGCTGCCGGGCACCCAGCTGCGCGACAAGGAGGAGATCCACGCCGCCATGGCGGCCGCCTTCGCCGGGCCGCTCAAGGGCTCCCGGGCGGTCCACGACGTGCAGAGCGTCCGGTTCCCGGGGCCGCGGACGGCCCTTGTGATCAGCAAGGGCGCCATCCTCCTGGCGGGCGAGACCGAGCCGCGGAACGAGAACCGGGCGCTGGACAGCTGGGTGCTCTCCGAGCAGGACGGGGCCTGGCGCGTCCGGGGCTTCCACAACTGCCCGGAGCACACGGCCTGAGCCGCACGAACGACAGGAGACCAAGGGGACAGGAGACCTGGACATGGCCAGTACGCAGTCGGGCGCTGTGGCCAAGCTGTACAAGACATGGCTGGGCACCCCGGCCGAGGACGACGTGGTCCGGGACCAGTCGCAGTGGGACGTCCTGACGGCCGAGCCGGGCGGCATCGACTACCTGGAAACCGACGCGGGGGGTACGGAGGCGATGTGGGCGGTCCCGCACGGATGCGCCGAGGACCGGGTGCTGCTGTGCGTCCACGGCGGCGGCTTCGTCTCGGGGTCGATCCACACCCACCGCAAGATGTTCGGCCACTTCGCCAAGGCCGCCGGTGTCCGGGCGCTGATCGTCGGCTACCCGCTGCTCCCGGAAGGCGTGCATCCACTCCCGGTCGACCATGTGGTCGCCGCCTACCGGTGGCTCCTCGGCCAAGGGGTCGGCGCCCGGCGCATCGCGTTCACGGGAGACTCGGCCGGCGGCGGGCTCGCGGTCACCGCACAACTGCGCGCCCGGGACCGGGGGCTGCCGCTGCCCGCGGGAGCGCTGCTGATCTCGCCCTGGGTGGACATGGAGGTCACCGGCGAGACGATGGTGTCGAACGGCGGGAAGGACGCGCTGTTCAACGAGCCGTGGGTGAAGGAGCTGGCGGCGAACTTCCTGGGCGGCGGCAGCCCCCGGGATCCGCACGCCAACCCGCTCCACGCCGATCTCACGGGCCTCGGGCCGATCTACACCCAGGTGGGCGACCAGGAGCTGCTGCTTGACGACAGCCGCCGACTCACGGAACACGCCGAGAAGGCCGGGGTGTCGGTCCGGCTCGATGTCTTTCCGGAGCAGCAGCACACCTTCCAGATGATGGCCGGACGGGCCCCCGAGGCCGACGACGCGATCCGCCGGTTCGCGGAGTGGGTCAGCCCCCTGCTGGGCCTCTGACCTGGCCGGGCAGCCGAGCGGCGAGGGAGCCATGATGGCGCAGCGGACAGCGGCAGAGCGTGCCAGTGGTACCGCCGAACCGGACGGCCCGAGCGGCACGACCATCGAGCGGCACGACCGGCACGAGCGGCACGACCGGCTCGAGCGGCACCACCGGCCCGAGCGGCACCACCGGGCCGGACGCCACCGAGTTCGCCGAGCTCACCGCCCCGTTCCGGCGGGAGCTGCTCGCCCACTGCTACCGGCTGCTCGGATCGGTGGACGACGCCGAGGACCTGGTCCAGGAGACCTACTTGCGGGCGTGGCGCTCGTACGACGGTTTCGAGGGCCGGTCCTCGGTGCGCGCCTGGCTGTACCGGATCGCCACCAACGCCTGCCTGACGGCGTTGCGGCACAGTTCCCGGCGTCAGCTGCCGTCCGGGCTCGGCGCTCCCGGCGACGACGCGGAACCCGCGTCGGCCGACGGCTCCGAGGCCGGCTGGCTGCAGCCGGTGCCCGACGCGCTGGTGGCGCCGGAGACCGGCGATCCCGCGGCTGTCGCCGTCGCGCGGGAGAGCCTCCGGCTCGCGCTGATCGCGGGGCTGCAGTTCCTGCCGCCCCGGCAGCGGGCCGTGCTGCTCCTGCGGGACGTGCTGGCCTTCCCTGCGGCCGAGGTCGCCGGAATGCTCGGCACCAGTACCGCGGCGGTCAAGAGCAGCCTGCAGCGGGCCCGGGCCCGGCTCGAGCAGGTGGCGCCTGCCCCGGAGCGGATCAGCGAACCCGCCGAACCCGAGGTGCGCGCGCTCCTTGAGCGGTACATCGCCGCCTTCGAGCGCTCCGACGCGGCGGCCCTGGAGCGGCTGCTGCGAGCCGACGCCACGCTGGAGCTGCCGCCTTCCCCGCGCTGGTACACGGGCGGCGACGCCACGACGCACGCCGTCGCGGGGCTCGGCTCGCCCGGCGACTGGCGGATGGTCGCGACGGCCGCCAACGGGCAGCCCGCCGCGGCGGCCTACCGGCGCGGCGACGACGGCACCCATCACGCGTACGGGATCGTCGTGCTCACCCCGGTCGGCACCGGGATCGCCCGGATCACGGTGTTCGCCGACCCCAGCCTGTTCACCGCCTTCGGCCTCCCCCCGGTCCATCGCACCGAGATGCCATGATCTGTACGCCTCAATCACATTTCATGGCTTCACGACCTATTCATGGGCTTCTCCATACATTCATGGGATTCTCGATCCATGACGCCGATCACGGAGGTGGAGGGGCGAAGGCTCGCGCTCAGCAATCTGGAGAAGGTGCTCTACCCGGCCACGGGCTTCGCCAAAGGCGAGGTGCTGCACTACTACGCGACGGTGGCGGACGCGTTGCTCCCGCACCTCCGCGACCGGCCCGTCTCCTTCCTCCGCTACCCGGACGGGCCGGACGGGCAGGTCTTCTTCACCAAGAATGTGCCGCCGGGTACGCCCAGCTGGGTCAGGACGGCGGAGGTCCCCCGTTCGGAGGGGCCCGCGCGCATGGTGCTGATCCAGGACCTGGCCTCGCTCATGTGGGCGGCGAACCTCGTGACCGAGTTCCATACGCCGCAGTGGCGGATCGAGGCGCCCGGGGCCGCCGACCGGATGGTCTTCGACCTCGATCCGGGGGCGCCGGCGACGGTCGTCGAGTGCTGTGAGGTGGCGTTGTGGCTGCGGGAGCGGCTGGGTGGGGACGGGATCGAGGCGTACGCGAAGACGTCCGGGGCGAAGGGGTTGCATCTCTTGGCCGCGGTGGAGGCTACGCCGTCTGCCGAGGTCAGCGCGTACGCCAAGGAGCTTGCCCTCGAGGCCGAGCGGGCGTTGCCCGGGCGGGTGACGCACCGGATGACCAAGAACCTGCGTGGCGGGAAGGTGTTCGTCGACTTCAGTCAGAACGCGGCGCGGAAGACGACGGCGACGCCGTACACCCTGCGGGCGCGGGCCGAGCCCACCGTCTCCGCGCCGGTGACCTGGGACGAGGTCGCCACCTGCGAACGTCCGGCACAACTGGGCTTCCTCGCCGCGGACATCGTGCCTCGCCTGGAGCGGTACGGGGATCTGTTGGCGCCGTTGCTGAGTCCTCGGCGGGCGAGTCCACTGCCGTGATGGGGTACGGGTGGGCGGTTTTTCGCCCCCCGCCGCCCAGGGGCGACGGGGGCGAAAACGCCCCGTCGTCCGCCCCGGTCACACCCGCGACCACGTATGGCGGTCGCGGGCCATCGCGTGGAGGGCCTCCACGTCCGCGGGTTTCAGGACGCCGCCCAGGCGGGCCAGGGAGGCGAGGTCGGTGTCCTGGAGGATGCGGACCGCGCGAGGGGGTGCCATGACGTCCAGGTCGGCGGGGCCGGACACAGCGAGGACGGGGTGGACCTCGGCCGTGAGGGCGTAGGAGGCGCGGTCGGCGTCCGCGCGGACTCGGCGCAGGACCGGGTGCGGCTCGTGGCGGCCCACGGTGACCATGGGGTCGGCGATCAGGACGCGTTGTTTGCGGGCGTAGAGGCTATGGACGGAGAAGAGGCCGCCTGGGCCCATGAGCAGGTGGTGGATGCGGGCGCCGCCGGGGAGCGGGATCGAGTGGAGGGTGTGCCAGCCCGCACCCTCCAGCTGGTCCAGGGCCTCGCCGACGGCCTGCTCGGCGGCCAGTGCGCGGCGCCGCGGATCGGGACGCAGCCGGTGCGCCGGGCCGGGATCCCGGTCGAGTGCGATCACCAGCGCCTCGCCGGGCCGGTTCGGCGCGAGGTCGTCGTCGGGGTGGAGGGTCAGCCTGGCCAGCTCCGCCGGGGTCGGGACCGGCGGAGGCCCCACCGTCACCGGGCCGGTCAGGAAGGGACCCAGCACACCGAGCACGTCCTCGCGCCGGTCCTCGCTGAGCAGGTTGACCCGGGCCGCCTCACGGTCGTACCAGGCGACGTTCCTCCCGTCCGCCAGGCAGACGTACAGCCGCTCCTGACCGTGCCGCCAGGTCGGTATGACGCGCAATCCGTTCATGCACCATCACCCCATGACCATGGGAACAGGCGGGGTGCTCCAGGGGCAAGAACCCGGTTACCTTTGGGAGGAGTTGGGGGAGTTGGGAATCGCTGGGAGGTGCCGTTGCGGACGCGCAGTAGGCAACCCGATGTGCCCGCTCCGGACAGCCCCTGGAGCGAGATCGTGCCTGGCCTCTGGATGGGCGGACACGCGTTCTCGGGCCGTTCCGGTGAGCCGGAATTCGCTGTCGTACGGGATGAGTTCGACCTGGTCCTGACGCTGTTGCGGCTGCCGGGGCACGGCCCGGACCCCGGCGTCGAGCACCATGTGTGGCCCATTCCGGACGGACCCCTCGACGGTACGCAACTCGCCGGTGTGATGCGACTCGCGCGGGCCGCGGACGACGCGCTGGAGGACGGGCGCCGGGTTCTCGTGCGCTGCTATCACGGGTACAACCGTTCGGGACTGGTCGTCGCGCACGCGCTCGTCCTCGCCGGGCACACCACCGAGGACGCGATACGGCTGATACGGACCCGGCGCTCGCCGTGGGCGCTGCACAACGAGCTGTTCGTGGAGTACCTGCAGGCGGGGCTGGCCACGGCCCGCCTCCTCGAGGAACTCGCGGAGCCGTGACTCACTTGCGGTACGACCACCCCACAGTGCGCCGGCGACCTACGGCCGCACGCGCACCGCACCGCCGTCGTAGCACCGCACCGCCGTACCAGCACGGCACAGCCGTACCGGCAGCGCGCAGTCGTCATGGCACCGTCCGCGAGATCCAGCAGGTGAACAAAAAGGACTTCCCTACGAATAAGGTGTACGGGGCGGCCGACCGTCCGGAGTTGCGCCTGATCACCTGTGGTGGGCCCATCATGGATGGTCACCGCGCCGACAACATCATTCTCTACGCCGACCTCGCGCGGTAGCGCCCTGCGGGGCGAGGGCGGCCCGGAAGCAGGAGTGCAGTGACCCCCAGCCGCCCCAGCCGCCTCGCGCGGGCAGCCGGAAGGCCCACGCGCGCGGCCCTCGGTGCCGCCGTCGCCGCCGTACTCGTGGCGACCCTGGCGGGCTGCGGCGACTCCGGCGACCTGCGCGCCGCGGGGGCCACACCCACCGCCGTCGGCCCGACCAAGCTGTGGCCCGAGGTGCCGCCCGCCTCGACGCCCGCCCTCGACTACGGCGAGGCGGACACCGAGACCATCAAGGGCGTCACGGCACCGGGCGACGACATCCATCGGGTGGATCCGGTCGCCGTGGTGCGTGCGGAGGTCGCCGCGCACCCGGACGAGTACACCGGCCCGCACGCCATGTACGCACAGACCGTCGACCAGCTGAAGGACTGCGGCAAGAAAGGCACCCAGGGCAGGAAGTGCCCGATCCTCCAGGCGTACTACCGCGATCTCACCGGCGATGGGAAGGACGACCTGGTGCTCGGCATCCGCTTCCCCAAGGACCAGCTGGCGGTGCGCGTGTACACCTTCATGCACCACAGGCTGGTGCAGGTCATGGGCACCTCGGACAGCGTGGTGAGCGTGGAGCTGGCCGGCCGTGACGTGATCATCCGATCTCCCTCGACACTGCCCGGGTACGAGTTCCGTACGGCGTGGACCTGGGACCCGCACCAGAGCGCGATGCTGGCGACGCGCGACGAGATCCTGCGGGTGGGAACCACCCCGCCGAAGACACCGGCCCCCACGCTCTCGCCCTCCCCGAGCGCCTCATGAGACAGACCCTTCAGCGCCTCCCCCACTGGACAGCCACCCTCACCTGGAAGGCGGCCGCCTTCATCACGGTGATGTGCTGCGGCCTCGCCGCGCTCCTCGGCGTCCTCGTGCACGTGTCGGTGACCAACCAGACCGTCGGCGAAGCCCGCGGCCGCGCGCTCGACCGGCTCACCGACGTGACCGCGAGGTACGAGGCGGGAGACCGGCTGCCGCCGGACGCGGGCGTCGACCTTCCCAGGCTTCCGGCCCCGCTGCGCGAGCTCGCGGCGGACGGGAAGCGCGGCACGATGGTCGGCGACCAGGACGGGCACCCCACGATGTGGGCGGCCGGGCCCGCGGACGGCGGACGCGCGCTCGCCGTCCAGTACGACTACGCGCAGGGCGCCCACACCATCGACGCCCTGGACCGTGCGATCGTGTGGTCCTCGGCACTGGCGATCGGCGCGACACTGCTGGTGGGCTCGTTCGCGGTGACCCGGGTGACCCGCCGGCTGCACGCGACGGCACAGGTGGCGCGGCGGATCAGCGCGGGCGACCTGGACGCGCGCGTCAACGACCCGCGCACGCAGGATCCGACGCACCCTCAGGACGAGGTGGGCGCGGTCGCCGGGGCCCTCGACACGATGGCGTCCTCGCTGCAGAGCAAGCTGCTGAGCGAGCAGCGGTTCACCGCGGACGTGGCGCACGAGCTGCGCACCCCGCTGACCGGGCTGCACGCGGCGGCCGAACTGCTGCCACCGGGGCGGCCGACCGAGCTGGTGCGCGACCGGGTGGCCGCGCTGCGCACGCTGACCGAGGACCTGCTGGAGATCTCCCGCCTCGACGCGCGGAGCGAGCGGCTGGAGCTGGACTCGGAACCGCTGGCTCCGCTGGCCGAGCGGGTGGTGCGGGCGTCGGGAACCGACACCGAGGTCCGGGTCGTGCGGGACGTGCGCGTGGAGACCGACCGGCGCCGGCTGGAGCGGGTGCTGGGGAATCTGGTGGCGAACGCGCACAGGCACGGCGCCGGGCCCGTGGTGCTGACGGTCGACGGCCCGGTCGTCACCGTGCGGGACCACGGCCGTGGCTATCCGGATTACCTCGTGGCGCACGGGCCGCGGCGCTTCCGTACGGAGGGCGGCTCGAAGGGGCACGGGCTCGGGCTGACGATCGCGCTCGGCCAGGCGGAGGTGCTCGGCGCGCGGCTGACATTCGGCAACGCGCAGGAGGGCGGCGCGGTGGCGACCCTGACGCTCCCTCAGCCCGACCTCCACGAACAACTTTCCGGAACAACCTGAACGAACGTACGGCGCAAGCTGAACGGCCTTCCGGAGTAGCCCGAAGGGCCGTCCGGAGGACCCTGGGCGCCTCCGTGTCCCCGATGGCGCAGTGCGACCTGCGCGTACCGAACCCCGCTCCTAATGTGGCGATTAGTCAGGTTCGCCTACTCTCGGAGGAGCTCCCCATGTCTCAGCGATCCACGTATGCACGTCTCGGCATAGCTCTCGCCGCGGGCAGCTTCGTCGCCCTTGCCGCCGCCACCCCCGCCGTCGCCGGCGTGGGCTGGGATCCCGGGATCGGCGACAGCCGCGACTGGGCCGACGGAGGGGACAACGGAATCGGATTCCTCGGCGACGGCGGCGACGGACTCGGGCCGTTCAACGAATTCGGCGACGGGCTCAGTCCGTTCGGCGAATTCGGCGACGGACTCGACGACATCAGCACGATCAGAGGCAGGGTCGACCGAAACGGCGGGCTGGCCCTACGGAGCTCCCCGCATCGCAGCAGTCGACTGGTCCGTGTCGCGCAGAACGGCGAATTCGTCCCCATCGTCTGCCAGACCAACGGCGAGTCGGTCAACGGCGACTCCCTCTGGTACCTGCTCAACGGCGGCGGCGTCTGGTCCTGGGGCCCCGCGCGCTTCATCGACATCGACAGCTTCGACTCTCCCCCCTGGTGCTGAACCGCCGGCGCCAGTTCCCCGATCAGATACACCGGAACAGCCCGTTTGTCATCACATAACGGGACATCAGGTTCCTTGCTTGCTACGTTCCGGACATGATTCAGCCCCGAATGCCCGGAACGACCGTGACAGCGGACCCGTCCGCACCCGCTGTACGCCTGCCCAGGCGCCGTGGCATCGAGTTCACCCTCATCGTCGTCGCCGTCCTGCTCTGCGTGTACGGCTACTGCGCTGTCGGTTTCGCGAGGAACGGCACCGTCCCGCCCGGCGCCGCCGGTTACGGCGCCGGGCTCGGCGTGCTCGCGCTGCTCGCGCACCTGGCGGTGCGGTTGCGGGCGCCGTACGCCGATCCGCTGCTGCTCCCCATCGCCGTGCTCCTCAACGGCCTGGGCCTGGTGCTGATCTACCGGCTCGATCTGGAGACCCCGGGCGACCGGGCAGCTCCCACCCAGCTCAGCTGGTCGACGCTCGGTGTCGCATTCTTCATCGCGGCCGTGCTCTTCCTGCGCGACCACCGTGTCCTTCAGCGCTACACGTACGTCTCCGTCGTCACCGCGCTGGCTCTGCTGATCCTGCCGATCCTCTTCCCGGCCGTGAACGGCGCCCGCATCTGGATCCGGATCGCCGGATTCTCCATCCAGCCGGGCGAGTTCGCGAAGGTGCTCCTCGCGGTGTTCTTCGCCGGATATCTGGCCGCCAACCGCAACGCGCTCGCATACACCGGCCGCCAGATCTGGAAGTTCAAGCGGCTTCAGCTGCCCACCGGCCGCGTACTCGGCCCGATCGTCGCGATCTGGCTGCTGAGCGTGCTGGTGCTGGTGCTGGAGCGGGACCTGGGCACCTCGTTGCTGTTCTTCGGTCTGTTCGTGATCCTGCTGTACGTCGCCACCGGCCGCACCGGCTGGATCGCGGTCGGGCTGCTGCTGGCCTGCGTGGGCGCGGCGGCCGTCGGCTGGCTGGAACCGCACGTCCACAGCCGGGTGCAGGACTGGCTGCACCCCTTCGCTTCGATCGAGGCGGGCCAGGGGCCCAACCAACTCGCCCAGTCCCTCTTCGCGTTCGCCGCCGGCGGGATGCTCGGCACCGGTCTCGGGCTCGGCCACTCGATCCTCATCGGCTTCGCCGCCAAGTCGGACTTCATCCTGGCGACCGCGGGCGAGGAGCTGGGCCTGATCGGCCTGTCGGCGATCTTCCTCCTCTACGGCCTCCTCGTGGAGCGCGGCCACCGGGCGGGCCTCGCCCTGCGTGACCCCTTCGGACGGCTCCTCGCGATCGGCCTCGCGTCGATCGTGGCGCTCCAGGTCTTCGTGATCGCGGGCGGGGTGACCGGCCTGATCCCGCTGACCGGGATGGCGATGCCGTTCCTCGCGCAGGGCGGCTCCTCGGTCGTCACCAACTGGATCATCGTGGCGCTGCTGATCCGGATCAGCGACTCGGCCCGCAGTCAGTACGACGGGACGGCGGCGCCGTGAGTGTTCGAGAGGTCTCGCCATGACCAAGTACATCCGACGGGCCGCGGTCCTGAGCGCCCTGTTGCTGGTGGCCCTCCTGGTCAACGCCACCCGTATCCAGGTCTTCCAGGCGCAGTCGTACGACGACAACCCCGCCAACCGCCGTCGCACGATCGCCCGTTACGACCAGCCGCGCGGGGACATCGTCGTCGGCGGCAGCACGGTCACCGGCTCCCATGACACGGGTGAGCAGCTCCGCCATGAACGGACGTACCGAAACGGTCCGTTGTACGCGCCCGTGACCGGCTTCGCCTCGCAGCTGTACGGGACGACGTTCCTGGAGAACGCCGAGGACGACATCCTCTCCGGCGCCGACCCGATGCTCGCCCCGCTCCCCCTGTGGAACGACATCACCCGCGCCCAGAACCCCGCCGGCAAGGTGGTCACCACGCTCAACCCGGCCGCGCAGCAGGCGGCTTACAAGGGGCTCGGCTCTCGGCGGGGCGCGGTCGCCGCGATCGAGCCGTCCACCGGCCGGATCCTGGCACTGGTCTCCACACCGTCGTACGACCCCGCGGAGCTGTCCGGGACCGGCTCGGCGGTGACACGGGCGTGGGCGCGGCTGAACGGGGACGCGAGCAAGCCGATGCTCAACCGGGCGATCCGGCAGACGTATCCGCCGGGGTCGACGTTCAAGGTGGTGACGGCCGCGGCAGCGCTGGACGCGGGTGTGGTGACCGATCTCGACGCGCCGACGGCGTCGCCGAACCCGTACCGGCTGCCCGGCACGACGACCCGGCTCACCAACGAGATCGAGGGCTGCGAGGACGCGTCTTTGCGGGACGCCTTCGAGTGGTCCTGCAACACGGTCTTCGCGAAGCTCGGTGTGGACGTGGGCCTCGACGACATGACGCACACGACGGCGAACTTCGGCTTCAACGACCGGATGCTGAAGATCCCGTTCTCGGTCGTGCCCAGCAACTTCGACACGCGACTCGACAACGCGCAGCTGGCCCTCTCCTCCATCGGGCAGTTCGACACCCGCGCGACTCCCCTCCAGATGGCGATGGTCTCGGCCGCCGTGGCGGGCGGGGGTTCCGTCAAGTCGCCCTACCTGGTGGAGAGGACGACCACGAAGGGCGGTGCCACGGTGTCCACGAACGGCCCGAGGACCCTCCACCAGGCGATGAACCCGACGACCGCGATGCTCATGCGCGAGCTGATGACCGACGTCGTGACGGAGGGCACCGGAACGAGCGCCGCCATCCCCGGCGCCACCGTCGGCGGCAAGACCGGCACGGCCCAGCACGGCGTCGGCAACTCCGGCCTGCCGTATGCCTGGTTCATCTCCTGGGCGCAGGCCGACGACTCCATGGAGCCCGCGGTGGCCGTCGCGGTCGTCGTAGAGGACGCGGCGGCCAATCGCGGGGACATCAGCGGGGGTGGGGACGCCGCGCCGATCGCGAAGGCGGTGATGGAGGCGGTGCTGAACTCCACCTCCGGCGGTAGCTGAACTCAGTGACTGACCAAGGCCGTTGATGAGTCGGGAGGCCGGACAAGGCCGGCCGGCAGGGCGACGTACGCAGTGACTCCCGCGCCCTGTGTGGGGCGCAGCTCGACATGGGCGGCGAGGCGGGCGGCGAGGGCGCCGACGACGTGGTGGCCGAGGAGTCGCGTGGGGCTGGTGTGCGGGGAACCCCCCTTGCCGGACAGGACGTCGTTGGCGTGCGCCAGCCGTTCCGTGGTCATTCCGATCCCTCGGTCGACGACGGCGAGGCAGTACTCGCCGGCGTCCCGCCAGCCGTAGATCTCGACGGGCTGCTGTGGTGGGCTGAACATCAGCGCGTTCTCCACCAACTCGGCCAGCAGATGGGACAACTCGGCCACGCAGTGACCGCGGACACGGCACTGCTCGATCTCGGCGACGGCCACGCGCCGGTACTCCTCGACCTCGGAGACGGCCGACTGGACCACCTCGGCGACGGTGACCGTTCCGGTCCAGGAGCGGGCCGGGGACTCCTCGCCGGCCAGGACGAGCAGGGACTCGGCATTGCGCCGCATGCGCGTGGCCAGGTGATCGAGTTCGAACAGTTCGGCGAGGGCGTCCGGGTCGAGTTCCTGGCTCTCCAGAGTGGTGATCAGGCCGAGCTGGCGGTTGAGGAGCGCCTGATTGCGACGGCCGAGGCTGGCCAGGGACTCGGTGCTGTTGCGGCGCAGGACGGCCTGTTCGGCCGCGAGTCCGACGGCGGTGCGCTCAACGTTGCGCAGGGCGGCGACCAGGCGGGTGATCTCCCGTGCGGTGCCCGGGGGTTCGGGGCGTCCACCCTCCGCGGGGAGCGGGGTGTCGAGGTCGGCCTCCTGGATGCGCCTGACGGCGAAGGGCAGGCGGGTGCCCGCGAGCGCGTCCGCCTCGTCGGCGAGGGCGCCCAGGGGGCGGGTGATGGAGCGGGCCGAGATCACAGCGAGCGCGGTAGCCACGACGAGGATCAGCGCGCCGAGAGCCAGGAAGCCGCCGAGCTGCCGGGTGGCCGCGCTGCCCGTTTCCTCGGCGAGGGCGCGCACGTCGTCGCCGACCTGCTTCTGCACGCCGTGCAGGTCGTCGACAAGTGTCGTCATGTCGGCCCACCAGCGCGCGGGGGCGACGTCGAGGGCCGATCCGTCGGCCCCGCGTTCGGCCTTGTCCTCGTAGCCGGTGATCCGGCGAGCCGCGGCAGTCCTGAAGGCCGCGTCGAGAGCGGACTCCTGGACGGAGGTGGCGAGTTCGCGGAACTGGCCGAGGGCCGCCACGCGGGTGGCACGGACCTCCGTGAAGTCGAGGTACTCGCCGGAGCGGAACCGCTTCGCCGCGAACACGCCGTTGAGGGAGCCGCGTTCGAGGGCGACGGCCTCGGTGGCGCGTGCCAGGGCCTGGAGGGCCTGCGCGCCCTGGGCGGTACGACGGTCGCCGCTCGGCGTGCCGGCGGATTCGGCGTCGATGAGGGCGGTGACGGCCTTGGTGTAGGTGGTCAGGGCGGTGGCCCGGTCGACGGTGCCGGAGTCGACCTCGGCACGCAGGGTGGCGAGGCCGGTCAGCGGCACCTGTGCGGCTTCGAGGGCGGAGGAGGCGGCACCTGGGAGATCGCCGCTCTCGCTGGAGAGCGCTGCTCGCAAAGTGGAGCGGGCGTCATCGGTACGGCTCCGCTGTGCGCGCACGTCGTCCCGGTACTCGTCGGCGCCACCCAACAGCCCGTTGGTGAGCCCGCGTTCGCGCTGTAACTCGCGCACGAGATCCTGCACATGCAGCAGGACACCGACGTGTGCCTCGGTCTCCCTGGCGGCGGACCAGTCGGCGGCGCGGTCGGCGACGCCGAGTCCCGTGAGCGCGAGCAGCAGACAGGTCGGGACGGCCAGGACGATGGCCATGCGGCCACGGATGGAGTTCCAGCCGGGAAGGGTGGGAAGGGTGGTAAGGCGAAGCGTGGTCAGTACGTTCCCCGTCATGCCCAGGGAGGCTATGGGCGGGCCCGTCAGGGAGCGGTTTCCCGTCCGTAAGGCGTCGGTTCCCAGGTACTCACGAGGCCCATGGGTGTGCTGTGAGAGGCGGACATTGCTCACGTAGCGAGACGGGGAGGGGACACCGCGTCGCACCGACCTATCGTTCGGTCCATGACGGAACCCGGCACGCACGAACTCGCCCAGGTCAACATCGCCCGTCTCAAGGTTCCGCTGGACTCACCTCAGTTGAAGGACTTCGTGGAGGCCATCGACCCGGTGAACGCGGTCGCCGACGCCGCCGACGGTTTCGTCTGGCGCCTGCAGAGCGACTCGGGCAACGCGACCGATGTCCCCGTGTTCGGGGACGACTGGCTGATCGTCAACATGTACAGGTGAGCGGTCAGGGCTCGGTGACGCCGGACTCGATCGCGTCCTGTACCTCCGCGACCCGCTCCCGCTCCTCCGCCGCGAACCGTTCCGCGTCCAGCTGCTCCGCGATCTCCTCGTCCTGGGCCATGAGCTGGTCGAGGTTCGCGTTGCCCATCTCGAAGACGCCCATGTCGACGTAGGCCTGTTGGAGACGTTTGCCCCACAGGCCGATGTCCTTGACGCAGGGGACGATCCGGGAGAACAGCAACTGGCGGAACAGGGCGAGGAATTCGGACTGTTCGCTGTATTCCTCGGCCTCGGCCTTCGGAATGCCGAAGTTCTCCAGCACCTCGACACCGCGCAGGCGATCGCGCATCAAGTAGCAGCCCTCGATGACGAATTCCTCGCGTTCGCGGAGTTCGGCGTCGGAGAGTTGTTTGTAGTAGTCGCGGAGCGCCATCCTGCCGAAGGCGACATGCCTCGCCTCGTCCTGCATCACGTACGCCAGGATCTGTTTCGGGAGAGGCTTGTCGGTCGTGTCCCTGATCATGCCGAAGGCTGCCAGCGCCAGGCCCTCGATCAGGACCTGCATGCCCAGGTACGGCATGTCCCAGCGGGAGTCGCGGAGGGTGTCGCCCAGGAGGGACTGCAGGTTGTCATTGATCGGGTAGAGCATCCCGATCTTCTCGTGCAGGAAGCGGCCGTAGATCTCGGCGTGCCGGGCCTCGTCCATGGTCTGGGTCGCCGAGTAGAACTTGGCGTCCAGGTCGGGGACCGATTCGACGATGCGCGCCGCACAGATCATCGCGCCCTGCTCGCCGTGCAGGAACTGGCTGAACTGCCAGGAGGCGTAGTGCTTGCGCAGTTCACCCTTGTCCCGGTCGGTCATCTTCGTCCAGTACGGGGTGCCGTACAGCGTCATCGCCTCATCGGGGGTGCCGAGTGGGTCGTACGGGTCCACTTCGAGGTCCCAGTCGATCCGCTTCTGGCCGTCCCACTGCTTGTCCTTGCCCTTCTGGTACAGGGCGAGCAGCCGGTCACGACCGTCGTCGTACTCCCAGCTGAAACGTGCCGCCCCGGAGGCCGGTACCTGCCAGAGCGGGTCCCCCGAGTCTTTGGCGTACAGCTCATGCGTCGGCATACATCGCAGGCTCACACGGGGTAGACGCGTCGTCAACAAGTAGGACGCAGGGGATTGACGAGCTTGCTGACAAGCAGTCTCATAAGTCGTGACCGCCGGTAACCCCTGGAGTAATCCCGTACGACGAGGTGGGAACAGCCATGACGACGGTGACGGAAGACGGACTCGACGGACTCCGCGACGCGCTCGGCCTGCTCAAGGACCGGGAGCAGGTGGCCGAGCGGTTGCTCGACTCTTCCGCCAAGCATTCCTTCGACCCGGACAAGGAGCTGGACTGGGACGCGCCCTTCGAGGAGGGCAAGTGGTTCTGGCCGCCGGAGCTGGTGTCGCTGTACGACACCCCGATGTGGCGGCGGATGAGCGAGGAGCAGCGGATCGCGCTGTCCCAGCACGAGGCCGCCGCGCTCGCGTCCCTGGGCATCTGGTTCGAGATCATCCTGATGCAGCTGCTGGTGCGGCACATCTACGACAAGGCGGCCACGAGTGCGCATGTGCGGTACGCGCTGACCGAGATCGAGGACGAGTGCCGGCACTCGAAGATGTTCGCCCGGTTGATATCGCGCGGGCAGACGCCGTACTACCCGGTGAGCCGGGTGCACCTGAATCTCGGGCGGCTGTTCAAGACCATCTCGACCACGCCGGGGTCCTTCACGGCGACGCTGCTCGGCGAGGAGATCCTCGACTGGATGCAGCGGCTGACGTTCCCGGACGAGCGGGTGCAGACGCTCATCCGGGGGGTCACGCGCATCCATGTCGTGGAGGAGGCGCGGCATGTGCGGTACGCACGGGAGGAGCTGCGGCGGCAGATGGTGACGGCTCCGCGCTGGTCCCAGGAGTTCACCCGGATCACTTCCGGGGAGTTCGCGCGCGTCTTCTCCGTCGCGTTCATCAATCCCGAGGTCTACACGAATGTCGGGCTCGACAAGCGTGAGGCCATGGCGCAGGTCAAGGCGAGTGGGCATCGGCGGGACGTGATGCAGAGCGGGGCGAAGCGGTTGACGGACTTCCTGGACGACATCGGGGTGCTGCGGGGGGCCGGGCGTCGCCTGTGGAAGTCGTCGGGGTTGCTGGCGTGAGGTTTTCGCGCCCTCCGCCCCTGCCCGTCCCGTGACTGGGGACTCCGCCCCAGACCCCCTTGGTTGTTCTTTGGGTGCGGGTGGGCGGGGGCTTGTCGCGCAGTTCCCCGCGCCTCTGACGGGGCGCTCCTGCCCCTCGCCCGGGACAGGATCGGCAGGGGCGGCGGGGGCGAATACATGGATACGCTGCCGACATGACCTCCGAGGCTCCCACCCGCGCGTACCGACGGCTGAGTGTCGAGGAACGGCGCAGTCAGCTGCTCGAGGCGGCGCTGTCCCTCTTCGCGCACCGCGTGCCCGAGGAGGTCTCGCTGGACGACGTGGCGGAGGCGGCGGGGGTGTCGCGACCGCTGGTGTACCGGTACTTCCCGGGCGGCAAGCAGCAGCTGTACGAGGCCGCCCTGCGGTCCGCGGCCGAGGAGCTGGAGCACTGTTTCGCGGAGCCCCCGGAGGGACCGCTCACCCAGCGGCTGTCCCGGGCGCTCGACCGCTATCTCGCGTTCGTGGACCAGCACGACGCCGGGTTCAGCGCCCTGCTGCAGGGCGGAAGCGTCGTCGAGACGTCGCGGACCACGGCCATAGTGGACGGGGTGCGGCGGGCCGCCGCCGAGCACATTCTCGATCATCTGGCGGTCGACGATCCCGGGACACGGCTGCGGATGACCGTACGGATGTGGATCACCGCCGTGGAGGCCGCCTCGCTGATCTGGCTCGACGAGGACAAGGAGCCGCCGCTCGACGAGCTGCGGGACTGGCTCGTCGAACAGTTCGTGGCGGCGCTCGCGGCGACCGCGGGCCGGGATCCGCAGGCCGCCGGGGTGGTGAAGGCCGCGCTCGCGCTGGAGACGGCGGACGGGGCCGTGGGAGCGATGGCCCGTCGGGTGCTCCCGGTGATCGAGGACGCGGCGCGTCTGCTGTGACGGCGGTGACCGTGGGGTTTGTGACACTGGTTGCGTGAAGAGCGAAGACACTCCCTTTGTGGGCGGTCCACTGGACGGCCGCGTGCTGCCCGTCCTGCTCGGCCCCACCGGACATCCGCCGAAGACCTACCGCGTTCCGGTGCCGGACGCGAACGGCGGGCCGCCCACCGTGCTCGTCTACCGGCGCGTCCAGGCGAGCCGGAGCAAGCGGCTCGGGCTGCATCAGGCGTGGAAGTACGAGTACGACCCCGAGGGGAAGCGGGGGCGCGGGCTGAAGTGGCCCTGGTCGAAGACCGACACCAAGGCCGACCGGCAGAGCGACGCCACGCCGGACTCCCACGCCGACGAGTGACCTTCTTGGGCTGAACCGACCAGCCCGCGCGCGCTCGGGATGCGAGCACCCGATCCTGCCGGTGCGAGGTGGAGGTACCACCCCCGCACCGGAGGTGATGACATGTCAGGAAGGCTTCTGCGTCTGGTCTGTTCGGCGTCGGTGACGGCCGGGGCGCTCCTCGCGCCCACCCCCGCGACGGCCGTCCCGGATCCCGGTCCGGCGACGGGCACGGCGGTCGGTGAGCCCGGACAGCGGTCCGTCGCCGCATTGCTGACGGACCTTCAGCGGCTGTACCGGGATGCCGAGCGGGCCACCGAGACATACAACGCGACCGCGGAGAAGCTGAAGAAGCAGCGCGCCGAGGTCGGCCGGCTCGACGCCGGCCTCGCCGAGGCCCGCCTCTCACTGCGCGACAGCCGCGGCGACGCGGGGCGGCTCGCCCGGCAGCAGTACCAGAACAGCGGCGAGATCTCCTCGTACGTACGACTGCTGCTCGCCCGCGATCCGCAGCACGCGCTCGACGAGGGGCACCTGATCGGGCAACTGTCGCTGGAGCGGGCCGAGACCGTGGAACGGGTGACCGGGAGCGAGCAGAAGGCCGATGCGCTCGCGCGTGCGGCCCGGAAGGCGCTCGACGGTCAACTCACCCTCGCCGAGCGGCAGAAGAAGGAGCGCGACAACGTACAAAAGCGGCACAAGGGCGTCGAGGAACTGCTCGCCTCACTGACCGTCGACCAGCTCGCCGAGCTGGACAAGTTCGAGAAGTCGGGGGCGGCCAAGGCGCAGAAGAAGTTCATGGCCTCGGGGGCGCTCAGCAGCAACCACCGCCCCTCACAGGAGGGCGAGGAAGCGCTGCGGTACGCCGTGCGGCAGATCGGGAAGCCGTACCAGTGGGGTGCGGAAGGCCCGAAGTCGTACGACTGCTCGGGCCTGACCTCGCAGGCGTGGCAGCGCGCCGGGCAGTCCATCCCCCGGACCAGCCAGGAGCAGTGGGCCCGGCTCCCGAGAATCCCGCTGAGCAAACTGCGTCCCGGCGATCTGGTGATCTACTTCCCCGAGGCCACGCATGTGGCGATGTACCTCGGCGACGGCATGGTCGTTCAGGCACCGCGACCGGGAACGAAGGTCAAGGTCTCACCGATCGCCGCCAATCCACTGCTGGGCGCGGTCCGCCCCGACCCCCGCGGGGAGGCCGTGCGGCGATACACGCCGCCGACGCTCCCCCGGGCGGCCACGAGTGGATCGAACCAGGGCTACAGAAGCGCCGCAAAGGGCGCGGCGCTGTGACATCACGCGGCTCCGCCGCGTGGGCGCGACCACCCCAACCGGCTTGCCCGCGAGGGGGCCGCGGGCCGTCCGCGGGCCGTCAGGCCGGGCGTCGGCCCTTGCCGCGGACGGCCGCGATCGCTGCGCGCGTGCGCTCCCAACCTCGGAGGCCTGTCGCTTTCCTCGGCGACACCCGGACCACTCCCCCTACGAATCCATCGTCCGGTTGTACCGTTATCGCCCATGAAGACCCGGTTGCCGTTGTCTGCCGTGCCTCGACTTGCCGGCGCAGTGGTCTTCGGAGTGGCGATTGGCGCGACCGTAGGATTCCTGACCGACGCCCTGCTGGGCATTCTCGCCGGCATCGCTGCCACGGAGACGCTCTTCGTCGTGGCGGGCTTGAAGGTGTTGTGGCCGATGGACGCGACCACCACTCACCGCAACGCCCGGCGCGAGAACTTCCGCCCCTTCGCCGAGGAAGTCATCGTCGTCACGGCCGCCCTGTTCGCGCTGGTCAGCATTGTTGTCCTGCTCCTGCGCGGGAAATCCGCGGACAGCCATGCGGCCGCCGCGGCAGCGCTCGCGGGCGTATTCATGGGCTGGGCATCACTGCACCTGATGTACTCCACCCGCTACGCATACCTCTTTTACGCGAAGCCGACAGGCGGTATTGACTTCAACTCCGAAGACCCACCCGCGTACGCGGATTTCCTGTATTTCAGTTACAACCTCGGTATGACCTACCAGGTCTCCGACACCAGTGTCTCGAGTACACGAATCCGCGCCGTAGTGCTCCGCCACTGCCTGCTGTCCTATGTCTTCGGTACCAGCATCCTGGCCACCACGATCAATCTGGTGATCGGAATCGTCACCAGCTGACTGCGCACCTTTGAATACCTCGGCCGCGGCCTAGCCGGGCTGCAGCTCGGGAAGATTGTTCAGGAAATCCACGGTCGGTACATAAAAGAGGCAGCCGGTGATCGCCTTCGAGAAGTCGAGAATTCGGTCGTGAATCCCGGGACGGTCGCCGAGGAACATGTTCCGCAGCATCCGTTCGGTTACCTCGGGCGTGCGCGAATAGCCGATGAAATAGGTGCCGAATTCCCTCTTGCCGATGGTTCCGAACGGCATGTTCTCCCGTATGATCTTCTGCTCGTTGCCGTCCTTGTCCGTGATGGTGTTGAGGGCGACGTGAGAATCCGGGGGCTTGACGTCGTCGGGCATCTCGATGTTGGCCAGCTTGCTCCGGCCGATGGCGTTCTCTTGTTCCTGCGTGGTCAACGCGTTCCAGGCCCCGAGATCGTGGAGGTACTTCTGGACGATCACGTAGCTGCCGCCCATGAAGTGCTCGTCCTCGGCACCGACGAACACCGCGTCGGCGGCCGCCTGGTGCCCGGGATTCTCGCTGCCATCGACGAAACCCAGCAGGTCGCGCTCGTCGAAGTACTTGAAGCCGTGCACTTCGTCGACCATCGTGACCGCTCCGGCGAGGCGTGCGGCGATCAACCGAGCCAGTTCGAAACAGAGGTCCATCTCGTGGGCGCGCAGATGGAAGAGGAGATCCCCCGGCGTCGACGGAGCCTTGTGGCTGGTCCCCTCCAACGGCACGAAGGGATGCAGGTCACGGGGGCGCGGACCGGCGAACAGCCGGTCCCAGGCGTGGGAACCGACGCCGACGACGCAGCTGAGCTCGGCGTACGGGGCGCGGTAGCCCACCGACCGCAGCAAACCTGCCACATCCTCGAGCAGGTCACGGACGATGGCCTCGCCGCCGGGGGCGATCGTGCCCACGAGAAAAACGGCGGTCTTGGCCGGCGGGACGATCACGCGCTGCGACTCGAACACGAAGCCTGCCTCCTGCCTATCGCCATAACGACGGTACGCCCAGCCGACTGATCTCGCGCTCCGCAGCCGCCTGGTCACAGAGGAATGGCAGGGCGGGGCCGACCAGGCTGGTGTGGCAAAGGTGTGGCCGTCTGTGGGCCGTCCGAGGACGGCCCACAGACGGCCACAACGACCGACAGCAACGGCCGGGCTGCTGGTCAGAAGCCTGTCAGGCCCCGGTCACCGAAGCCAGGTACGCCTCGGTCTTCGCCGGCTCGAAGAAGAAGTTCTCGAAGTCGGCCGGGTCGTTGAACCCGTTGGCGAACCGATCCGCCACAGGGGGGAGCTGCCCCGCGGCCCCGATCAGGTTGAGCACGTGCTCCGGAGGAGCGCCGAGCATCGCGTTCGTCCACTTGGTCACGTGCTGCGCCGTGTCCCAGTACCGGTCGAACGTGGCCTGCATCCACTCCTCGTCGAAGGGCTTGTCGCCCTGCTCGACGATCGACGCGAGGTACGCGGCCGCGCACTTGGAGGCCGAGTTGGAGCCCTGCCCGGTGATCGGGTCGTTCGCCACGACCACGTCGGCGACGCCCAGGACCAGACCGCCACCGGGGAGGCGACCGATCGGGTTGCGGACGGTGGGGGCGTACCGTCCCGACAACGTGCCGTTCGCGTCAGTCAGTTCCACCTTCGTGGCCCGCGCGTACTCCCACGGCGTGAACCGCTCCATGAGTTCCAGGGTCAGGGAGAGGTGTTCCGCCGGGTCCTTGACGCCGTTGAAGACGTCGAGCGGGCCGCCGGGTATGCCCTCCCAGAACAGGATGTCCGCACGCCCCGAGGTGGTGAGCGTCGGCATGACGAAGAGCTCGCCGACGCCGGGGACCAGGTTGCAGCGGACCGCGTCGTAGTCCGGGTGTTCCGGGCGCGGGCCCAGACCGTGGACGTACGCGACCGCCAATGCCCGCTGCGGCTCGCTGTAGGGCGAATGGGAGGCGTCCCGGCCGAACATGGACACGAGCTCGCCCTTGCCGGCCGACACCAGCACCAGGTCGTAGGTACGGGAGAAGTAGTCGAGGTCGGAGACCGCGGCGCCGTGGATGACCAGCTGGCCGCCGCGCTGCGCGAAGGTCTCCATCCAGCCGGCCATCTTCACCCGCTGGTCCACCGACTGCGCGTACCCGTCGAGCCTGCCCACCCAGTCGATCGCGCGCTGCGAGGGGCCCGGGTCGAAGGAGCCGGGGGCCGCGACCGAGACGCCGAGTCCTTCGATCTTCGGGGCCTGGGACTCCCAGAAGTTCAGCTGGAGATCGCGCTCGTGCTTGAGTGCCGTGTCGAACATGCACTGCGTCGACATGACACGGCCGGTACGGATCTCGTCCGCCGTCCGGTTCGACATCAGGGTGACCTCGTATCCGTGCGACTGGAGTCCGAGGGCGAGCTGGAGTCCGGACTGGCCGGCTCCGACGACGAGTATCTTCCGCATGCGCGTCCTAACTCTGCGTACGTCTTATTCGGGGCTCACGTCGAGCGCGTGCCCCACCAGCGCGAGCAGGGTCTCGACAACCGAGATCCGGTGCCTGGCATCCATGATCATGACAGGTATGTGCGCGGGCACCGTGAGGGCCTCACGCACGTCCGCGGGCTCGAACCGCTCGCTGCCGTCGAAGTGGTTGACGGCGACGACGTACGGCAGTCCGCAGCTCTCGAAGTAGTCGAGCGCCGGGAAGCAGTCCGACAGGCGGCGGGTATCGGCGAGGACCACCGCGCCGATCGCGCCGCGCACCAGGTCGTCCCACATGAACCAGAACCGCTGCTGGCCCGGCGTACCGAAGAGGTAGAGCACCAGGTCGTCGTCGAGCGTGATGCGCCCGAAGTCCATGGCCACGGTGGTGGTCAGCTTGTCCGGCGTGCCGGTGAGGTCGTCGGTGTCCTCGCTGGCCTGAGTCATCAGCGCCTCCGTCTGGAGGGGCGTGATCTCGGAGACCGCGGTGACCAGCGTGGTCTTGCCCACGCCGAAGCCGCCCGCGACGACGATCTTGGTGGCGATCGGCGCGCGGCTGCGGTCCGTCTGCCAGGCCTGCAGATTCTCCTCGCCGTCGAGGAGGGGGGCGACGCCCGGGGCGGCGTCAGAGACGACGGAGTCCACTCAGCACCCTTTCCAGCAGAGCGCGGTCCGGCTGTCCCGGGCCGTGACCTGTTCCGTACACACGGATCTTTCCCTGGTCCGCCAGGTCGCTCAGGAGCACGCGGACCACGCCGAGCGGCATCCTGAGGAGGGCGGCGACCTCGGCCACCGTACGCATCCGGCGGCAGAGTTCGACGATGGCCCGCATCTCGGGCATCACCCGGTTGGAGAGCGGGCCTCCCCCAGTCAGCTCCTTGCGCTCCTCGGGGGCTTCGAGCGCCGCCACGAACGTCTCCACGAGGAGAACGTGTCCGAAGCGGGTACGGCCGCCGGTGAGCGAGTAAGGGCGTACGCGGGCGGGTTTACGGTCGCCGCCGCGGACGGGAAGCGTGCTGGGCGTGCTCGGCGTACTCATCGGGCGCTCCCCATCGACTCGGTCTCCAGGGATTTTCGGAGTTCACTCCGCAGTTCGGGGGTCAGGACGTGTCCGGCGCGGCCGACGAAGAGCGCCATGTGGTACGCCACCACGCTCATGTCGCAGTCCGGGGAGCCGTGCACGCCGAGCAGCGAGCCGTCACTGATCGACATGACGAAGAGGCTGCCCTCGTCCATCGCGACCATCGTCTGCTTGACGTTGCCGCCGTCCATCAGCTTGGCGGCGCCGATGGTGAGGCTGCCGATGCCGGAGACGATGGTGGCGAGGTCGGCGGAAGAGCCCTTGGGGCCCGTCGGCCGGTCCGTCTGGGCCGTCCTCGCCTCCGCGTTTCTGCCCGGGTCGGAGGAGAGCAGCAGCAGGCCGTCGGAGGAGACGACCGCGACCGACAGGAGGCCCGGCACCTCCTCGACGAGATTCGTCAGCAGCCAGTGCAGATTGCGGGCTTCACTGCTCAGGCCGAAGGTACTGGGCGCGGTCAACTGCTTGCCTCCTCGACTGTGCCCCCCGATGCTTCTACGTCCTGCGCGTGCGCGTTGGACGTGGATCCTGCGGGCGCGTGCGCTGCCGGCCCCTGAGCTGCGGGTGCGTTCATCTCGGTCGTCTGTTCGGCGATCTCCGCCTCCACATCGCGGCGGCCCTCCAGCGCGCCCCGGTGGAAACCGCCGAGCCTGCGGCGCAGGGTCTCGGCGTCCACGCCGCCCGTGCGCGGCTTCGGGGCCGGCGGGGGCGCGGAGATCCTGGGCGTCCGCTTGGGCAGGCCCTTGTCGGTGAGCCGCGGGCCCTCGTCCGGGACACGTTCGTGGGTGTCGGGGCCGATGGCGTACGGATCGGTGGTGGTCTGGGCCGGGAGGTGGACTTCCGGGGTGGGATGGGCCGGGGCCGCCGCCGGGGCGCGTTCGGGACCGGGCGCTTCGGCCCGGGGCTCCGGGAGCAGAAGCTCCATCGTGGTCTCGGGAGCGAGTTCCGGCCTGGACGCCGGCTCCGGCGTGGGCTCCGGCTCCGGCTCCGGCATGAGCTCCGGCTCCGGCGTGGGCTCGGGTTCGTACGACGCCCCGGATTCAGGAGCCGCCGCTTCCGCGCCGGGCTCCTGGGCATCCTCGCGTACCGCCCCTTCCTCCGTGGAAGCCTCCCGTACGGCTTCTTCCGCCGCGGCGATCAGTGGGTCCTCGTCGCCCGCGGGTTCCGATGCCGCCAGGACCGAACGGCCCCTCAGGACATTGGAGTTCGCCTCCGCGTCCGCGCCGGGCAGTGACACCGAGGACGCGCTGCCCCCCAGCCGGGTGGTCGTGGGGGCGGTCACCGCGGGCGCGGCGGCGAGCATCGCCTTCGGCAGGACGACCACCGCGGCGACACCGCCCTGCTTCTGCTCGCGCAACTGGACCCGTACGCCGTGCCGGTGGGCGAGCCGGGCGACCACGTACAGGCCGAGCCCGAGGCCGTCGCCGCCCTCCAGGTCGTACGCGTCCTCCGGATCGAAGTCCGAGAGGCGGGAGTTGAGCTGGCTCATCCGCTCGGCGGTCATGCCGATGCCCTCGTCCTGCACGGAGAGCATCACCTCGCCGCTCTCCAGGAGCCAGCCGGAGACCTCGACGGCGAGGTCGGGCGGCGAGAACGACGAGGCGTTCTCCAGGAGTTCGGCCACGAGGTGACTGATGTCGTCGGCGGCGAAACCGGCGAGGTGCGCGTGCGGCGGCAGCACGGCGATGCGAACCCGCTCGTACCGCTCGATCTCGCTCACCGCGGCGCGCACGACATCGACGAGCGGGACGGGACCCGCGTGGTGCTGGACGTGCTCGGCGCCCGCGAGGACGAGCAGGTTCTCGCTGTGCCGCCGCATGACGGTGGCGAAGTGATCGAGCTTGAAGAGCGTGGCGAGGCGGTCCGGGTCCTGCTCGCGGTCCTCCAGGCCTTCGATGACGCCGAGTTGGCGCTCCACGAGGCCGAGGGTGCGCAGCGCGAGGTTGACGAAGGTGCCGTGGATGGTGCCGCGCACCTGCTCCAGGTGGGTGGCCGCATCCGCGAGTTCGGCACGCAGCCGGTCGCGCTCGTCGGCCATCAGCTGACGCTGCCCGATGAGGTGCTTGCGGTCTCCTTCGAGCGTCGCGAGCCGCTCGTGGAGTGCGGCGGCGTGCGCGTGCAGCGCGTTGACGGAGCGGACGACCTGGGCGAACTCGTCGTTGCGGCCGGTGAACTTGACCGGTTCCTCGGCGCCCGGGTCGGCGGCCAGGCGGGCCGAGCCGATCCGCAGCACGGCCAGCGGGCGGGTGAGACTACGGGCCATGGCCATCGAGACGCCGACCGCGACGAGCAGCAGCGTGCCGATGAGGGCGATCCGGATCTCCAGCGCGGTGACGTCGTCGTCCCGCAGCCGTTCGAGGTCCTTGGTGCGGTGGTCGTTGAGGGAGGCCTCGGCGCCGCGCATCAGCTCGACGCGGGCCGACAGGGCCGCGTCCAGCTTCTTGGTGCTGGTGTCGAGTTCGGCGTCGGAGAGCGTCGGCTGGTCGGTGAGGCTCGCGAGGTACTTGTCGGCACTGCCGACGTCAGGCCCGGTGACCGTGGAGTCGTACGAGGACGTGGCGGCCTTGGGCGCCGCCTCGCGGAAGTCGGCGAGGGCCGCGTCCGAGCGGAGCCGGGCCTGCTGGGCCGCGGCGCTCAGCGTGTCGCGCTGCTTGGTGTCGGCGGCCGAGGAGGCGCTCGTGGTGGTCGGCAGACCGGTGACCGGGTTGATGGTGGTCTGGGTGGTGCGCGGGATGCTGAGGGCGGCGAGGAGCAGTCCGCGGGCGGCGGCGGACTGCTGGACCGCGGAGTCCAGCTCGGCGAGGGCGTGCGCGCCGGAGCCCGCGCGGGGCGGCAGCTGGTCGGCCAGGTCCTCGGCGAGGGCGTGGAGTTCGGTGATGGCACCGGAGTACGCCTGATGCGCTTCGAGAGCGGTGCTCTTCCCGGTGAGCGCCGCTCTGCGCAGGGAGGCGATGGAGTCGAGGTCCTTGAGCAGCGTGGCGGGGGCGTCCTCGTCCGCCCGCAACTCCTCGACCTGCCGGTCGACACGGGCTCCGCGCTGCTCGGAGGGGGCCTTGGCCTTCGGCCTTCCGGCGGCGATGTACGAGGTGACCTCGTCCCGTTCGTCGGCCAGCGAGTGCGCCAGGGTCAGCGCCTGCTGGGTCCGCTGCGCGAGCGTCACCAGGTTCTGGGAGTCGTTCAGCTGCCCCGAGGCGGCCAGCACCGTGGGGGCCCCGGCACCGGCGATGGCGGCCGCGACGACCGCCACGGCGACGATGAGCCGGTTGCGTACGTGGGCGGGTCGACCCCTGCCCGTGGAGTCGGCGGTGTCGCCGGTGGCACCGCCCCCGGTTGAGCTGGAGGCCGCCTGCTTGCCTGTGCGCCTCGGCCGCGTCTTCTGCACCGGTGCTCGCATTCCTGACTCGTGTACCCATGGGCCCGGGTGATGACGTCCCGTCAACTGGGGCGTCCGCCCGGTACGGCTCCCGACCCTCCCAGTGCCGGTGGGCAGTGACCCCGCATCATCTGGCCCGCCACCCGAAGGAGTGAACCTCGGACGGGAGTTGCCGGGCAAGTTCCTCCGGCGTGTTCGACGGCCTTGACCGGCGGGCCGGTTGGACGTCGGCGACGCGCTTTGGCAGTATTCGCCGCCACGCTTGACCGGAGTCGATCATTCCATGCCAAACCCGGCGCCTGAGCTGGTGGTCCGCACCCGTCCGGCAACGGATGCCAGCCTTTCGTGGACCTTGTGAAGGGCTCGTGCAGACTGGCCGGATGCGCACTGAACTCGTCTCGGAGCCCGGCGACCCGGACCGCCCCAATGAGGACTTCGCATCGGTCGGCCTTCCGGCCTCAGGACAGGGGGGTTCGCTGGTCGTCCTGGACGGCGTGACACCCCCTCGGGGCGACTACGGCTGTCTGCATTCCGTCGCGTGGTTCTCCGCGCGCCTCGGCGGAGCCCTGACCGAACTGTCCCTTTCCCGCCGGGATCTGACCCTGCCGGAGGTCCTCTCCGGGGCCATTCGCCGAGTCGCCGACACCCACGCCGACACCTGTGACCTTTCTCACCCACGGACACCCCAGGCAACCGTGGTCCTCGCCAGATGGTCCGCCGCCGAGGTCGAGTACCTGGTCCTCTCGGACTCCGCCCTGCTGGTGGAGCCCCTCACGGGCGAGGTGACCGCACTCCTGGACGACCGCCTCTCCCGCCTTCCCCGCGCCTCCCTCGCCACGGACGCCGTCGCCGACACGACCGTTCGCAACAAGGAGGGCGGCTTCTTCACGGCGGCAGCGGATCCCTCGGTGGCCTCCCGCGCGGTGACCGGCACGCTGCCACGCACATCCGTCCGCGCCCTGACCGCTCTCACGGACGGCGCCTCCCGCTGGGTGGAGAAGTTCCACGAGGGCGACTGGGCCGCCCTGTTCACCCTCGTACGCAAGGAGGGCGCACAGGCGCTCGTCAACCGCGTACGGGCACTGGAGACCGCGGACGCGGAGGAGCGGGTGCATCTGCGACGGAGCAAGACGCATGACGATGCGACGGTGGTGTTCGTGGAGCTGTGAGCCGGCGGGCCCGGGCCCGGGAAGCTCAAGCCGGACCGGGGCCAGGGAAGCGTAGGCCGGCCTGCGGGGCCTAGCGCTGCTGTTCCATCCCCGTGTTGAGCTGGTGCAGCAGCCGCGCCAGTTCCGCGACCTCGCGGGGGTCCCAGCCCGCGAGCTGTCGGACATAGCGGGCCCGGCGGGCCTCCCGGACCTTCCGGAAGCGCTCCCGGCCCTCCTCCGTGAGGTGGACGAGCCAGGCGCGGCCGTCGGCGGGGTCGGGCTCGCGGGCCACCAGGCCGAGGTCTTCAAGGGCGCGGAGCTGACGGGACATCGTGGCCTTGCCGACGCCGATGTAGGCGGCGAGTTCGGTGGCACGCTGCCGGCCGCACTCCTCCAGCCGGAAGAGGAGTCCGTACGCGGAGGACTCCAGGTCGGGATGGACCTCGCGGGCCATCTCGCCGGAGGAGGCCCGGGCGCGCCGCAGGAACACGGTCAACTCGCGTTCCAGCGCCGGGAATTCCTGGTCCACACCACTTCCCGACGCCGCGGATTCGACACGCTGCCCGCCGCCGTTTCCGTTGTCGTGCACGTCAGCACCCCTGACCCGGTTTCCCGATTCTGAAAGTTTCCGCCGAAATCCGCTATTGCCGCAGCTCCGCCAGTATTTCGCAGGCGTAGACCAACGGCAGCCTCCGGGCCCTCTTCCCACGCCGTCTTCTACGTGCGTAGCTTCTCTATCAGGCAATCAGTGGCATGCCCACGCCATCAACAAGTCGACGAGGACTTGACCCCCCACCCGAGCGTGCGCCTGTCGTCAGCGTTCCCCCCACCGAGCACCCCCGTGCACCACCGATCTCTTCGGAGGCACGACATGCCCGTGCACAGACACAGACCCGCAACACCCCACCGCCTGCGCCCGCTCGCGGTAGGAATCCTGCTCACCGCGTTCTCCCTCCTGTTCACCCTGCCCTCCTCCGCGGCCGACGCCCCCGCCCGCGGCTCCGCCCACATGGGCATGGGCGTCGTCGCGCACGACGGTCAGGGAGGTACGCCGAGCGGCGGTGACGCCACGCAGACGGAAGGTGTGGACGTCTCCGGCCACCAGGGCAACGTCGCCTGGTCGACCCTGTGGAGCAGCGGAGTCAGGTGGGCCTACACCAAGGCGACCGAGGGCACGTACTACACGAACCCGTACTTCGCCCAGCAGTACAACGGCTCGTACAACGTCGGCATGATCCGCGGCGCGTACCACTTCGCGACCCCCGACACCACGACCGGCGCCACCCAGGCGAACTACTTCGTGGACCACGGCGGCGGCTGGTCGAAGGACGGCAAGACGCTGCCGGGCGCGCTCGACATCGAGTGGAACCCGTACGGGGCCGCCTGCTACGGCAAGACGCAGAGCGCCATGGTCAGCTGGATCAGCAGCTTCCTCGCCCAGTACAAGGCGCGCACCGGGCGCGACGCGGTGATCTACACGGCGACCAGCTGGTGGACCCAGTGCACGGGCAACTACGGCGGCTTCGCGTCCAGCAACCCGCTGTGGATCGCGCGGTACGCGGCCGATCCAGGGACGCTGCCGGCCGGGTGGTCGTACTACACGATGTGGCAGTACACGTCGTCCGGACCGACGGTCGGGGACCACGACAAGTTCAACGGGGCGCTCGACCGGGTGGTGGCACTGGCCAACGGCTGACACACCCGTGCGTTGGCACCGCGCGCACGGCGAAGGCCCGGGCCTCCCTCACGGGACCCGGGCCTTCCCTTTCCGGTCGCGTCCGTCACGCCGCCACCGGAACCTCCGGCGTCGCGCCGTTCGTCGCCGGCGACAGCGCCAGCTCCAGGACCTGTCGGACGTCCGTGACAGCGTGGACGTCGAGCTTCTCCAGGACCTCGGCCGGGACGTCGTCCAGGTCGGGCTCGTTGCGCTTCGGGATGATGACCGTCGTGACACCCGCGCGGTGCGCGGCGAGCAGCTTCTGCTTCACCCCGCCGATGGGCAGGACACGACCCGTCAGCGAGACCTCACCCGTCATCGCCACGTCGGTGCGGACCAGTCGGCCGGACAGGAGCGAGGCCAGCGCCGTCGTCATGGTGACGCCCGCGCTCGGTCCGTCCTTGGGGACCGCGCCCGCCGGGAAGTGGATGTGCACGCCCCGGTCCTTCAGGTCGCCGACCGGCAGTTCGAGCTCGGCGCCGTGCGACCTGAGGAAGCTCAGCGCGATCTGCGCCGACTCCTTCATCACGTCGCCCAGCTGACCGGTCAGGGTCAGGCCCGCCGCGCCCGTCTCCGGGTCGGCCAGCGACGCCTCGACGTAGAGCACGTCTCCGCCGGCGCCCGTGACGGCCAGACCGGTGGCGACACCGGGCACCGCCGTGCGACGCTCGGCCGGGTCCTGGGCGGACTCGGGCACGTGGTGCGGCCGGCCGATCAGACCGCGCAGATCCGCGTCCGTGACCGTGAACGGCAGCTTCCGCTCGCCCAGTTCGTGCTGGGCCGCCACCTTGCGCAGCAGTCGCGCGACGGCCCGCTCCAGGTTTCGTACACCCGCTTCCCGCGTGTACTCGCCGGCGAGCTTGCGCAGGGCGCTCTCGTCCAGCGTGATCTCGTCGGGCTGCAGACCGGCCCGCTCCAGCTGGCGCGGCAGCAGGTGGTCCCGGGCGATGACGACCTTCTCGTCCTCGGTGTAGCCGTCGAGGCGGACCAGCTCCATACGGTCGAGCAGGGCCTCCGGGATGGCCTCCAGGACGTTCGCCGTGGCGAGGAACACGACGTCGCTCAGGTCGAGTTCGACCTCCAGGTAGTGGTCGCGGAAGGTGTGGTTCTGCGCCGGGTCGAGGACTTCGAGCAGGGCCGCGGCCGGGTCGCCGCGGAAGTCGGAGCCGACCTTGTCGATCTCGTCCAGCAGGACCACCGGGTTCATGGACCCGGCCTCCTTGATGGCACGGACGACACGGCCGGGCAGCGCGCCCACGTACGTACGCCGGTGGCCGCGGATCTCGGCCTCGTCCCGTACGCCACCGAGGGCGACGCGGACGAACTTGCGGCCCATGGCGTGCGCGACGGACTCGCCGAGCGAGGTCTTGCCCACACCGGGAGGGCCGACCAGCGCGAGCACGGCACCGCCGCGCCGCCCGCCGACCACGCCGAGCCCGCGCTCGGAGCGCCGCTTGCGCACCGCGAGGTACTCGGTGATCCGCTCCTTCACGTCCTCCAGACCGGCGTGCTCGGCGTCCAGGATCGCCTTGGCGCCCTGGATGTCGTACTCGTCCTCGGTCCGCTCGTTCCACGGCAGTTCGAGCACGGTGTCGAGCCAGGTCCGGATCCAGCTGCCCTCGGGCGACTGGTCGCTGGACCGCTCCAGCTTGTCGACCTCCTTGAGCGCGGCCTCGCGGACCTTCTCGGGGAGGTCGGCGGCCTCGACACGGGCGCGGTAGTCGTCGGACTCCTCCGCGTCCGAGGACTCGCCGTTCAGCTCGCGCAGCTCCTTACGGACGGCTTCGAGCTGGCGCCGCAGCAGGAACTCGCGCTGCTGCTTGTCGACGCCTTCCTGGACGTCCTTGGCGATGGACTCGGCGACATCCTGCTCGGCCAGGTGCTCACGGAGCTGCTCGGTGGCGAGCTTCAGCCGGGCGACCGGGTCGGCGGTCTCCAGCAGCTCCACCTTCTGCTCGAGGGACAGGAACGGAGAGTAACCAGAATTGTCGGCAAGGGCGGAAACGTCATCGATCTGCGCCACGCGGTCCACGACCTGCCAGGCGCCGCGCTTGCGCAGCCAGCTGGTGGCGAGGGCCTTGTACTCCTTGACCAGGTCGGCGACCCGGCCGGGCAGCGGGTCGGGCACGGTCTCGTCGACCCGGGTGCCCTCCACCCACAGTGCGGCACCGGGACCCGTGGTCCCCGCGCCGACCTTCACGCGCCCACGCCCGCGGATCAGCGCGCCCGGGTCGCCGTCGGCCAGGCGGCCGACCTGCTCGACGGTGCCGAGCACTCCGGTGCCCGCGTATGTCCCGTCGATGCGTGGCACCAGCAGCACCTGTGGCTTGCCGGGCGTCGAGCGGGCGGCGGCCTGGGCGGCCTCCACCGCTGCGCGTACATCGGCGTCGTTCAGGTCCAGCGGAACCACCATCCCGGGCAGCACGACCTCGTCGTCGAGCGGCAGCACGGGCAGGGTGAGCGGTGTGGACGTCGAAGCCATGATCTCCCCTTCGGCAGTCAAGTTGAGTTACACCGACTCAATGCACGTGGGTCTTTGATTGTTCCCCGGGGGCCGTTCGCTGTCAGCGATCAGCTCTGCGATCACCTCTCCCCGCTCCCGAGCGCGGTCGGCGCCGGGAATGAACGTCGCGCACGGCCCGGGCGTCACAGGTGCGGTGCCGGATTCGGCTCCACTCCACCGTCTGCCTCCGGGGGGCATCATGCGGTCCGTCAAACTGCTCGTCGTAGTCGGCCTGGTCGCCGCCGCAGCCGTCGGATGCGGCAACGAGACGACACCCGGCAGGGGCGACAAGGTCCGTGACGGCGGCACCCCCGCCGACTCGGAGCGCGCCCGCCAGGTCGCCGCCGCCTGGGAGGGCTCCGAGGCGGCGCGGGTGTGGCAGCGGGGCTACTACCCGCTCGGCGATGCCGTGCAGTTGCCCGAAGGGGCGTTCCACAACAACGCCGACAAGCGCGCTTACCTCACCCAGAACTTCGAACTGCGCGGCTCTCTTCCCGACGCGCCGAAGAAGAAGGGAGAGATCCGGTGGCGCGACGGCGACTCGCTCGCCCTCCCGGTCGCCTCGGCGCGAGCGGCATACGAGAAGCTCGACCGGGGCGGGAACCCCGGTCCCGCCCTCACCGTGACCGGTGCCCGGCTCGGCGAGATGACCCTGCTGACCAGCCGGGGGACGGCGAAGGTGCCCGCCTGGCACTTCACGATCAAGGGCTACGACACTCCGCTCAAGCGCGTCGCGGTCACCCCCGCGAAACTCCCCCGGCCCCCGATCGGGCCCGTGCCGCAGCAGACGGACGAGCTGATGCCGCTCGCCGGGCTGGACATGGTCGCGAAGGACGGCCGGACGGTCACCCTGCGCGCCGAGCACGGAGCGTGCGACGACGGCCCCGCCGTCGACGTACTGGAGACCGGGGGCAGCGTGGTCTTCTCGGCCTCGATCCGCGGTGCTTCCGACGGCCCCTGCACATCCGAGCTGCGCTTCGAGAAGGTGACGGTGAAACTCGACCGCCCGGTCGGCGACCGCATGCTCCTCGACGCGTTCACGGGCAGGCCCGTCCCCTACGAACAGCCCCACTCCACCTCACCGTCCTGGAGCTGACTCCACCCGGACGGCACGGGGTGAGCCGGGCACCGCCACGCCTCCGCAAGGGCACCGCCACACCACCGCAACGGCGTGCACGGGCAACCCCTGCACACTGCAAGCTCATTCACAGCCAACGGGGACCGCAAGACGGGGGCGAACGCACCATGGAGGACGAAATGGGCGTCGTACATCGGCGAGAACGAGCAGTACACGAAGTACTACGCCCTGCGCCGCGACCCGTACCGGCTCACGAACGAGCTCCACGGTGCGACGGCCGCCCGGGAGCGCCGGCTCGGCATCCCTGGGCCGGCACGACGCCTCGCCGCGGTCCGGAACGGCTGACCGACGAGGGGACTCGCGCCGCCTGCCAGCGCCGCACCAGAGGCCACGTCGAGATGCCGATCGTCAGGGACATCAGATGCCCCCAGCCGGTCATCGGGTCGGTGAAGGTGAGGAGGTCGCCGATGAGCATCGCGGCGTAGCCGATCAGCACCGGCCAGCGCAGCCAGGGCGACAGCAGTCCCGCGAGCGCGCCGACGCTCGCGGCGACGCCGAAGCTGATGCCGTAGTCGAGGCGGTGCAGGGAGCTGTCTGGCAGATGGCCGGCCAACACCGAGAGCCCGACGGGCACTTCGGTGGCCAGCGTGGCGACCACATGCCCGAGCAGGAAGACACCGGCCGTCCGCAGCCCGCCTGTCCGCCGCTCCAGCGCGGTCAGCACGACCAGGAACGACACCGCGTAAGGCGAGGTGATCCCGCCGACGATCCACAGCGCGCTCGCGACCAGCACCAGCATCGGGTGCCGCACGAGGTGCGCGACGTCCGTGCTGGATGCCTGGTGCAGCGCGTGCACGAGCGTGGGGTCCGCGTGTTCGGTGACGACCGAGGTGACGGCGAGGACAGCCGCGTACCCGAAGGTGAAAGGCGTCCCGTAGGGGGTGGGGAACAGCCGCCAGGGGCGGAGGGTACGGAGCCGCCCGGCGAGCGCGCCCAGGGCGGACACACGTGCGGCGGCCGAAGCGGCGGCCCCTTCGGGCGACGCGATCAGAGGCGCCGCCATGCCCGGTCCGCGCGACGCGATCGGCACCGCTGCCCCCGTGACCGGTTCGGACGTCACGACCGACGCCGGTGCCTCCGCGGCCGAGCGGAGGTGCGGGGTGACCGAGCCGCCGCGCTGGCGGGGCATCCCGTCCAGAAGATCGTCGAGGAGGGGCGCGCCCGTCTCGGGGTCGGTCGGCGCGGCGTCAGCCCGCGCGGTGGTGCTCCGGTCCACGGTGAGGCGCTCCTTCCGTTGCGCCCCACCCTTCGTGTCCCACACGTCCCTGTCTATGACCGACGCCACGCGAGAGCCGATTCACAGCAACTTCCAAGTCGCGTCAGGCGTCCGTCGGAAGGCCCCGCCCCTCGACCGTGATCTCGCGAAGGAGGCGGTGGGCGTAGGCGCGGAAGCGTCCGACCCTGTCGAAGCCCTTGGGGTCGAGCACCCACTGGATCTGGAGGCCGTCCATGACGGCGGCGGTCTCCTGCGAGACCGCCACGGTGTCGGTGCCGTGCTTCAGCTCCCCGCCGTCGACGGCGCGCCGCAGCGGGCCGGACATGTGGCTCGACGACGTCCGTGTGCCGCCGGGTGAAGCAGGCGTGTCGCCGAACCGCTCCACCAGCCTCTTCGAGAACCCCTACGTCGACCCGGACCGGGCCGAGGAGGTCGTCGGGGCGGGCGAGTTCACCGCGCTCGGCGAGGCGGCCCAGCGCCGCTCCCTCACCGCCCTGACCAACCAGGACCTGCTGCCGCTCAAGGGCCGCCCGAACCTGTACGTCCAGGGCGTCGACGAGCGGACGGCCTCGGCGTACGGCAATGTCGTCGCCCACCCCGTCGACGCGGAGTTCGCGGTACTGCGCCTGCGCACCCGGTACGAGAAGCGTCCCGGGGCCTTCGAGTCCTTCCTCCACTCCGGTTCGCTCGCCTTCCCCGAGGACGAGCCGAAGGAGATCCTGCGGCTCCTGGAGACGGTGCCGACGCTGGTGTGCGTCAACCTCGAACGACCCGCCGTACTCCCGGAGATCGCCGAGAAGGCGGCCGCCCCGGTCGCCGACTACAGCGCCTCGGACGCCGCCCTGCTCGACATCGCCTTCGCGCGGGCACGGGCCGAGGGGCGCCTGCCGTTCGAACTGCCGCGCTCCATGGCGGTGGCGGCGTCCCGGCCGGACGGCCCAACAAGACGAAGGACCCGGTGTTCCCGTACCGGCACGGGATCGCGCTCAAGGGTTAATTCGGCTACCCATCCTGGTGAAACTGCCAGGATGGGAGCCATGCCTGCCTCGTACGACACCCCTGTGGTCATCGACCGACGCCAGGGCCCGTACGGCGAGGTCGTGCTGCGGCGACACGGCGCGCTGCTGCAGATCATCGCCAACGGGTGCTTCCTGATGGACACCTCCGACGGCCGCTCGGAGCGGCTGCTCGTCGACGCCGCGTACGACGCGCTGGACGGGCGCGCGCAGCCGAGTGTGCTGATCGGTGGTCTCGGCGTCGGGTTCTCACTCGCGCACGCCGCCGCCGATCCCCGGTGGGGGCGCATCACGGTCGTCGAACGCGAGCCGGCCGTCATCGACTGGCACCTCCACGGACCGCTCTCCGCGATCTCCGCCGAGGCCCTCGCCGATCCACGCACGGAAATCGTCGATAACGATCTGGTTGCCTACGTCAATGAGATCTCCGCCACGTACGACGCGCTGTGTCTCGACATCGACAACGGGCCCGGCTGGACGGTCACCGAGGGCAACGAGGGCCTGTACTCGAAGGCAGGACTGGCAAGCTGCGCAAGGGCCTTGAGGCCCGGCGGGGTGCTCGCCGTGTGGTCGGCACAGCCCTCTCCGGAATTTGAAGGAACCCTATGGAATGCCGGGTTCCAGCGGGTGCGTACCGAAGAGATCCCGGTTGCCCGGGGCGTTCCGGACGTCGTACACCTCGCAGTGAGGCCTGGATAGCCGCGGCACGGTGACTGCCCGTACCCTGCTTCCCTGACGCAGATCATTCAAGCGTCAAGCGCAGGCATGGGATCACCCCACGGATTCCGGAAAGCACACCTCAGGGGCGGGCGATGGAGCAGACACACACCTCCCACAACGGCACGGCGGCGACGCCGGGCGCTCAGCGCCGGGTGCTGGTGGTCGAGGACGACCCGACGATCGTCGACGCGATCGCGGCCCGCCTGCGTGCCGAGGGATTCCTGGTGCAAACCGCGGGCGACGGCCCTGCCGCCGTCGACACCGCCGAGGCCTGGCAGCCCGACCTGCTGATCCTCGACATCATGCTGCCCGGCTTCGACGGCCTGGAGGTCTGCCGCCGCGTGCAGGCCCAGCGCCCGGTGCCGGTGCTGATGCTCACCGCGCGCGACGACGAGACCGACATGCTGGTCGGGCTCGGCGTCGGCGCCGACGACTACATGACGAAGCCGTTCTCGATGCGCGAGCTGGCCGCCCGCGTGCACGTCCTGCTGCGCCGGGTCGAGCGCGCCGTCGTGGCCGCCTCGACGCCGCGCAGCGGAATCCTGCGCCTCGGGGAGCTGGAGATCGACCACGCGCAGCGCCGGGTACGGGTGCGCTCGGAGGACGTCCACCTGACGCCCACCGAGTTCGACCTGCTGGTGTGCCTCGCGAACACCCCCCGTGCCGTACTCTCGCGCGAGCAGCTGCTCGCCGAGGTGTGGGACTGGGCGGACGCCTCCGGTACCCGGACCGTGGACAGCCACATCAAGGCGCTGCGCCGGAAGATCGGCGCCGAGCGGATCCGCACGGTCCACGGCGTGGGCTATGCGCTGGAGACCCCGACTCCCTGAGCCGGGCCTTCGTCGGGAGCTTCTTGAGGGGGCTGATGTGATGAGCGGGCTCGGGCAGCGCGGCGCCGACGCGCGTGGTTTCGGGGAGCGCAGTAGCGCGGGTCCCTGGGGCGGCGTCCGGCCCTTCTCCATCAAGACGAAGCTCGGCACGCTGGTTGTCGTCTCGGTCTTCATCACCACCGGTCTGCTGATGATCGCGGTGCGCACCGAGACCGAGCTGCGCTTCATCACGGTCTTCTCGATGATCGCCACACTGTTGATAACGCAGTTCGTGGCGCATTCGCTCACCGCGCCGCTGGACGAGATGAACGCGGTGGCCCGGTCCATCTCACACGGCGACTACACACGCCGGGTGAGCGACAGCCGCCGCGACGAGCTGGGCGACCTGGCCGAGACGATCAACCTCATGGCCGACGAGCTGGAGGCCCAGGACCGCCAGCGCAAGGAACTCGTGGCAAATGTCTCGCACGAGCTGCGCACCCCCATCGCGGGCCTGCGCGCGGTCCTGGAGAACGTCGTGGACGGCGTCTCCGCCGCCGACCCCGAGACGATGCGTACGGCACTGAAGCAGACGGAGCGCCTCGGCCGGCTGGTCGAGACGCTGCTCGACCTGTCGAGGCTGGACAACGGCGTCGTACCGCTGCGCAAGCGGCGTTTCGAGGTCTGGCCGTACCTGTCGGGCGTGCTCAAGGAGGCCAACATGGTCGCCTCCGCGCGCGCGGGCATCGCCTCGGGCTCCGGCAGCCACACGCGCACCGACGTCCATCTGCACCTCGACGTGTCCCCGCCGGAGCTGACCGCGCACGCGGACCCGGAGCGGATCCACCAGGTCGTGGCGAATCTCATCGACAACGCGGTCAAGCACAGCCCGCCGCACGGCCGCGTGACCGTGAGGGCCAGGCGGGGCGACCTCCCGGAGTCGCTGGCCCTGGAGGTCCTGGACGAGGGGCCCGGCATTCCGAAGTCGGAGTGGCACCGGGTCTTCGAACGGTTCAACCGCGGCGGGGTCCCCTCGCCGCACGGTCCCGGCAGCGACGGCGGTACGGGGCTCGGCCTGGCCATCGCGCGCTGGGCGGTCGATCTGCACGGCGGCCGGATAGGTGTGGCCGAATCCCAGCGGGGTTGCCGGATCCAGGTCACCCTTCCGGGACTTCCATCTCTGCCAAGTTGACGTAAAGTTCGAACCGGAGCCGCAAGATCCATGGGTGTCCGCACTGGCGGACACGTGTGATCAGGCACAGGGGCCGCGTGAGTCGTACCGCGACCCGGAGTCGACGTACCCGGACGTGTCCATTCAGCACCGGAACCACGCTTGTTTCCCGCCATTTCCATAGCCGAAACACGGTTTCCGATGTGACTTGCGCGACGTTGGACGGGCCCGACCTGACCTTCCCGGCGCGGGAGGCGTAGCCTTTATTTCCGCTGTCCATCACCTTGTGAAGCGGAAGAGGGCGGTTGCCGCCGTGTCGCCACAGTCCCCCAGTAACTCGAGCATCTCGACCGATGACCAAGCCGCCGGGAAGAACCCCGCCGCGGCGTTCGGTCCCAATGAGTGGCTCGTCGACGAGATCTATCAGCAGTACCTCCAGGACCCGAATTCGGTAGACCGAGCCTGGTGGGACTTCTTCGCCGATTACAAGCCGGGCGTCGCTGCCGCCTCGGCTCCGGCGGGTACTGCGGCCGCAGGGGCCGCCGCCCCGTCATCGGTGCCTCAGGCCGCTCCGGCGGCCCCTGCGGCGCCCGTGACGCCCCCGGCTCCGGCTCAGGCCGCTCCGGCGGCTCCTGCCGCGCCCGCGGTACCGCAGCCCGCTGCCGCCGCCCCGGCTCCCGCGAAGGCCGCTCCGGCCGCCGCCAAGCCGAAGGCCGCGCCCGCCGCCGCGCCCGCGGGAGGCCCCGAGCTCGTCACGCTGCGCGGCCCCGCCGCCGCGGTCGCGAAGAACATGAACGCCTCCCTGGAGCTGCCCACGGCCACGTCCGTGCGCGCGGTCCCGGTGAAGCTGCTCTTCGACAACCGCATCGTGATCAACAACCACCTGAAGCGTGCCCGGGGCGGGAAGATCTCCTTCACCCACCTCATCGGCTACGCCATGGTGCAGGCCATCAAGGCCATGCCGTCGATGAACTACTCCTTCGCGGAGAAGGACGGCAAGCCGACCCTGGTCAAGCCGGAGCACGTCAACTTCGGCCTCGCCATCGACCTGGTGAAGCCCAACGGCGACCGCCAGCTCGTCGTCGCGGGCATCAAGAAGGCCGAGACGCTGAACTTCTTCGAGTTCTGGCAGGCCTACGAGGACATCGTCCGCCGCGCCCGTGACGGCAAGCTGACGATGGACGACTTCACCGGTGTCACGGTCTCCCTGACCAACCCCGGCGGCCTCGGCACCGTCCACTCGGTCCCGCGTCTGATGCCCGGCCAGTCGGTCATCATGGGCGTCGGCTCCATGGACTACCCGGCGGAGTTCCAGGGCACCTCCCAGGACACCCTGAACAAGCTCGGCATCTCGAAGGTCATGACGCTCACGTCGACCTACGACCACCGGGTGATCCAGGGCGCCGCCTCCGGCGAGTTCCTGCGCATCGTCGCGAACCTGCTGCTCGGCGAGAACGGCTTCTTCGACGAGATCTTCGAGTCGCTGCGGATCCCCTACGAGCCGGTCCGCTGGCTCAAGGACATCGACGCCAGCCACGACGACGACGTCACCAAGGCCGCCCGCGTCTTCGAGCTGATCCACTCCTACCGGGTCCGCGGCCACGTCATGGCCGACACCGACCCGCTGGAGTACCGCCAGCGCAAGCACCCCGACCTGGACATCACCGAGCACGGCCTCACCCTGTGGGACCTGGAGCGCGAGTTCGCGGTCGGCGGCTTCTCCGGCAAGTCGATGATGAAGCTGCGCGACATCCTCGGCGTGCTGCGCGACTCGTACTGCCGCACCACCGGCATCGAGTTCATGCACATCCAGGACCCGAAGCAGCGCAAGTGGATCCAGGACCGCGTCGAGCGCCCGCACTCCAAGCCGGAGCGCGAGGAGCAGCTGCGCATCCTTCGCCGGCTGAACGCGGCGGAGGCCTTCGAGACCTTCCTGCAGACGAAGTACGTCGGCCAGAAGCGCTTCTCGCTGGAGGGCGGCGAGTCCGTCATCCCGCTGCTGGACGCGGTGATCGACTCGGCCGCCGAGTCCCGCCTCGACGAGGTCGTCATCGGCATGGCCCACCGCGGCCGCCTGAACGTCCTCGCGAACATCGTCGGCAAGTCGTACGCGCAGATCTTCCGCGAGTTCGAGGGCAACCTCGACCCGAAGTCGATGCACGGCTCCGGCGACGTGAAGTACCACCTGGGCGCCCAGGGCACCTTCACCGGCCTGGACGGCGAGCAGATCCGGGTCTCGCTGGCCGCCAACCCGTCCCACCTGGAGACGGTCGACCCGATCATCGAGGGCATCGCCCGCGCCAAGCAGGACATCATCAACAAGGGCGGCACGGACTTCACCGTCCTGCCGGTCGCCCTGCACGGTGACGCGGCCTTCGCGGGCCAGGGTGTGGTCGCCGAGACGCTCAACATGTCGCAGCTGCGCGGCTACCGCACGGGCGGCACGGTCCACATCGTCATCAACAACCAGGTCGGCTTCACGGCGGCGCCCGAGTCCTCGCGTTCTTCGATGTACGCGACCGACGTGGCCCGCATGATCGAGGCGCCGATCTTCCACGTGAACGGTGACGACCCCGAGGCCGTCGTCCGCGTCGCGCGTCTGGCCTTCGAGTTCCGCCAGGCGTTCAACAAGGACGTCGTCATCGACCTGATCTGCTACCGCCGCCGCGGACACAACGAGTCCGACAACCCGGCGTTCACGCAGCCGCTGATGTACGACCTGATCGACAAGAAGCGCTCGGTGCGCAAGCTGTACACCGAGTCCCTGATCGGCCGCGGCGACATCACGCTCGAAGAGGCCGAGCAGGCGCTGCAGGACTTCCAGGGCCAGCTGGAGAAGGTCTTCACCGAGGTCCGCGAGGCGGTTTCGGCCCCGGCCGAGGTTCCGGCTCCGGACACCCAGCCGCAGTTCCCGGTCGCCGTGAACACCGCGGTCTCCCAGGAGGTCGTCAAGCGGATCGCCGAGTCCCAGGTCAACATCCCCGACCACGTCACCGTGCACCCGCGTCTGCTGCCTCAGCTGCAGCGCCGGGCGGCGATGATCGAGGACGGCACGATCGACTGGGGCATGGGCGAGACCCTGGCGATCGGCTCCCTGCTCCTCGAAGGCACTCCTGTCCGCCTCTCCGGCCAGGACTCCCGCCGAGGCACCTTCGGCCAGCGTCACGCGGTGCTGATCGACCGGGTCACGGGCGAGGACTTCACTCCGCTCCAGTACCTCTCGGACGACCAGGCGCGCCTGAACGTCTACGACTCCCTGCTCTCCGAGTACGCGGTCATGGGCTTCGAGTACGGCTACTCGCTGGCCCGCCCCGACGCGCTGGTGATGTGGGAGGCGCAGTTCGGCGACTTCGTCAACGGCGCGCAGACGGTCGTGGACGAGTACATCTCGGCCGCCGAGCAGAAGTGGGGCCAGACGTCCGGCGTCACCCTGCTCCTCCCGCACGGCTACGAGGGCCAGGGCCCGGACCACTCCTCGGCCCGTATCGAGCGCTTCCTCCAGCTGTGCGCGCAGAACAACATGACGGTCGCCCAGCCGACGCTCCCGTCGAACTACTTCCACCTGCTGCGGTGGCAGGTGCACAACCCGCACCACAAGCCGCTGGTGGTCTTCACCCCGAAGTCGATGCTGCGCCTCAAGGCCGCCGCGTCGAAGTCGGAGGAGTTCATCTCGGGTCAGTTCCGCCCGGTCATCGGCGACGACTCGGTCGACGCGGCCGCGGTCCGCAAGGTCGTCTTCTGCGCCGGCAAGCTGTACTACGACCTCGAGGCCGAGCGGAAGAAGCGCGGCGTCACGGACACGGCCATCATCCGCATCGAGCGCCTGTACCCGCTGCCGGGTGCCGAGCTCCAGGCGGAGGTCAACAAGTACCCGAACGCCGAGAAGTACCTGTGGGCCCAGGAAGAGCCGGCGAACCAGGGCGCCTGGCCCTTCATCGCCCTCAACCTGATCGACCACCTCGACCTGGCGGTCGGCGCGGACGTCCCGCACGGCGAGCGCCTGCGCCGCATCTCGCGCCCGCACTCCTCGTCCCCTGCCGTGGGTTCCGCCAAGCGGCACCAGGCGGAGCAGGAGCAGTTGGTGCGGGAGGTGTTCGAGGCGTAGGTCTCGGCACGCGGTCGCGTAGGCCGGTTCTTGTACTGCGGCGGAGGCCCGGTTCCCTTTCGAGGGGCCGGGCCTTCGGCGTGCGGGCGGTTCACGTGGTCAGGGGTTCGAAGCCCAGCAGGGGCGCTCGCGGTGCCGGGCGGCGCGGGTACGGGGGGTGATCGGCGCCGAGGGTCGCCGCCAGGTTGTTGAGGACCCAGCCGAGCGCCCAGGGGTGGCCGGGCCCCACCGCCCGCTCCATGTCGGCACGTGCTCGGTCGGCGCGTACCGGGGAGTCGGCACCCACGCCTCACGTCTCCTGCGGTTCGAAGTCCCAGTAGGGCCGGTTCCGGGAGCGGGCCGAGATGGTGTGGACGTGGCGGGGGCCCAGCGTGGCGTCCAGGTCGGAGAAGGCTTCCTGTTCGACCTTCTCGGCTTGCTGACGGTCCCTCAAGGCGCGCAGGTCGGCGGCGAGGGCGATGCGGGCGGACAGGGTCAGCGGGTGAGTACGGCCGAGGGCTTCGGTGGCCCGGGCGACCGTGGTCTGACTGAGCAAGGCCGCCGACTCGGGGTCTCCCACGAGGTTGTGCATGGCGGCGGAGTTGATCGCGCAGCCCAGGGTCCAGGGGTGGTTCTCGCCCACGGCCGCGGTCATGTCGGCCAGCGCCTCTTCGATGACCACATGTGCCTGTCCCCGTTCGCCGACGCTCCGCAGGACCAAGGCGTGATTGGCACGGACACCGGCGATGAAGGGGTGCCCCTCGGCCAGCATCACCTCGTAGCGCGCGACGACGGACTCGCCGAGTTCCCGCGCCTGGTCGATATCGCCGTGCTCTCGCAGGAAACAGCTGGTGGTGGCGGCGAACCTCAGGGTCTGCGGGTCGGTCTCGCCCAGGACGCGCTCACACCGCTCCAGCACACGGGGGAGCAGCACGCCCGCCGCGGCGCGGTCTCCGCTGCGGTAGTGGCACAGGGCGAGATTGTGTTCCGCCTCCAGGGTCGGTGGCGTGTCGGGCCCCATGACGAGTTGGTACTCGCGCACGTTGTTGGTCTGGATCGACTCGGCCTCGGTGTAACGGCCCAGCAGGCGCAGGTCGACGGCGTAGTGGAGCTCGGAGGAGAGCGCCCACGGATGCCGAGCCCGCAGCAACAGCCGGCGTGCCTCCATCGTCCGCCGGTCGATGTCCAGCGCCTGCTCGTAGCGGCCGAGCAGCCGCAGGGACACCGCCAGGTTGTTCTGGGCCCCGAGGGTCCGCGAGTCCTGTTCGCCCAGGAGGTCGCGGTACATCAGCACGAGCCGCTGGGAGAGTTCCAGCGCCTCGTCGTAGCGGGCGAGGCCGCGCAGGTCCGCGCCGAGACCGCTGACCGCGCGCAGGTGGTCCAGGTCTTGCTCTCCCCGCTGTTCGCGCAGATGGTCGACGGCGGCCCGCTCGATCGTCTCGGTGCGCTGGTAGTCGCCCACCGCGCGCAGCAGGTTGGCGTAGTGGTGGGTCAGCTCCCAAATCCGGGGGTGGTTCTCGCCGAGCAGCGTCCGCCAGGCTTTCAGGGCCCGTTCGCCGAGTTTGATGCCCGCGCGGTACTCGCCCGAAATGTACATGTACCGAAGGCAGTTGAAGACCAGCGTCTGCACCGCCGGGTCCTTGCTCTTCAGTACGTCCGCGAACTTCAGGTGCGGAACGATCTCCGCGTAACCGGGCCACAGCCGGGTGTCGGTGGGGCGGCGCGGATCGGCGGCGGCCAGTGCCCGGCGCACGACGTCGATGAACTCTCGGCGGTCCTCGTCCGGCATGTCCTTGTGGACGATCTGGTGGACCATCCGGTGGAGGTACAGGGACTCGCCGGAGGAAGCGGCCTCGTCGGTGGCCGCCTCGTGGGACTCCAGGCGGACGACGGAGTACTGGCGGAGCTGGTTGATCGCCTTGTTCCACAGGAGCGGGTCGTTGAGGAGGCCGGCGATCTGTTCGGGCAGCTCGTCGTGCGGCATCTCCTTCAGGAGGCGTACGGGGATGAAGCCCGGTGCGAAGAAGGTGCACAGGCGGAGCAGGTCGACGGACTCCGGGACGGTGTCACGGAGCTTGTTCAGCAGTATTGACCAGGCGGTCTGGAAGGCGACCGGGAAGTCCGCGGAGATCTTGACGACGTCCTGGTCGATGCCGCCGTCCAGGAGGGCGATGTACTCCTGGACGGAGAGGTCGGAGTCGTTGAGCCAGCCCGCCGTCTGATCGAGCAGGAGAGGCAGGTCCTCCAGCGCTTCGGCGAGTTGGTCGGCCTCGGGCTCGGTGAGGCGGGGCGCCCGGCGGCGGATGAAGGCGACCGACTCGTCGCGGCCGTAGACCGGCACTTCCAGCAGCTTGCTGTTGTGCTCGCTCCACTCGGGGTTGCGCGAGGTGATCAGGACGTGGCCGGGGCCGGTGGGGACCAGGTCGTAGATCTGGTCCGGCTCGTCGGCGCCGTCCAGGATCAGCAGCCAGCGGGCGTAGGGGTCACCGCGGCGCAGCGAGTCCCGCACTGCGCGCAGCCGCTCGCCGTATTCGGCGCCCGTCGACAGCCCCAACTGCGGTGCCAATTCAGCCAGTCGACGCCGGTAGGTGACCCGTTTCTCGGCGTTGACCCACCACACCACGTCGTACTCGGAGCCGAAGCGGTACACGTACTCCGCCGCGAGCTGTGTCTTGCCCACGCCCGACATGCCGTGCAGGGTGACCACGCCGGCGCCCGACTCGGCGCCCTGGAGGAGGTGGTAGGCGTCGTTCAGCAGCGGCTCACGGCCGGTGAAGCGGGTGTTGCGGCGCGGCACGCCGCCCCACACCTCGGGCATGGCCGCAGGGAAGCGCGGGCCCCGGCGGGCGCCCTCGACGGACTCCGGCAGGGGATCGGCGGGCAGGTCGAGGCGGTCCAGGACGCGACGCTCGGCCTCGTCGGCACCCATGTTGTTGAGCTCGACCGCGCCGAGTACGGCGGCGGCGGTCGGCACCGGGCTGGTGGTGACGGAGACGGCCGCGAAACGGGTCGGGTCGGGGGCGACGACCTCGCGCAGCGCGGTGTTCCACTCGTCGTGGGTGCGCGGGCCCAGCTGGAAGTACCACTCACTGACGATGATCAGAATCCGGCCCTGGGCGAGCATCAGGTCGCGCAGCAGGTCCACGAGCGGTACTTCGGCCGGGGAATCCCAGCGCTGGTACACGACGCGATGGCCACGCCGCTCCAGACGGTCCCCGATCCAGGCCGCCCAGGCCCGGTTGAAACCGGCGAAGCTGATCGTGACGGTCTGCTTCGCGGCCCCCCTCTCGGTTGGCCCGACCGGCGTACGAGCTCCAGACATGCAGCGGCCTCCCCGCGCGAGATTTTAGAACCGCTGCGAGGTCCGGCGATAGGCACTGACGGATACCAGTCGCTTGCTTCACGGTTCCTTTTCCATCCTTTTCAAGCGACGATCTTGGCGCACTGATCGTCCCGCGTCCGGGAACCCGTGGCTTTCGGCGAGGATGGCTCAATCGAGCCGGTGGCGCGGCGCGTTCGGCGGGTGCGCGACACGTCCGGCGTGCGCCGCGCACGGCTGGTTCACCCCGCTCCCGGCTCATTCGCCCGGCGCGTGGCGCTGCGTCCACAGCGCTCGGGCCGCCCGTATGTACGCCTGCGCGCGCGCCGTCTGCCCGCGCGGCGCGGGGTGCTCGGCGAGCCGTTCGTACACCGCGATCATCTGGTCGACGAACCGGCGCCCCTGAGCGGTGAGGTCCCCCGATCCGACAAGGGTCGGCAGTACGGCCCCGACCTGCTCCCGGTAGCGGGCGTGCTGGGCCCACGCGGAGTCCCGGTGGACGGGGTGGGTGGTGACGAGCGCGGTGCGCTGGAAGAACTCCGCCAGCGCGAGGTGGGAGTACGTGCCCTGCAACAGTCCGTCGTACGGGCGCGGGTCGGGTCGCCAGGGCGCGAAGTAACGTGCCTGCGGTCCGGCGTGGTGGAGCGTCAGCATGTCACTGAGGGCCGCCAGTTTGGTGTGCTGCAGTTCGTGCACCAGCGTGGCCGCGAAGGTCATGGGTGTGGGCGGGGTGCTGCTGAGGAGGGCGCCGAAGGCCTCGCGCCGGGTGCCGCTGCAGCTGCCGGTGGTCCGGCCGTCGGCCGTCGAGCCGGGCGGCGCGGACAGCGGGACCAGACAGCGCAGCAGGGCGACGGCCTCCGTGACGCGGTGCTCGCCACCGAGCCGGAGCACGGACGCGATGCCCGACCACGACTGCAGCCAGCGTTTGCGCTCGGCGTCATCGAGGGCGACCGGTCCGCTGAGCTCGTGGTGCCGGCGGCCGCCGCGCGCGGTGCGGTACGGGTCCAGGTCGTCCAGGGGTACGGGGTCCGAGCCGGGCAGCAGACCGGGCAGCGCGTAGGCGGGTGTCCACGCGGCGGCCTCGGACCAGGCGCCGAAGCCGCCGCTCTGCAAGCGCACAACGATGTCCTTCTCGCCACGGCGGCGCAGGGTCAGACTCCCCCGGCGGTGCACGACGTCGACCGGGACGTCCCCGGACGCGCCCGTGCGCAGCGCGCCGAGGGAGGGCAGGGTCAGCACGCCGTCGCGCGCGGTCAGCCGTACCGCGTAGGAGACCCCCGCGCGGGCGGCGACGACTGCGGCCAGCGCCCCGAAGTAGGCCAGATCGCGGCTGAGTTCGCGCGCGTCCCGCGCGGCGCGCGGCCCGGCTCCCGCACCGAGCCCGCGCAGACAGTACCGGGCCCACGGCCCGACGAAGGGGTGCAGGAGCTGGGTGCGGACGGGCGAGAGCGCGACTCCGGCGAGGGCGCGCCCGGTCGTGGTCGTGGACACCGGGCCGGCATGGGCGCCGCCCTCGGACACCGGCGCCCCTACGGCTCGGTACGCCCCTGGTGCCGGGCCGAGCCGTGCATCGCCGTTCGACGCCGCCGGCTCCACGTCCGGGCCCACGTAGACCCCCGGCCCGTCCGGGCCCGCGTGCGCACCCGGTCCCGGAGCGACACGGGGGCCGCCCCCGGGCGCCGCCTCCGCCACCTGCCCGTACGCGGCCGACGCCGGGCCGGCATCGGTGGTGTGGTCGACGGGCGCCCGCGCGTCCGCGGTGGAGGCACCCGCACCGGTCCAGGACCCGGTACCGCTCACCCCCGCGATCCCCGAGCCGCCCTCGTACCCCCAACCGCCCCGCCGGACGGGCGGCTCCACCCGGTCCGCCTCCTCCAGCAGCCCCCAGTCCTCCCGCAGCCGCGCCCGGGCGTCGGCGGAGCAGACCCCGGGGTCGGCCGCCTCCACCGCGTCGAGCACGGCGCGCAGCAGCAGCAACCGGCGCGTGTACTGGTCGCGTACGAGGAGGCCCAGGGTCTCGGGGCCGCCTTCGGTGCGGCCGAGTTCGGTCAGGGCCCGGTCCGGAACCACCGGCAGGATCACGGGGTGCCTCCTTCGAGAGAGGCCGTGACGGGCGCGGCGGCCCCGGCGAGCCGTCCCGCCACATGGCGGATGAAGCGCTGGAGGTCGGCGCAGTAGACGGAGGGGTTGGCGAAGCCGTGTCCGGTCCGGTAGCGGTGCGCGTAGTGGCCGCCGCCGCAGACGGACAGGAGCGGGCAGGCACGGCAGCGCGCGGCGAGCGAGGCCGCGCCCGATTGCCGGGCCGCGACACCGGGGTGACGCAGAGCCTCGTCGAAGCTGTGCCGGAAGACGTCGAGGCCGGTCTCCGCCGCTCCCTCGTAGCAGGACTTCAGGGAGTCGACCTGCTCGATCGACCCGTCCGTCTCCACGACGACGGCGTCGAACGGGGCCAGCCCCAGCGACTCGGTGGCGGCGGGCAGCCCGAACAGCAGCGCCAGGCACTCCTCGAAGAGCCGCACGCGCGTCTCCCGCCGCCCGGCTCCCCACCAGCGGTCGAAGACGGCACACAGCCAGTCTCCGTACGGGACATCGGTGACGTCCCAATGCGGCGGCGGGGCCGACCAGTTGCCGTGCGGCAGCAGCAGGTCGAGGGCCGGTGGCCGCAGGGCGAGGAGGGAGTCGTACAGCTCGACCGGGTCGGTCGTGGGGTCCACGACCGTGAGGATCCCGGCGTACGCCTCGGGGAAGCGGTCGGCGATCAGGCGGGCCCCGCGCGAGGCGGCGGGCCAGGACGGGCGCCCCGCGCGGTCGGTGCGCAGTGTGTTGTGCGCGGGCAGGCCGCCGTCGAGGCTGATGCCGACGCGGATGCCGTGCCCGGCCAGCACGGCGAGCCGCCGCTCGGTGAGCAGGGTGGCGTTGGTCTGGACGGTGGCGTGCACGGTGCAGGAGTCCGGTACCCGGTCGCGTACGAGATCGGTGAAGCGGGCGAGCGTGTCCGCGCCCGCGAGCAGCGGCTCGCCGCCGTGCAGGACGAGGGAGAGCGCCGTCATGCCGTGGGCGTGCGCGTGCTCGCCGATCCGCAGCGCGGTCCGGGCCAGCACATCGGACGGGGCGGCGGCGGGGCGGGTGCGCCAGGTGTGGTCGGGGCCCTCATAGAGGTAGCAGTAGCGGCAGGCCAGGTTGCAGCGGCCGTGCGCCTTGACGATGAACTGCCGGAAGGGGAACGGCGGTTCGAGCGCCGGAACAGCTGTGATCGAGGTCGCGGAGGTCGCCTCGTCAGACACTCCGGCACCCCCATGCTCTACGGCCCGCGATCCCACGGTACGGTCCGCGTCACGGCCCCCTGCCCGTACGGGGCGGCATTCCCTGGCGGGGGCCGGACGCAAACGCGGCACGATCGAACTTGTCCGGTTCAACCACAGGGCCGACCGAAACTGACGCATTGTGAACGAAGATTGACCGCTTCCACGTTCACCTAGGCCTCCAGATCGCCCCTCAGAACGCGTTGTTGAACCCCCAGAGCATCTCGCTCGGCTGCCCGGCCCGCTCCCTCAGCTCCTCCAACACCTCGGCCAGTACCGGGTGTTGAATGGTCCTGAGATCCGCGAGGTCCAGCTCCAGCAGGTCCGGCAGCCGCCCTGCCGCATCCGTCAGGTCCAGCCGCCGCCCCGCGGCATCCGCGGGCTCCGGCAGCCGCTCCGCGGCGACGTCGGAATCCAGTGCGTCGTCCCGTGCACCCATGTCCTCCCCCTTTTCCCTCACTCCGCTCCGGCACCAGCCGGGCAGGCGCTCCTCACCCCGCCCCGGCGGCCGCCGGGCAGGCGCTCCCTCACTCCAGCTCGGCCAGCCGCTGTGCCGTCTGCCGGGCCGTCGGCTCGCCCGTGCCGACGGCACCGTCCGGCAGCCTGGACCACTCGGCCCGGGCGGCCCGGTAGGCCTCGCGTGCGGCACGCGGGCGCGCCGCCGCCTCGTAGGACATACCCCGCCAGTGATGCGCCTGCGCACCCAGCTCCACGGCCTCCTCGCGGCGGCGGTCCGTCTCCGCCTCCTCCTCGGCGTCACGCGCCGACTCGGCCGCGGCGCGGAAGGCGTCGACCGCCTCGTCGAGCCGGGCGGGCCGGCCCAGGTTCTGGTAGGCCTCGAACTGCGCCTGCCCGAGCTCGAGCCAGCAGCGCGCCGCCGTCAGCGGTTCGCCGGCCTCCAGCGCCGCGAGCCCGAAGAGGTGCTCGGCCTCGCGCAGATCCACCCGGTCGCCCCGGGCCCGGTAGCGCAGCATCAGGGCGCGGCCGAGCAGCAGCAGACGGTACGCGAGCTCCCCGCTGCCCGCGGGGGTTTCGGTACGGCAGTCGCGCAGCACCCGGATGGCCTGGGACAGCGACTCGCGCGTACCGGGACCGTTGGCGGGAACCGCCCGGCGCAGCAGCACTTCACCCCATTCGGCGAGGACGTCCGCGTGCGCGGGGGCGTCCCGTGGCACGCCCCGGGAGGCCTGCTCGAACCGTTCGGCGGCGTCCTGGAGCTCGCGCGGGTCGCCCGAGTCGGCGTACCGCGCCACCTTGATGCGCCCAGCGCGCACCAACAGCGCAGCGCGCAGGCCCTGTTCACGGGTCAGGCCCAGCGCCTCGTCGACGTGCGCCTGGGCGTCGTCCAGCGCGCCGCCCGACTGCAGGATCGCGTCGACGAGGTCGAGGAGGATGCGCACCCGGGACGGCTCACCTGCGGTGAGGAGCCCGGGCTCGGGGCCGGGTTCCAAAGCGGCGCGCAAGGAGTGCGCGCCCTGTTCCGCGTACAGCCGGGCCTGTTCGTGGTCGGCGGTGGCGCTGGACAGGCGCAGCAGGACGCGGCCGTGCGCCAGCGGCAGTTCGGGCGGGCGGTGGCGCCGGTCGGGCCAGGCGTCGCCGAACGCCTCCAGCATGCCGACCGCGCCCTGGAGCAGCGCAGTGTCGCCGCCGAGGCGCCACTGGGCCTCCAGCGCGCGCACGCGCTCCAGGGTGAGCCGCAGGGCTTCCGCGGCCTCCAGGCCGGGCGCGGCGCAGGCCACCGCGTACTCGCGGTCGGCACGTTGCAGCAGATCGAGCGCGCCGCGCCGGTCGCCGCGGCGCCTGCGGTCGATGGCGGCGGCGTGCAGCACCCGTGCCAGCACGGCCCGTTCCCGCAGCGCGCGCGGGTGCGCGACCGCCCGTTCGGCGGCCGCCTCCGCCTCGCGCAGCAGCTCCGCGCCACCCTGCACCTCCCACAGCCGCAGCACACAGTTGGCGTACTCGGACCACAGCTCCGGGTCGGCGCCCGCGGGCAGTTCGTGCTCGGTGGCGCCGCGCAGCAGCTGCACGGCGTCGATGAGGTCCTGCACCATGCCGTCGGTGTCGAACTGCCCGGCCAGGGAGCGGGCCCGGATCACCGCCGCGTGGGTGGGCCGCTCGTCGGGCAGGTCGGTGCGTCCCCGGGCGCTGTACAGCGCGAACTGTTCCGGCAGTGGCATGAAGCGCTCCAGAACCCGCGCGGCGACCTCGGCGAAGGGCTGCGGGACCAGAGTGGCACCGCCGTTGTCGCCGTTCTCGCCCGGATATCCGGCGCCCGGCGCATACGGCCGTCCGGAGCCGCCCTCGCCGAGCTGCGCGAGCGCCAGGGCTGGGAAGTTGGGGCCGCCCTTGCCGAAGCGGTACTCGATGTACTCCGAGCAGTGCTTGAGCACCAGCATCGCCTCGTCGCGGCCCAGCGGCGACAGGAGCGCCTCCTGCACGCCGGGCGCGAACTCGTACCACTGGGCGCCGTCCGCGCCGAACTCCTCCGCCTTGGCGCGTGACACCAGGCCGCTGAGCAGGACCTCGGCAAGTTCGGACGGTCCGGAGTCGGGCAGCATGGTGCGCTGCACGAGCTGCATCACGGGCAGGCTGAGGGGCGCCGCCGCCAGATAGCCGGCCAGGCGTCCGGCCGTCTTCGAGGCGTTGGAACGGAACCGGCTGACCAGTTCGAGCGCGGACAGCCGGCGCCCGGGGCGGGCGGCCCGGGCGGGCGGATGGTCGTGACGCACCCAGCCGACGGCGCCGGCCACGGGCCCCGCACCAGCCCCGGACAGCAGTCGCGCCCAGGCGCCGAGCGCGGCGGGCTCCGGCGGCAGTACGGGCACGGGCAGCGCACCGGCGCGGGCGTCCGGCGGGGCGCCGGTCGGCAGCCGGACCTTCAGTGTGGCTGCGCCCGCGAGCGCCTCGCCGCGCATCAACTCGCCGTACGACACCGGGAGTCGGGTGCGGTTCCACATGCGCTGCGGCAGTGGCTGGAGTACGGCGGCGGGGCCGAGGCGGGACAGGTGGTGCAGCAGCCGGTGGGCGTGGCCGCTGTGCCACAGGGGGCCCGCGCAGTCGCTGACGAGGAGGGTGATCCGGCGGCCCGTGGGGTCGCTCAGCCGGTCGGCGGAGTGCAGCGGGGCCGCGCCGGGCTCGGGACTGCGGCTGACGGCGGGCTCGCCGTCCGGGCCCTGATGCAGATGGCTGACCTCGATGTCCCAGAAGGCGCCCAACTGGCCGAAGACCTGCTCCAGTTCCGCGAACATCCGGTCCCACACCCGCATCGACGAGGAGGCGTCCATCACCAGCTGGAGTGCCGCGTCGGCCCGTGTCACCCCGCGGAACACCGGCAGGACCAGACCGCCCGCCCGGGCGCTCAGCTCCGCGGTCGCCGTCTCGTCGAGGACCGTGCGCAGGGGCGGCGCGCCGGTCCGGTAGCCCTGCAACGGGCGTAATGCGCGCTGGAGTTCGAGCGGGGCGGGGAACGCGGCCGCGGCGGGCACCCCGACCGGCAGCACCGTCACCCGACCCTGTCCGTGCCCCTGCGGCGCGCCGTCCCGCGGCACGGGATACAGGGCGACACGCCGGTCCCCTCCCCCGTCCTGCGGCGGCGGTTCACCGCCGTCGCCGGGCGGCTCCGGAGCGGTGGCGGACGGGTCCGTGCGCTCCGGGACCGGGTCGCGCCCGGCACCAGACAGGGAGCCGGGCGTCGGGACGCGGCCCTCGGCCCGCTCGACCGCATCCGTCGGGCGTGCCCAGCGGGCCAGCCAGAGACTGTCGCACAGCTGCTTGGCGTCGGGGTCGAGCCCGATCTGCCGCATCCGGGCGATGAGTTCGGCGATCGGGTCGCCGCCGGGCAGGGCGGTGTCTCCCGGGACACCGGGAGTGTCGGGACCGTGGCGCGCCGCGGCGTCAGGCATCGGGCCTCACCTCGGGCGGTCGAGTCGCTGGATGAGCAGGTCCGCGAGACGGTCGCGACTGGGCGGGGCGGCTGCGTCGGTGAGGTAGATGGCGTTCAACAGCTGGTCGGCCGCGACGAGTTCGCTGCGCGAGCGCTCCAGGAAGTGGGTGATGAGATCGTCCCCGGCCCGCGCGGCCTCGTCACCGAGATGGGCGCGTACGAAGGTGGCGAGCCGCTTGTGGTCCGGGCGCCCCAGCTCCAGGTGGATGCAGCGGCGCATGAGGGGGGCGGGGAAATCGCGCTCGCCGTTGCTGGTGAGCACCACGAAGGGAAAGGAGCGGCAGCGCACCCGGCCGTCGCGCACCCGCGCCTTGGTGCCGTCGGCGGTGAGCACCTCGGCCTCGCCGCCGGGCAGCCGGTCGGCGACGCGCTCCAGCTCGGGGATGGCGAACTCGCCCTCTTCGAGCACATTGAGCAGGTCGTTGGGCAGGTCGATGTCGCTCTTGTCCAGCTCGTCGATGAGCAGCACACGCGGAGTGTCGGACGGCAGCAGCGCGGTGCCGAGGGGGCCGAGCCGGATGTAGCTGCCGATGCCCTCGACCGAGCCGGGGGCCCCGGGAATGGCCGGATCCGTGCCCTGCGGAGCGGCGATCTGCACGTCCTGCAGCCGGGCGATCGCGTCGTAGTGGTACAGCCCGTCCTGCAGCGTGGACCGGCTGACGATCGGCCAGCGCAGCACATTGCCCAGCCCCAGTTCGTACGCCACCGAGTGCGCCAGCGTGCTCTTGCCCGCGCCCGGGCTGCCGGTGACCAGCAGGGGCCGGCGCAGATAGAGCGCCGCGTTGATCATTTCGAGTTCCTCGGCGCCCGGCCGGTGCAGCTCGGCCAGATGCCGGTGCGCGCCCAGCCTGCGGTCTTCGGAGCCGTCGCCGTTCCTCCCGGCCGCGTCCCGGCTCGCGAAGTCGCGCCAGGGGGGTGGAGCCGGGAGGCGGTCTATGCCGTCGTGGGGTTCACCGGCGCCTCGGTAGATGAGCCACTCGCTGGATTCGGTCATTGCCCAGTCCTCGTCGTCACTCGTCCACCATGGCCGCCGTCGAACATGCGGGAGCGTGCATCACCGTATCGACCCACGGGGGGCCTCGAAAGGGCCCGGTACGGGCTCGTAACGGCCCAATTCGGCGCCGTAAAGGCCCAGTTCGATTTCGCGGGCGCCCGGTACGGCAGAGCGCCGCGTCCCACGGTCATGGCGCCTCCAACAGGTCGCCGGCGCCGGGCAGCGGCCGGCTCGGATCGTCGTAGAACAGGGCGATGCCGTCGGCCCAGTAGGTCTCCCGCAAACCCGCGCGCAGCCCCACCCGCAGCGCGTGGACGACTTCGGGAAGGCGCCCGGCGCTGCCCGCTTCCGCGATGGTGTCACCCACGCGCCGGTGGAACTCTCCGCAGACGGCGTCCGGTTGGTCCGGCCGGCGCCGCCACAGCGCGACGCCGTAGCCGCCGTGCACGATCCGCAACAGCGCCACCGGGTCGTCCTCGAAGCGATGGTCGCCGTATCGGCACAGCACCGGGACCGTGGTGTGGGGCAGCCCGCGCAGCGACTCCGCGGGCGGTACGGGTACCCGTCGCCCGTCCTCGCAGTCCAGGACTTCGGCCTTCGCGCCGTACGCGTGGATGCGCCGCCAACGGGCCTCGCGCTCGTACTGCTCCTCGTCGGCGGACAGCTGCCGGTCGACAAAGTCGCCCTCGTCCGGCAGCTGCTCCCGGTCGGCGCAGCGCACGACGACCGGCCGTTGGGCGCCGAGCGGTAGCGCGTCCGGCGCGAACCGCCAGGCGTCGACGTCCAGTCCGAGCAGCTGATGGGGCAGCGCCACCTGGAGAACCGCGGGCCGCCAGGGCTGGTCGCAGTGCCGGAAGGCTTCCGCCAGGGGCGCCGCGAGGCTGCCGGTGAGTTCGGTCAGCGGAATGCGCTCTGCCTCGCCCAGCCGCACCACCTCCCCGTCCGGACGGCCCACGGAGACCCGCCAGTCGCAACGGTCCGGTTCCCAGCCCCGCTGCTCCAGTTCGAGCAGCGCGTAGAGATGGGGCGCACCATCGGCGACATGCGACAGGGCGCGCGCCCTCTGTGCCTCCGCCTCATGCTCCGCACGGTTCGGCGAAGACCGGAGACCCTCGGTCGGCTGCTGCGCGAGCCGGCGGCGGTACCTGACACCAAGGCCCTCCGCGGCCCGCCACGCCCACTCCCACAAGGCCCGCTCCGCGCTCTCGGTATCGGCGGTGACGAAGGGGCGCTCGGCGGTCATGACCCGCACCACATAGTCGATGACCAGATCCAGCGCGCCGTCCTGGCGCGAGCTCTCGTACAGCGCCCCGAGACCGTCGCGCCAGGCGCGCGGCGCCGGGTGCGGGATCCCCGCATGGCCGCCCAGCAGGGACTCGAGGATGCCGAACAGCTCGCCGGTACTGGCCGGAGGCGGCAGATCGGCGAGCCTGCCGAGCAACCGGGTCCGCTCGAACGGGCTGAAGGCGCGGCCGGGCCGCGCGCCGAGCTGGTCCTGCACGTCGACCCAGGTGTTGCCGTCGTAATCGGGATGGCGCTGCCGGTCGCGGTGATAGCGATCGTGGGCGTGGAAGACGGCCTGGTACAGATCCTCGTGCTCGCCCCGCACCTCACCCGTCGGCACCGGCAGGGACCGTAACTGCTCCACCCCCGTGCAGGTACCGCCGAGCCCCCGGTCCGCCTGCGACTTCAGGACGCCGACGACCTCACCGCGTACGGGATCGACGACCGGCCCTCCCGAGACGCCGGGCGGCAGCACGTCGCCGCCCAGCCGGATCTGCTCGTCCTCGGACCAGCCGCCGAGGGTGCCCTGCACCGTGCAGGTCCCGTTCAGCCGGCGCAGCTCACCGCCGACGACAGACCATCCCGAGTAGAGGACCTTCGCCTCTTCGTAGTACGCCACCGGGCGCTCGGTGACATAGACGCAGCCGTGGTCGACGGGCTCACGCAGCCGGACGAGCGCGAGGTCGGGGGCCGGCCAACTGCCGCGCACGACACCCTCGGCATGCTGCGGGAGTGCCGTCGCCACTTCGCCCGCGACGGCCGACGTACCGCGGCCCGGCCCCGTCTCATAGACCACGGTCACCTCGCCCCCCTCCCCGCTCCGAGCCACATGCGCGCAGGTCAGAACCCAGTTCGGAGCGACGAAGAAGCCACTCCCGAGGAACGTGCCGGGCTCGTCCAGGGCATACCCGGCCCCCGCGCGATGGATGCGCACCGTCGCCGCCGTGACGAGGTCACGCAGCGCACGGTGCGCGTTCCCGGGGCCGCCCGGTGCGCCCGGGGCGTGCCCGTCCGTCATGTCCCGCCCCCGACGGAGGCGTCACCGGGGCCGCCGTGCGCCGGGGCGCCGGGGGACGCGCCCGCGTGCGGGTCGGCCGGCGGGTTCGCCTGTGCGTTTCGGCCGGTTGAGCCCGGCTGCGCGTTGCCGCCGGTGACGGCCGGGTGCGTGTGGGGGTCGGTGGTGCCGGGCCGCGCGCTCACGTCGGTGGCTTCGAGGTCCGGTGGGCCGCCGTTCCAGGTGAGCGTCACCGTGATGCCGGCCTTGGCCTCGCCGTCCGCGAGGAGGCCGACCACCTTGCCTGCCTTGGCCGTCAGCTCGATCCCGAACTCGACGCTGACCTCGTCGGGCCGTACCGCCCGCAGGGGCGCGGCCAGCGAACGCGCGACGCTGGTGATCACCGACTGCAGGCTCTCGACCTGCGCCTCCACCCGGTCGCCGAACCCCGTGTCCGTGTATGACAGCCCGCCGGACGGTTCCTCCAGCTGCTCGGCCCCCGAGATCCGGGCCCAGACCGGCGTCCCGTCCGGCATCTCGATCCGTGCGATCCGGGTCACTGCTTCACCCATGGCATCCCCCGTTCCCCCACGCCCCCGTGGTACCGCCGACCTTGCAGGCTAGCCGCAGCGGGGCGGCCACGACAGAGGACCTCCGCGCGCAGCGCGCCCCACCTATCCTTTTCCCAGCGTTCCACTTCACTTTCACCGACGGAGCACCATCCATGTACTTCACCGACCGTGGCATCGAGGAACTTGAGAAGCGGCGGGGCGAGGAAGAGGTCACCTTCGAGTGGCTCGCCGAGCAGCTGCGGACGTTCGTCGACCTCAACCCGGACTTCGAGGTGCCGGTGGAGCGGCTGGCGACGTGGCTGGCGCGACTGGACGACGAGGACGACGAGGAGTAGGGCACCCCTCGGGGCTGCGTACTCGTGGGCATCATCCTTTGGGGCGTCGTACGCGTGGGGCGTCATCCCTTGGGGCGTCGTACGCGTGGGGCGTCATCCCTTGGGGCGTCGTACGCGTGGGGCGTCATCCCTGGGGCGTCACCCTGGGGGCTTCGTGCTCGTCGGCTCACCCCGCGGGGCTCGTGCTCGCGGGCGTCAGTCGAAGGCGCGCAGGTGGCCGTATGCCAGGCCCAGGGCGCCGTGGATCATCAGGAGGGCGCCTGCGGCGATCCAGCCGGCACTGCGGCGCCGTACGCCCCAGACGGTGAGCGGGAGCCCGGCGGCCAGCTCGGCCGTGGCGAGGGCATGGGCCTTCGAGCCGCGGGACCAGGACCCCAGGCTGCCGCCTTCCAGCACGTCGAGTTCCGCGCGCACGGCGGCGCGCCACCCCGTCCACTCGATCTGCTCGGCGCCGGGCTGGATCCGGGCCACCTCGCGGAGCCGGTCGGTCGGTTCACCCGGGCTGATCCCGGCCGGAAGCACCATCCCCGCGCGCGTGAGGACGGCGAGCAGAGTGCGCACGCGCGTGCGGGCGTCCGCGCCGGGGTCGGGCTTCGTCAACTGCTCCAGGGACTGCATGTCCAGCACCGGATCGAGACCGAGCCGCGCGGCCAAGGTGCGCATCGCCTCGTCCTCGCCGACCGGGGTGCCGTTCGCCAGCCATTCGTAGCCGACGGTGCGACGGAAGCCCGAGGCGAGAGTGCAGCCACTGTGGTCGGCGTCCCACCACAGGGCCAGTACCGGCCAGGAGGCGCCGACGGCGAGGGCCGCGGCCCAGCCGGCGAGCACGCGGTCGACGGGTTCCGCGCCGTGCTGCCAGGGCTTGCCCTCGGGAACCAGCACGCTCCACTCGGGACCGGCCCCGGTGAGCAGCATCCGCTCGCGCAGCAGCTGGGCGGCGGGGCCGACGGACTCGGGGTGCGCCCGGCACAGGAGCAGGGCGCCGGGGGCCGTGGCCGAGGACTCGACGGGCAGAGTCGACATGGCCCCACTTTAGGCCGTTTCACCCCCTTCATCGCGCCCGTGATCCCCAGAACGGGTGTCTTGACTTTCCGCATCCGCGATATATCGTGAATGACGGAAGACGCGATATGGCGCGTCGAGTCCGGACTCGACGGGGGTCCGGTCCGGTCGAGGAGGTCTGCACCATGTCCGAGTGGTCCGTCGCAGAGCCGAGGAAGCTCACCTTCGACGACCCCGTGACGGCGCTGCACGTGCGCGTCGTCAATGGAACTGTCAACGTCGTGGGCACCGACGAGGGTTCCGCCCGGCTCGAGGTGTCCGAGCTGGAGGGCCCGCCGCTCCAGGTGACCCAGAAGGACGGCACCCTCACCGTGGCGTACGAGGACCTGCCCTGGAAGGGCTTCCTCAAGTGGCTCGACCGCAAGGGCTGGCGACGCAATGTGGTGGTCTCCCTGGCCGTCCCCACCGGCACCCGGGTCGAGGTCGGCGTGGTCGGCGCCGCCGCCGTGGTCTCCGGGGTGGACGCGCGCGTGGAGGTCAAGGGCGTCACGGGCGACACGACACTCGTCCGCATCGCGGGTCCCGTACGCGTGGACACGGTGTCCGGAAGCCTGGAGGCCCAGGCCGTCACCGGTGACCTCCGCTTCAACTCCGTCTCCGGCGACCTGACCGTCGTCGAGGGCTCGGGCTCCTCCGTACGGGCCGACTCGGTGAGCGGCTCGATGATCGTGGACCTCGACGCCACGGGCACCCCGACCGACGTCCAGCTCACCAATGTCTCGGGCGAGATCGCCATCCGGCTCCCGCATCCGGCGGACGCGGAGGTCGAGGCGAACACTGCCAGCGGCACCGTCTCCAGCGCCTTCGAGGACCTCCGGGTCAGCGGGCAGTGGGGCGCCAAGAAGATCACCGGCCGGCTGGGCGCGGGCAATGGCAGGCTGAAAGCGATGACCGCCTCCGGCTCCATCGCACTGCTCCGCAGGCCACCGACGGAGGACGGGCCGTACGACGACGATCCGGCACCCCAGGACGCGGCCCCGGCCGACAGCCCGATCGACGACTCGACGAACACCTCGCCCCACGGCCCGACCGACAAGAAGGTGCTCTGAGATGCCCCCCGTCTTCGCTCATGGCCGCCTTCGCCTCTACCTCCTGAAGCTGCTGGACGAGGCGCCGCGCCACGGGTACGAAGTGATCCGGCTCCTGGAGGAGCGCTTCCAGGGCCTGTACGCGCCCTCGGCGGGCACCGTCTACCCCCGGCTGGCGAAGCTGGAGGCCGAGGGGCTCGTCACGCACACCACCGAGGGCGGCCGGAAGGTGTACGCGATCACGGACGCGGGCCGCGCCGAACTGGCCGACCGCAGTGGCGAACTGGCCGATCTGGAGCTGGAGATCCGCGAGTCCGTGGCGGAGCTCGCAGCCGAGATCCGGGCCGACGTACGGGGCGCGGCGGGCGATCTGCGCCGCGAGATGCGAGCGGCCGCCACCGAGGCCCGGCGGGGCTCCAAGGGCGGCGCCGGGGCCAAGGAACACGACGCGGAGCCGGGTGAGTTCGGGGGCATCGGCGACTACCAGGACAAGGAGTCGTGGCGGGCCGCGAAGGAGGAGATGCGACGCGTCCGGCAGGAGTGGAAGGAACAGGCCCGCCGCGCGAAGGACGAGAGCCGCCGCGCCCGCGACGAGGCCCAGCGTGCCCGCCGCCAGGCCAAGGAGGCCCAGGAGCGAGCCCGCGCCCAGGCCCAGGAGGAGATGCAGCGGATGGCCAAGCACGTCCAGGAGCAGGTCCAGGACCACTTCGCGCGGGGCGACTGGCCGACCGGCGTACGCGAAGGACTGACCGAACTGGCCAAGGAATTCGGCGACTTCGGCAAGAACTTCGGAAAGGACCTGGGCAAGGACCTCGGCAAGGACTTCGGCTTCGGCCGCACGGACACGAAGGCCGGTTCGACCACGGAACCGGAGTACACGGTCACCCCCGAGGACTTCCCCGCCGACTACGAACCCTCCTGGGCCCACGAGGACTCCACCGGCAACCCCGCCCGCGACCTCGACCGCCTCCTGGACCGCTTCCGCGACGACATCCGCGACGCGGCCCGCGACCACGGCGTGACGGAGGACCAACTACGCGAGACCCGCCGCCACTTGTCGACGGCGGCGGCACATATCGGAGCGGCGCTGCGCAAGCGCGTTTAGCCCGTCCGGCGTCTGAGGACGAGGCCGTCAAGGCCGAAGCGGGGGTCCCGGGGGGCGGCAGCCCCCCAGGTACGGGACGGGTAGGGGCGGAGGGGGCGAAAAACACCCCCAAGCCCCACCCCACCCGCGCACCTTCACCCCGCCTCGGCCACCCCACCCCCGCCGCCGTACAGGACCCGCGTCACCGCCTCGTACGTAACCCCGTGATCGGCAAGCACCTCCGCCAGAACCCCGGGCCGCACGGTGAGCGCCATGAGCAGATGCTCGTCACCGATGTGCCGCTCACGCCGAGCGAGAGCGATCCGCAGGGACTGCGTCAGCGCATCCTTCGCCCCCTGGGCGAAGGGCCGCCGCCGGGCCCAGCGACCGCCCCCCACCCCCCTTCGCCGACCCCAATGCCCCTTCCCCGTGCGCCTCTTCGACCCGGGAGACGATCTCCGACAGGTCGATGCCCAGCCCGGAGAGGGCGTCCGCATCGGCACGGGAGAGACCACCGCGACGCCGCGCCTCGGCGAGGTCCCGCTCCACCGAGTCCCGCCGACCGGCCAGCCCGAGCGACGCCAGGGCGAACGATCCCCGGCTCCCCTCCCGATCGAGGAGGGCGAACAGCATGTGCTCCGCCTCCACCGTCTCGGCCCCCGCCCGCTCGGCCTGGAGCACCGCCCCCTCGACGACAGCACGCGCATCCTTGGTGAACCGCTCGAACATCACTGCCTCCCGTACTTCTTGTGCACGGCCTGCCTGCTCACTCCGAGTTCCGCGGCGATCTCCTGCCACGACCAGCCCTGATTGCGCGCACTGCGCACCTGCACCGCTTCCAACTGCTCCAGCAGCCTCCGCAGCGCGGAGACAGCCCGCAGCCCGACCCGCGGATCGCGATCACCCGCGCGCTCGGCAAGATCCGTTGCTTCGGTCATGATGTCAACCTACGTTGACAGCACCCACCTGTCAACCACGATTGACAGACGACGGCCGGCCCGGAAACCGGACCGGCCGTTGTCGGCAGAGAAACCTGCTAGGAGTTCGTCAGCACGATCTTCCCGAACTGATCGCCCGCCTCCAGTCGTTCGAACCCTTCGCGGGCCCGGTCGAGCGGCAGCACCTCGTCGATGACGGGGCGGACGCCGGTGGCGGCACAGAAGGACAGCAGGTCCTCCAGCTCGTCCTTGGTACCCATCGTGGAGCCGACGATCTTCAGCTCCAGGAAGAAGACCCGGGTCAGTTCGGCGTGCGAGGGCCGGTCGCCGCTGGTCGCCCCGGAGATGACCAACGTGCCACCGGGCCGCAGCGACTTGATGGAGTGCGACCAAGTGGCGGCACCCACCGTCTCGATGACGGCGTCGACCCGCTGCGGCAGCCGCGCCCCGGACTCGAGCGCCTCCACGGCCCCCAGCTCGACGGCCCGCTTCCGCTTGGCCTCGTCGCGGCTGGTGGCGAACATCCGAAGCCCGGCGGCCTTCCCCAGCACGATCGCGGCGGTGGCCACGCCGCCGCCCGCGCCCTGCACGAGGACGGAGTCACCGGGCCGCACCCCGGCGTTGGTGAACAGCATCCGGTACGCCGTCAGCCAGGCCGTGGGCAGACAGGCGGCCTCTTCGAAGGACAGCTCCTTGGGCTTGGGAAGGATGTTCCACGTCGGTACGGAGACCTGCTCGGCGAAGGTGCCCTGGTAGCGCTCGGTGAGAATGGACCGGGGCTCCTTGGGTCCGACCCCGTGGCCGGTCTGGCCGATGACGGAGTGCAGCACCACCTCGTTGCCGTCCTCGTCGATGCCGGCGGCGTCGCAGCCGAGGATCATCGGGAGCTTGTCCTCGGCCAGGCCGACTCCGCGGAGGGACCACAGGTCGTGGTGGTTGAGCGAGGCGGCGCGTACGTTCACGGTCGTCCAGCCCGGCCTCTTCTCGGGGGTCGGGCGCTCCCCCAACTCCAGGCCGTTCAGCGGCTGGTCACGGTCGATTCGGGCGGCATAGGCAGCGAACATGACCTTGACGATAGGCTCCGCCCCCGGCCGGGGGAACCATGTCCCCCTGTGACACGCGTCCCGCCGCCCCCGGGCCCTGGGGTGAGGCCGAGGAATGTCCTTCGCCCCCTCCGCCCCCACCCGTCCCCTGGAGACTGCGCAGTTCCCCGCGCACCTTCTGGGGCGCGGGGAACTGCGCGAACAACCCCCACCCACCCCAGCCGAAAGGCTGGTCGGGGCGGAGGGGGCGAAAACCACCCACCCGGACGCCCCCCACGCAAAAAATGGCCCCGCCGGGAAACCCGGCGGGGCCATCACGCACACCGCGTCAGCGGCGAGCAACCCCCTCGGCCCGAGCAGCCGCGGCCACCGCCGCAGTCACCGCCGGAGCCACCCGCTCATCAAAGGGCGAGGGAATCACATAGTCCGCCGCAAGATCGTCCCCGACGACCGCGGCCAACGCATCGGCCGCCGCGATCTTCATCCCCTCGGTGATCCGGGACGCCCGCACCTGCAGCGCCCCCGCGAAGATCCCGGGGAACGCCAGCACGTTGTTGATCTGGTTCGGGAAGTCGGACCGCCCGGTCGCGACGACGGCCGCGTACTTGTGGGCGATGTCGGGGTGCACCTCGGGGTTCGGGTTGGCCATCGCGAAGACGAAGGCCCCCTCCGCCATCGACGCCACCGCCGGCTCCGGCACCGTACCGCCGGAGACGCCGATGAAGACGTCGGCGCCCGCGAGCGCGGTCTCCAGCGACCCCGTCAGACCGGCCTTGTTGGTGATCTCCGCGAGCTCACGCTTGACGTCCGTCAGGTCGTCCCGGTCCTTGGACACGATGCCCTTGCGGTCCGTGACAGCGACATCCCCGAGCCCCGCCTCCAGCAGGAACTTGGCGATGGCGACCCCGGCCGCACCCGCGCCGGAGATAACCGCGCGCAGGTCGCCCAGCGACCGCCCGGTCAGCTTCGCGGCGTTGCGAAGCGCCGCCAGCGTCACGACCGCGGTCCCGTGCTGGTCGTCATGGAAGACGGGAATGTCCAGCCGCTCCTGGAGCTTGCGCTCGATCTCGAAGCACCGCGGCGCCGAGATGTCCTCCAGGTTGACACCACCGAAGGACGGCGCCAGCCGGGCCACGGTCTCGACGATCTCGTCGACGCCCGTGCAGTCGAGCGCGATCGGCACCGCGTCCACGCCGCCGAACTGCTTGAACAGAATCGCCTTGCCCTCCATGACGGGGAGCGAGGCCTCCGGGCCGATGTCGCCGAGTCCGAGCACCGCCGTCCCGTCCGTCACCACAGCGACGACGGACGACTTCCACGTGTAGTCGTGGACGAGCTCGGGCTGCTCGGCGATCGCGCTGCACACCTTCGCGACGCCGGGCGTGTACGCCAGGGACAGGTCGTCCTTGTCACGGACGGGCACGGTGGCCTGCACGGCCATCTTGCCGCCGCGATGCAGCGCGAATGCCGGGTCGAAGGAATCGAGGGGCTCGGCCCCGCCTTCCTGATCCGTACTGCTGTCGCTGCGAGGATTGACGATCTCCGCTGCCACTTTGTTTTACCCCTTAAGTCTTTATTGGTTGAGGGTGACCACTCCTGGTTGAGGGGTGGGCGGGCACCGCGCAAGCCCAGCCGCCGTGGTTGCGTACGGGCTTTGCGCGACGGGCGCGCCGCACACGCGCCCTGAGCCCCGGATGAGGGGTGTAAAGAACCTTCTTACCGGACGGACGGTGCCGACGACGAGTCCATAACGCGAAGGTCACACGCCGGTGACATGACTCATAACCGAATATGTGGACAAGTCCGCGACTTGCCCTCATGTCGCCGCAAGCGCGGAGTAGCGGCCGCCCGCATCCTGAGATGCGCCGAAGATCTTCCGGCCGGAAGGAGGGATTCCCGCACAAGGTCCGGCCTTGATGTACCGGCCCGTAGCGGCTCGGGGGTCACCCGTTATCCGATTTTGACATAGCGAGTCCCCTGAATGGCGCCGTCCGAATGGCAGGATGCCGTCATCACACGAGGTCGCGACACTCGAAGGTGTGTGTTCTCGTCGACCTATCGGCTACTCCCTCATCCGCCGGAGGAACCCAACATGACCGCACGCTCCACCCGTCGTACCACCGCCGCGAAGTCCCGGACAGCAGCGGTCGGCGCGATCGCGGTCGCAGGCGCCCTGATCCTCACCGGCTGCGGTGACCAGACGAAGGACAACTCGGGCAGCTCGACCGCAAGCACGAGCTCCGCGCCGCTGGCCGACAAACTGCCCAAGGCGATCCGAGACGCGGGCGTCATCAAGGTCGGCTCGGACATCGCGTACGCGCCGGTCGAGTTCAAGGACAGCTCCGGCAAGACGGTCGGCATCGACCCCGACCTGGCGGACGCGATGGGCAAGCAGCTCGGAGTGAAGTTCGAGTTCCAGAACGGCACCTTCGACACCCTGATCACGGGCCTGCGCTCCAAGCGGTACGACATCGCGATGTCCGCGATGACGGACACCAAGGACCGCCAGGAAGGCATCGACTCCGACACCGGCAAGAAGGTCGGCGAGGGCGTCGACTTCGTCGACTACTTCACCGCCGGTGTCTCGATCTACACCCCCAAGGGCAAGACCCAGAACATCAAGACCTGGGCCGACCTGTGCGGCAAGAAGATCGTGGTGCAGCGCGGCACGGTCTCCGAGGACCTCGCCAAGTCCGAGTCCAAGAAGTGCACCGGCGGCAAGAAGATCACCATTGAGTCCTACGACAACGACCAGCAGGCCCAGACCCGGCTGCGCGGCGGTGGCGCCGACGCCGGCTCCTCGGACTTCCCGGTCGCCGCGTACGCGGTGAAGACCTCGGGCGGCGGCAAGGACTTCGAGCTCGTCGGCGAGCAGGTCGAGGCGGCGCCGTACGGCATCGCGGTCGCCAAGTCCAGCACCCAGCTGCGGGACGCCCTCCAGGCCGCGCTGGACGCCGTCATCAAGAACGGCGAATACGACAAGGTCATCTCGAAGTGGGGCGTCGAGGCCGGTGCCGTCAAGACGGCCACGGTCAACGGCGGCAAGTGACCGCGGAACCGAGCGGGCACTGAAAGGCAACAACACCCGTGACTGTTGACATCGACAAGACGACGGGCCCGGAGGACACTCCCCCGGCCGGACCGGAAGCCATCAAGGCCATCCCTGTCCGGCACTACGGGCGGTATGTCTCCGCGGTCATCGCGATCGCGCTCCTGGTCGCCGTGGTCTACGCGTTCTCCCAAGGCAAGATCAACTGGGGTGCGATCCCCGACTACTTCTTCGACGACCGCATCATCAACGGCGTGCTCAAGACGCTGCTGCTGACGGTCCTGTCGATGCTGATCGGCGTCGTCGGCGGCGTGCTCCTCGCCGTCATGCGGCTGTCGAAGAACCCGGTGACCTCGTCCATCGCGTGGTTCTACATCTGGTTCTTCCGCGGCACGCCCGTCCTCGTGCAGCTGGTGGTCTGGTTCAACCTGGGCCTGGTCTTCACGTACATCAACCTCGGTCCGATCTACAAGGACTACTGGTCCAGCTTCATGACGCCGCTGCTGACGGCGCTCCTGGGTCTGGGTCTGAACGAGGCCGCGTACATGGCCGAGATCTGCCGGGCCGGTCTCCTCTCGGTCGACGAGGGCCAGACCGAGGCCAGCCACGCGCTGGGCATGAGCCACAGCAAGACCCTGCGCCGGATCGTGATCCCGCAGGCGATGCGCGTGATCGTGCCGCCCACGGGCAACGAAGTCATCAACATGCTGAAGACGACCTCCCTGGTCGCCGTGATTCAGTACTCCGAGCTGTTCCGTGTCGCGCAGGACATCGGCCAGACGTCCGGCGCCCCGGCGGAGATGCTCTTCCTCGCCGCCGCCTGGTACCTGCTGCTGACCTCGGTGTTCAGCGTCGGCCAGTACTACCTGGAGCGGTACTACGCTCGGGGTAGTAGCCGTAGTCTCCCGGCCACTCCGTTCCAGAAGATCAAGGCCAACATGCTGTCGCTGGGCCGTCCGAGGGGAGGCAATGCATGACCGCCAACGTGACCAAGGCGGACTCCGCCACGGCGATGGTCAAGTCCGAGGGCGTCCACAAGTCCTTCGGCCCCGTCGAGGTCCTCAAGGGCATCGACCTGGAGGTGAAGTCCGGCGAGGTCTTCTGTCTCATCGGCCCCTCCGGCTCCGGCAAGTCGACCTTCCTCAGGTGCATCAACCACCTTGAGAAGATCAACGCCGGCCGCCTGTCCGTCGACGGTGAGCTGGTCGGCTACCGGCAGCACGGCGACAAGCTGTACGAGCTGCGGGACCGCGAGGTCGCGATGAAGCGCCGGGACATCGGCATGGTCTTCCAGCGCTTCAACCTGTTCCCGCACATGACGGCGCTCGAGAACGTCATGGAGGCGCCGGTCCAGGTCAAGAACGTCAGCAAGGCCCAGGCCCGGGAACGCGCGGGCCAGCTCCTGGAGCGCGTGGGTCTTGCCGACAAGGCGAAGAACTACCCTTCGCAGCTCTCCGGCGGCCAGCAGCAGCGCGTCGCCATCGCCCGTGCGCTGGCGATGGACCCGAAGCTGATGCTCTTCGACGAGCCGACCTCGGCGCTCGACCCGGAGCTGGTCGGTGACGTCCTCGACGTCATGCGCGACCTCGCCGAGTCCGGCATGACGATGATCGTCGTCACGCACGAGATGGGCTTCGCCCGCGAGGTGGGCGACTCGCTGGTCTTCATGGACGGCGGTGTGGTGGTCGAGAAGGGCCACCCCCGTGACGTACTGACAGACCCGCAGCACGAGCGGACGAAGTCGTTCCTGTCCAAGGTGCTCTGAGGGGTTTCCCGACGGCCGGATGCCGCCCGCCCGCGAAGGGGTGGGCGGCATCCGTCTTTCCGGATCACCTCAGGTTCAGCCGGGGGCTGCGCGGCGAGAGGTTGCCCTCAGTGTGGAGGACCTTCATCCGCACGAAGGTCGTGAACTGCCCCCTCGAGCAAGGGCTGTCCCGCAAATGATCTTCGGGTGTGCGGGCGCGGCCGGTTGTGCAACGGCTGGCTTCTTGTGAGGAGCTCCAAGGTCGGATACGGATGGGAGCCGGGCCAGGGCTCGCCCCACTGCCAGATATCCAGGAGGCTGCCGACGGGCAGCTTCTGGGTGGTGCAGCCCACTCGCCCGTCCTCGGGGGCGTCCCTGCACGGGTCCTCGAACCCCTTGCCGCCCGTCTTCGCCAACCGGACCGCCTTGGTGGTGAACTCGCCCGCGGTGGGCGCGCCGGCCGGACTCGGTCCTCCCAACCAGCCCGGCACGCTGCTTGGGCGCGAGCCGCGCGAGAGCTGCCCGCACCATGAGTCCGGTGTCGCAGTCGACCAACTGCCCCGACACGTCCGGCACTTCGCCGTATGCCTGCTCGCGCCGCCGGAACCGGCGGCGGGCGGAGATGACGGTGTTGACCAGCACCTTGCGTTGCGCGCATGGGCCTCGAGGTTGTCGAGGCGTCCGTGCCGGCGCGCGCCGAGGACGATCTTCACCAGGGGCGTCTGCACGAGACCCTCTGCCTCGTCGCGGTTGCCGCACAGCAGATGGGCTCCCCCAAGCTCTCGGCTTCGCTCGAGCAGGGGGCACCCCCACCGAAACAGCGCTATGCGTCTGCCCTCCACGAAGACGTGCGGAGCGGCTTCCTCGCCGCGCGTTATCCCGCCCCCTTCCCCGGCCCGGGTCGCGGACCGTCTCACCCTTCCAGTGCGGTGGGGGTCCCACAGGACACAGAAGAGGCGGTACGGATTTTCCGTACCGCCTCGATCGCCGCGCCCTCGAGGTTACTTGAGTGCGAGGAGAAGCGTGTCCGAGGGCGAGCACCACACCGGCCTGGCCTCTCCGAAGCCCTTCTCGCGCAGCACGCGCGCGTGCCAGGCGGCGGACGGCGTGTCGCCGTCGGCGTGCTCGCCGTAGATCTCGAAGCGGCGGGCGGTGGGCGCGGCGAGGACGGGGTCCTTCGCGGCCAGCTCCCACCATTCGGCCCAGTCGAGGGCGCCGTTCTTCTTGGCCTGATCCATATGGGCGTGCCGCTGCGCACGCTCGGCCGCGTTGATCCTGGGCGTCGTCTCGTCGATCATGTGGTCGGCATTCATGAAGACACCGCCGTCGCGGACGAGTTCCGCGACCTGACCGTAGAGGGCCGCGAGAGGTTCGCTGTGCAGCCAGTGCAGGGCCGTGGCAGTCAGGACGGCGTCGTACGAGTCGTACGGCAGCAGAGTGGGCCACCGCGGGTCCTTGAGGTCGGCCGTGACGAAGGAGACCCGGTCGTCGCCCTCGAAGGTGCCCTCGGCGATGGTGAGCAGCGCGGGGTCGAGATCGACGCCGGTGCCGGTGGCGCCGGGGAAGCGGGCGAGCAGCCGGGCCGTGATGGTGCCGGTGCCGCAGGCGAGGTCGAGGACGCGCGGCTCAGGGCCGACCAGGGCCTCGACCATGTCGAGCATCACCCGGAAGCGCTCCTCGCGGTCCGGCATGTACCACTCCTGCTGCCGGTCCCAGCTCTCCTGCCAGGCGCGCCAGTCGGTTCCGGTACTGACGGTCATGGAAGCCCCTTACTTCGCTCGCCCACGTAATACCCTGGAAGCACGATCATCTGTTACCTGACCGCAGCCACGACGATAGAGCGCCTTCGTAAGGACTACAAGTGGAACTGGCCTATTACTCGGATTACGCCGTCCGTCTCGTCAACAGCGAGGAGCCGGCCCGGGGCAAGGACTCCCTGACCTCGGTCGAGGCCGTCCGCGACCTCTTCGAAGGCAACTCTTCGGCGGCCCGCCGCACCACGGACGCGGACGTCACCCGCTTCCGCTCCGTACGGGCCCGGCTGCGCGCGGTCTTCGAAGCGGCCGACGGCGGCAACGAAACCCTCGCCGTGGACCTGCTGAACTCGCTCCTCCTGGAGTTCCCGGTGAGCCCACAGATCGCCGGCCACGACTACCGGGACGACGACGGGCGCCCCCTGTGGCACATGCACCTGGCGGAGCACCCGTCGAACGCGACGGCGGGTTACGCGGCCATCGCGGCGATGGGCCTGGCCTTCCACTTGACGGAGTACGGCGTCGACCGCCTCGGCCTGTGCGAGGCGTCCCCCTGCCGCAACGCCTACCTGGACACCTCGACCAACCGCTCCCGGCGCTACTGCTCGGACCGCTGCGCGACCCGCGCCAACGTGGCGGCCTACCGCGCCCGCAAGCGCCTGGAGGCGGACCGGTCGGACAGCACGGGCCTGGCGGCCCCCACCACCCACCGGGCGACGGCGACCGGCGACCGCTGATCACCTTTCAGGGGCCGATACCGGAACCGCACCTTCCCGAGGACGAGTTCCTCGGGAACGGTCCCGTAATCAGTGCTGTCGCCCCCGGCGAACGCATTGTCCCCGAGCACCCACCAGCCCCCCTCCCGGCGCTCCGCGATTCGCTTGACGACCAGCAGATCCTGCTGGAACGGATGACGCAGGACGACGACGTCACCGGGCCTGACCCGCGCCCCCCACTGCACGACGAGCCGATCCCCGTGCTGAAGCGTGGGAACCATGGACGGTCCCGTCACCTCGGCCGCCCCGAACGGCAGCACGGCCCTCCCACGCTCGGTCTCCTGCGACAGCTCCGGCATCACCGGCACCTCCCCGGTCCTATCCTCCACCAGTCCCAGTTTCACCCTGGACTTTTGTCCTAAGCCCATGGGGGCACTCGCGAAAACCCGTCTCCCACGGAGTAATGTCCCACCTGAGAAGACGATCACGAGGAAGGACAGCTCAATGCTCTCCCGCCTGTTTGCCCCCAAGGTCAAGGTCAGCGCGCACTGCGACCTGCCCTGCGGTGTGTACGACCCGGCCCAGGCCCGCATCGAGGCGGAGTCGGTGAAGGCCGTCCAGGAAAAGATGGCCGGCAACGACGACCCGCACTTCCAGGCTCGCGCCACCGTCATCAAGGAGCAGCGCGCCGAGCTCGCCAAGCACCACGTGTCGGTGCTCTGGAGCGACTACTTCAAGCCCCCGCACTTCGAGAAGTACCCGGAGCTGCACCAGCTGGTCAACGACACCCTGAAGGCCCTCTCGGCCGCCAAGGCGTCCACGGACCCGGCGACCGGCCAGAAGGCGCTGGACTACATCGCCCAGATCGACAAGATCTTCTGGGAGACCAAGAAGGCCTGACCCAGGGCCGGTTACGGTTCGCCTTGACCGGCGAGCGGTGCACCCTCGCAGGTCAGCGAGTCTTTTGAAGGGGCTCGGCCGAACCCTCGGCCGGGCCCCTTCGGTGTTCCTCAGGGGTCGGGTTCCACGCCGCGCCGCGACCGAGATCGCCCCGGAGGTCGCCTCGGCCGCTGCGCGGGCTGCTGGTGAGCACCGAGATCGGCGACAGCGCCGCCCTCGCCGTCGCCTGGCGCGTCGGGCTCACCGTCCTCGGCTACTTCTGGGCGCGCTCGGCGTACGACCGCACCCGCTGACCCGCCGGCCCGCTGGTGGCGCGGTCCCGCAACAGCTCCAGCGCCGCACCCCGCAACTCCTCGCCCCTCAGGGCGGCATACGCCGACACCGCGTCGTCGTACGCCGCCCGGTCGGCGCGTTCGGCCGCCTCCCCGAGGCGGGCGGAGGACATCGTCGGCTGGAAGCCGCGCAGGCAGCGGAAGCGCTCGGCGAGGGCGAGGAGCCGTGCCGCCTGTTCGCCCGCGCCCCGCTCCAGTTCGACCATGGCGAGCGCCAGCAGGTAGGTGCCGCACACCGGCAGGTCGACGACGTACGCGGGCTGTGTGACGGTCGGAGTGACCAGCAACACCCGGAGTCTGTCGGGCAGTTCACGTACCAGCGGCTCCACCAGGTCGAGACGGCCGTGCTGGGCGTGGGCGATCACGGCGACGGCGTGGGCCTCCAGGTTCCACGCCTCCACGCCGGACGGATCGGCCTGGAAGAGCGGCCCTTCGGGGCCGGGACCCGGCTCGGCGGCCCGCCGCCAGGTGCGCAGGCCCTCCTCGGTCCGCCCGCGCGCGAGCAGGATCTCCGCCCGCACCCCGTGGCCGTACATCAGCGTGCCGAACGGGTCGTCCGCCTGGTTCAGCGCCGTCTGCTCCAGCCAGTGCTCGGCCTCGTCGAAGGCGCCGAGCTGGAGGTGGACCAGCACCAGGGCCCAGCGGACTCCCATCGTGTCGGACCAGGGGCCCAGCAGCTGTTCCTGGAGCCGCAGCGCCACCAGGATGTGACGCCGGGCCTCCTCGCTCCGCTCCAGCTGGAGGCAGAGTTCGCCGATCCGGCCGTGGGCCTGGGTCAGCATCCACGGGCTGCCCCGCCCGTCGAGCGCGGCCAGCGACCGCCGGGCCGCCGCGAGGGCCCGCTCCGGGTCGTTCTCGTTTTCCGCCACGAAGCTCACGGCGGAGTTCGCGACCGCGGCCACCAGCGGTTGGGCGCTGTCGCACAGGGCCGGCAGCTCGGAGTGCGCCCGCGGCAGGGCGCCCAGCACCGTCGCCGCGGCCCGCACGAGGGTGTCCGGCGGAGCCGGCGGCAGCCTGCGCAGGGTGGCCAGGGAGCGCAGAGCAGGGGTCCGCGGCCCGTGCAGCAGGAACAGGTTCGCGGTGAACAGCACGGCCGCGGTCCGCGTGACCTCCACATCCTCCGGCCCGGGCCGCAGACGCGCCAGGAGCGGGCCGATCTCCTCGATCAGTGTGACCACGCGCGTGTAGTTGGACTCCAGGTTCCACATGCCCGAGAGCACCGCGGCGACCGCCGCGACCGTGGGCCCGTCGGCGCGGGCCTGCGCGAGCCGCAGCGCGTGGACGAGGTTGTCCTGCTCGGCGCGGAACCGGTGCAGAGCGGCGACCGACTCGACCTCGAGGACCGCCTCGTGATGGTCCCGCCCGAAGTCCCGCGCCCACGCCAGGAGTCGGCCGGTCACCCGGTCCGTCTCCCCCTCCGCGTCCCGACGGGCGGCGCTGAACTCCCGTACGGTCTCCAGCATGCGGAAGCGGACGCCCGATGCGGTGTCCGTGACCTTGAGGAGCGACTGGTCGACGAGATGTTCGAGGACATCGAGTACGTCCATGGCGTCGTCGCCCAGCAGATGCTGTGCCGCCCGCGCCGTGAAGTCGTCCGGGAGGACCGACAGCGCGCGCAGTGCCGCGCGCCCCTCGGCGTCGAGCAGGTTCCAGCTCCAGTCGACGACGGCGAGCAGGGTGCGGTGCCGCTCCGGCGCGTCGCGCGCGCCGCCCTTGAGCAGGGCGAAGCGGTCGTCCAGGCGGCGGGCTATCTCGCCGACCGACATGACGCGGACGCGGGCCGCCGCCAGCTCCGTCGCCAGCGGCAGACCGTCCAGGTGGCGGCAGAGTTCCTCGACCGTGGCCGCGGGCAGATCGACGCCGGGCCGCGCGGCCCGTGCCCGCTGCCCGAACAGCTCGACGGTGGTCGCCAGGCTCAACTCCGGGAGCAGGTACACCGATTCGGAGGAGAGGCCGAGGGGGGCCCGGCTGGTGGTGAGGACGCGCAGGTCGCGGGTGGCGGACACGAGGGCCTGTACGAGGTCGGCGGCGCCGCGCACGACGTGCTCGCAGTTGTCCAGGACCAGCAGGGCGCCGGGGCCGAGGGCGCCGGCCATGCCGGTGAGCACGTCGGTCGGGACGCCGGGGTGGCCGCCGGGTCCTGCGGCGACGCCGAGCGCGGAGGCGACCTCGTCGGCCACGTCGGCGTCGGAGGTGACACCGGCGAGCGCCACGAAGTGCACGGACTTCTGCTCGGCCGCGCGGCTCACCGCGTGCGCGAGGCGGGTCTTGCCGAGGCCGCCCGCGCCGACGATCGAGGTGACCCGGGAGGTGCGCAGCAGATCCGTGACCGCCGCGATGTCGTCGGCGCGGCCGAGCAGCGGGTTCGGCTCGTGCGGGACGCCGCGGCGGACGGCCGGGGCGTCGTCGCGCAGCAGCTGCTGATGCACGGCGCGCAGTCCGGGGCCCGGGTCGGTGCCGAGGTCGTCGCGCAGGGTGCGGCGGTAGGTGGCGTAGCGGGCGAGAGCGGCGGCGGGGCCGAGCGTGGCGGCTTCGCAGCGCAGCAGCTCCGCGAGGACCTCCTCGTCGCGGGGGTGCTCCCGTACGAGGCCGGTGAGCGCGTCGACCGCCTCGGCGCCGCGGCCGAGCCGGGCCAGGGCGAGCGCGCGGGCGCGCACCAGGGTCGTGTACGCCGGGACGCGCGCCGCGCGCAGCGCGGAGACCGGGTCGGCCGCCAGGTCGTCGGCGCTGCCGTCCCACAGCGCGAGCCCCGCCTCGGCGTGCGACAGCGCGGCGGTGTGGTCGGCGTCCCGGGCCGCCCGGGAGCTCGCGGCCGCGGCGAGCAGGACGGCGGAGCTGTCCACCTGTGCCTCGTCCAGCGTGAGGCGGTAGCCCGTGGCGGTGCCGGCGATCAGCTCGGCACCGAGCTGGGAACGGGCCCGTGAGACGAGGACCTGCAGGGCTTTCGTCGGATTCTCCGGCTGCTCCTCGGGCCACAGCCCGTCGACCAGCCGGGCCGTGCTGCACCCGGTGCGCAGATCGTCCGCGAGCAGGGCGAGCAGGCCACGCAGCCGGGGTCCGGCGACCTCCCGGCCGCGATGGGACACCCGCGAGAGGAAGGTCAGCTCGGCGGTCATTCGAGTAGGTTAGCGAGCGCGGGTGCCGGGGTGTCCGGGACGTGGGACCCCTCGGTATCGGCGCTCCGGGCCATCGTGTCAGCGCCGGATGTCATCCTGGTGCGGTGACTGTCGAGGACTTGGTCCGGCTGCGCCGGGCCCGCGACCGGATGGACCGTGAGTTCGCGGAGCCGCTGGACATGGACACGCTCGCGCGCACCGCGCTGATGTCTCCTGGCCACTTCCAGCGGAGCTTTCGCGCGGCCTTCGGCGAGACGCCGTACACCTATCTCATGACCCGCAGGATCGAGCGCGCCAAGGCCCTGCTGCGCCGCGGCGACATGACGGTCACGGAGGTGTGCTTCGCCGTGGGCTGCACCTCGCTCGGCTCCTTCAGCTCCCGCTTCACGGAGCTGGTCGGCGAGACCCCGAGCGCGTACCGGGCCCGCCCGCACGATCACGGCGCCCCCATCCCGTCCTGCGTGACCCGGCGCCTGACCCGCCCGGCCCGCCACCCGAACCCGGAGGCGGAACCGGGCTCGCGCCTCTAGCGTCCGTGCCGCGGTCCGGGCCGGCAGGCCTCGGGATCTGGACGGCAGATCGGGGCGGCAGGCCCTAGCGTGAGGCGTATGGACCTGAAACTCTCGCAATGCTTCATCGCCGTGGACGACCACGACAAGGCGCTCGCCTTCTACCGGGACGTGCTGGGCCTGGAGGTCCGCAACGACGTCGGGTTCGAGGGGATGCGCTGGGTGACGGTCGGCTCGCCGCTCCAGCCCGACGTGGAGATCGTCCTGGAGCCCCCCGCGGCGGACCCGAGCACCTCCCCGGCGGACAAACAGGCCATGGCCGAGCTGCTGGCCAAGGGCGTGCTGCGCGGTGTCATCTTCTCCACCGCCGACTGCGACGCCCTCTACGAACGCGTCCACGCCTCCGGCGCCGAAGTCCTCCAGGAACCCATGGACCAGCCCTACGGCCTCCGCGACTGCGCCTTCCGCGACCCGGCGGGCAACGTCCTCCGCTTCACCGAACGCACCGATGCCTGACCCGGACTAGGGCTACGTCGGCCCCGCCGACCTCTTCGCTGGCCTGCCCCGGGAGGCGAGCGGGGCTGGACCACCCGTCGGCCTTCACCCACGAAGTGGTCTTCCGGCGCTGCACGGGGTGCCGGGAGGTCGGAATCGTGCGGGAGGGAGACTACGTCTGTGTCTTCTGCGGGTGCGGTCTGCCCGTGGAGTGGAATGTCTGACGAACGTCCGAGGAGTCATCCGTGCCGTCCGCCCGCCCCCGTGTCCTGTACGTCAGCGACCTGGCCTATCCGGCCAAGGGGCGCCGTTACTGCGACGAGGACATCCTTCTCACCTCGCGGCTGCGCGAGGAGTTCGACATCGCCGTGTGTCATCCGCTGGACGCGGCCGGGTTGATGGACGGCTTCGACGTCGTGGTCGTGCGGAACAGCGGGCCATTGCTGAACTACCAGGCGGAGTACGACGCGTTCCGGGAGCGGGCGGTCGCGGACGGTGTGCGCGTGTACAACGAGCTCTCGGGGAAGGGGGACATGGCGGGGAAGACGTACCTGCTGGAGCTGACCGCGGCCGGGTACCCGGTCATCCCCACCATCGACCGCGCACAGGACCTGGGGCGGCTGCCCGACGTCGACACGTACGTGGTGAAGCCGAAGCTGGGGGCCGACTCCATAGGGCTGGAGTTCGTGGCGCGCGAGCGGCTCCCCGAGCTGGCGTACGGCGACGTCCTCGTCCAGCCGCGCATCGACTTCCGCTACGAGGTGTCCTTCTACTTCGTCGACCAGGCCTTCCAGTACGCCCTGTACGCGCCCCGCCCTGACCAGCGCTGGGCCCTGGAACCGTACGAACCGACCGAGCAGGACCTGGAGTTCGCGCAGCGGTTCGTCGACTGGAACGACATCGCGCACGGGATCCAGCGCGTGGACGCCTGCCGGGCCCCCGGCGGCGAGCTGCTCCTCGTCGAGCTGGAGGACCTCAACCCGTACCTGTCCCTGGACGTCCTCGCCCCCGACGCACAGGACGCCTTCGTCGCGAGCATGAAAACCTCGTTGCGCGCGCTGATCGGGCGGGAGACGGTACGAGCCGTACCGACCGTCCGACAGGGAGCGCCCCGATGACCGCACAACCGATCCGGTGGACCTACGCCTTCGTCGACCGGCCCATGAAGGAGTTCGGGCCGGCCACCGACTTCTGGACCGCGGTCACGGGGACACGGCTGTCGGAACCCCGCGGCGACCAGGACGAGTTCGTCACGCTGATGCACGAGGGCGCCGACGCGTGTGTGAAGGCGCAGGGCGTCGAGTCGGGCGACGGCGGCGCGCATCTCGACCTCGCCGCCGAGGACGTACCGGCGCTGGTGGAGTCGGCGCTGCGACTGGACGCGACACTCGTCGCCGATCACGAGGGATGGGCCGTATTGCGTTCCCCCGGCGGGCAGTTGTTCTGCGCAGTGCCGTGGCACGGGGAGTCCGCCCGGCCGCCCGTCGTCGAGGGACCGAGCGGCGCGACCAGCCGGCTCGACCAGGTGTGTGTCGACCTGGCACCTTCCGTGTACGACACCGAGATCACCTTCTGGAGCGAGCTCACCGGCTGGGACTCACACCCCGGCGCGCTCCCGGAGTTCCACCTGGTCAAGCCCCCCGCCACCTTCCCCTTCCGCATCCTCCTGCAACGCCTCGACAGCGACCGCCCCACCTCCGCTCACCTCGACATCGCCTGCTCGGACATCGAGGCGGTGCGGGCCCGGCACGAAGATCTTGGCGCCACCCTGGTCCACCGCGGCGCCCACTGGGCGGTGATGCGGGACCCGGTCGGCGGCACCTACTGCCTGACGCCCCGCGATCCCGGGACGGGCAGCCTTCACCAGCGAAGGGTCGCGTACGCGCAGACGCCGTGCTCCCCGTCCTCGACGCGCGGGCACGACGACGGCAGGTCGTCGTAGCGAAGGAGCGGGGCCGGGACCTCCCGGTGGTCCTTGTTCTCCTCCCAGACGCGGGGTCGCTGCGGCTCCGCCGAGTCCTGGAGCCACAGCGTGAGGCCACCGCCCACGGCCACCACCCACACCCCCAACACCCACCGCCACACCCGGCGCCGTCCGCCCGCTGTCGTCACGCCGACGTCACCCCGCCCTGGTACCACGAGCACTCGGTGAGGTGCAGAAGAGGTTCGGCCATGCCGCAGACGCTACGGCTTGAGGCGGGTGGACCGCGCGTGCAAATAGCGTTGTTCGGGAAGGCTGAGGGTCTTGCGGGCCGCGGACTCGTACGCGGCGCGGGCCGCTGCCGGGTCGCCCGCGCGTTCCAGCAGGTGGCCGCGGACCGCGTCCAGCCGGTGACCTGCCGCCAACTCGTCCTCCAGCGCGTCGAGTTCGGCCAGGCCCGCCCGCGGCCCGTGCACCATGGCCACCGCCACCGCCCGGTTGAGGCGCTCGACGGGGCCCGGGACCTTACGGACCAGCATGTCGTACAGGCCGAGGATCTCGGGCCAGTCCGTCGCCTCCGGGGACGGCGCCTCGTCGTGCACCGCGGAGATGGCGGCCCGGAGCTGATAGGGCCCCGCCCGCCCCCGCGACGACGACAGCGCCCGCGTCACCAGGGCCACGCCCTCCTCGATCGCCGCCTTGTCCCACAGATCGCGGTCCTGCTCGTCGAGCGGCACCAGCTCGCCGTGCGGTCCCGTCCGGGCGGCGCGGCGGGCGTCGGTGAGCAGCATCAGCGCCAGCAGCCCCGTCACCTCGTGGTCCTCGGGCAGCAGCCGGTGCACCGTACGCGTCAACCGGATGGCCTCGCCCGCGAGTTCGGCCCGCCTCAGCACCGCTCCGGACGTCGCCGTATAGCCCTCGTTGAAGATCAGATACAGGGTGTGCAGGACGGCGGGCAGCCGCTCCTCCCACTGATCCGGACGCCCGAATCGCACCCCCTTCACCCGCTGCTTGGCCCTGCTGATCCGCTGGGCCGTCGTCGCCTCGGGCACGAGGTACGCCCGGGCGATCTCCGCCGTGGTCAGACCCCCGACGGCCCGCAGGGTGAGCGCGATCTGCGCGGGCGGGGTCAGATCCGGGTGGCAGCAGAGGAAGAGGAGCGAGAGCGTGTCGTCCTCGCTCGGCGCCCGGTCCACCCCCGGCGGCGGCGCCGTGAAGGCGTCGCGGGGAGTCAGCGCCACCGCCTTCTCCTCCCGCAGCCGCCGCGCCTCCTCACTGCGCAGCGCGTCCGTCAGCCGTCGCGAGGCGACCTTGATCAGCCAGCCGCGCGGATTGTCGGGCACGCCCATGTCGACCCACTGCCCGGCCGCCGCGAGCAGCGCCTCCTGTACGGCGTCCTCGGCGGCGTCGAAATGCCCGTACCGGCGGACGAGCGCGCCGAGGACCTGCGGAGCGTGCCGGCGCAGCAGATCCTCGACCTCGATGCTCATGCCGGTCAGATGTCCCCGGCGCCGTCCAGAATGGGCCGGATGACGACCGGGTAGTCGGTGACACCCTCCGGGCAGGGGCACCGCGTGACGCGCTCGGCGATCTCGGTGACCCGCTCCAGGCTCGCGCACTCCAGGACCCAGTAGCCGGCCATCAGCTCCTTGGTCTCGCTGTACGGGCCATCGGTGATCACGGCCTTGCCGTCCTTGCCCAGGGCGACCAAGCGGGTCTGCGCCGGCTCGGCCAGCCCCTGTCCGTCGATCAGCTCCCCGGTCTCGGACAGGTCGTCGTTGATCGCGCCCATGTACGCGTACATGGCCTGCAGTTCCTGCTCGCTCCAGGCCGGGGCCTGTGCGGACGCCTTGCCGCGCATGGCCTCGTAGTCGGCCTGCGTGCCCTGCACCATCACCAGGTACTTCATGAGTCCACTCCTTCGGCTCCCGCCGCCCTCGGTGGGCAGCTCTCACAGGAGACGTCGGAGCCGACCCTCGATTCTCTACACGCCGCGCGCGTTCGGTCAGGATTTCTCCGTGATCCGCTCGCCCGGCTCGCCCGGCTCGCCCGGCCCGCCCGGCTTGCCCGGGGGCTCCTCCGCGGGCTCGCCGACGTACGCCTCGCACCTCGGATTCCGGCAGGGCCCGGGCCGCCAGAGGGGGACCCACGCACCCAGCGTCTTGTGACGCTGTACAACCGTGGCGACCGGCTGCCCGCATCGGGGACATACACGCTCATCGGTGCCCATGCCTCAAGGGTAGGACGGCGGAGCCTTCAACGCTTCCTGCTGTACGTCCTCACGAGCACCCCGTTCTTGAACACCCGCACCCCGTCGAGCGCGAACTCGGCGACGTCGAACCCGGAGCCGAACATCGGCATGCCGGAGCCCAGAACCACCGGGTAGGTCTTGATGACGAGCTCGTCCACCTCGTCGATCAGCGCGCCCGCGAGCTGCGAGCCGCCGCACAGATAGATGCCGAACTCGCCGTCCTCCGCCTTGAGTTCGCGGACCTTGCCGAGGACGTCGTCCGCGACGATCTCCACGTGCGGGTCGGGCGACTCCCTGAGGCTGCGCGAGGCGACGTACTCGCGCAGATGGGCGTAGGGGCTGGTGACGCCGGCGTCCAGCGCCAGGTCGTAGCTGGCGCGGCCCTGGATGATCGTGTCGAAGTGCCGGTTCTCCAGATCGTCGATGCCGAGCGGGCGGCGGCCCTGGGTCGGCAGTGTGTCCGGGTACTCCGCCTTGAGGAAACCCTCGAAGAACTCCTCGTCGACGAACGGCATGAAGAACTGCGCGTCGCCGTCCGGGGCTCCGATGAAGCCGTCGATCGAGCAGGCGATGAAGTACGTGAGCTTGCGCAAGCGGGTCTCTTTTCGTCAGTCGTCGGGCAGTCGGCCATTTCTCAACCACTGCAGTTATAGTGCTTCGTCTGTAGTGGTTGCAAGGGACTTATGGAGGTTGCGCAATGGCACGGAACCCGGAGCGCAGAGCGGCCCTCGTCGACGCGGCCGTGGAGGTACTGGCGCGCGAGGGAGCACGCGGGCTGACGTTCCGCGCCGTGGACGCCGAGGCCGCCGTTCCGGTGGGCACCTCGTCGAACTACTTCACCGACCGCGACGACCTGCTGAACCAGGTCGACACCCACCTCCACCGGCGCCTCGCCCCCGACCCGGCCGTGCTCGCCGAGTTGCTGAAGGGGCCGAAGGACCGCTCCCTGGTGCTGGAGTTCATGCGCGACCTGCTGGCCCGCGCGATCCGTGACCGCACGGGCTATCTCGCCCTCTTCGAGATGCGCCTGGAGGCCACCCGCCGCCCCGCCCTGCGTGCCTCGTACACCAAGTCGGTGCGCGGCGACCTGGAGCAGGGCATGGAGTTCCACCGGGCCGCCGGGCTGCCCGGCGGCGACGAGACGGTGACGGTGCTCTATCTCGCCGTGCTCGGGCTGCTCCTGGAGCACCTGACCCTGCCCGGGGTGCTGGACGGCGTACTGCGGGGAGTCGCCGTCCCGGACGATCTGCTCGAACGAATCGTGACGACGATCGTTCCCCCGGGCTAGGGCCGCACCTCGCGCCACATGGGCCACATCTGCGGACCGTCCGGCAGATCGAGGGGACGCCCGACAAGGTCGAATCCGAGACGCTCGTACAACTTCCGGCTGCGGGCGTTGCTCGCCTCCAGATACGCGGGCAGACCCTCGCGGTCGCAGCGGTCGAGGACCGACTGGATGAGCGCGGTGCCCAGGCCCTCACCCTGCCGCTCCGGCGCCACGGCGATCATCCACAGATATTCGTGGTCGCGGCCCGCGGGGTGAACGTCCGCCGTCAGCCGTCCGATCAGCTCGACGCGCTCGTTGTCCGGGTCGACGGCCTCGCGCAGCTGGACGGGACCGTCCTCGTCGCCGTGCTCCTCGGCGGGAACGGACAGCCACAGGGCACACGCCACACCGTCCTCGGTCAAGTCGACCCGTCCCTCGGCGAGCACGACATCAACAAACGCGGCCATCATCTTGTGGTGCGTAGCACGCCGGTGCGCCGCGTCCGGAAACACCCAGCCGCTCACCGGATCATCCAGAAAGGCCGCGTCGAGCAACCGGACGACCAGCTCCCGATCCCCCTCGCCCGCCGTACGGATCGCCACGCCCATGTGCCCGCCCCTTCGCCCCAACTGACCTTGATCGTATGGCGGTTGAAGCGTAACCGCTGGGGCCGACCACTTCAGCGCCCCGTCCAGCACCATCCAGCCCGTCCAGCCCGTCCAGCCCGTCCAGCACGCGAGCACGAGCCGGCAAGCCGCCCCACCCCCACCCATTCGCTCCCGTTCCATCCCACCCACCCCGCCGCCGCCTTCACCCCGCCGCCCCCTCCACCCCGTCCGGCGTTTGAGGACGAGGCCGTCAAGGCCGAAGCGGCGGGCCTGGGGGGCGCAGCCCCCCAGATACGGGACGGGTAGGGGCGCAGGGGGCGAAAAAGACGGGCCCCGCACACCGTGGGGATGTGCGGGACCCGCCCGGCCGGAGCCCGGCGCCGTACGGAGGTCAGGTGCCGTACGGAACCGGAGGCTCCGGGGTCTTCGACCGGCGCACCGCGCCGGTCAGTCGCTGCGCCGCGTCACGAACTCCGCCAGCGCGAGGAGCCCACCCGCCGCCTCCGGATCGGGCACCGCCCGGGACAGCTCATGCATCGCCCGGGACATCCGGTCGACCGCCTGACCCTGCGCCCAGTCGCGACCACCCGCCCGCTCGACGGCGAGGACCGTACGCTCCAACTCCCCTTCTTCGTAAGGCACTCCGTACAGCTCGGCCAGTTCGCCGGCCGCCGACGTGCCCGAGGCGAGCGCGGCGACCACGGGCAGCGACTTCTTGCGGGCGACGAGATCCGCCCCGGCCGGTTTGCCGGTACGGCTCGGGTCCCCCCAGATCCCGATCACGTCGTCGATCAGCTGAAAGGCGAGCCCGGCCGCCCGGCCGAACGCGTCCAACGCCTCGACGTCCTCCTCGTCCGCCCCCGCGTACAGCGCCCCGAGCGCACAGGCGCAGCCGAGCAGCGCGCCCGTCTTCGCCTCGGCCATGGCGAGGCACTCGTCGAGGGTGACCTCACCGGGGCCACGCTTCTCCATGGCCGTGTCCGCGTGCTGTCCCGCGCACAGCTCGACCACGCAGGACGCGAGCCGGGCGGCAGCCGCCGAGGACGCCGGGTGCGGGTCCTCGGCGAGCAGCCGCTGGGCCAGCGCCTGCAGCGCGTCCCCGGCGAGGATCGCGTCGGCGTCGCCGAACACGGTCCAGGCGGTGGGGCGATGCCTGCGGGTGGCGTCCCGGTCCATGACGTCGTCGTGCAGCAGGGTGAAGTTGTGGATCAACTCCACGGCGGCGGCCGCCCGCACGGCCGCCGTGTGCTGCCCACCGAGCGCCCGGACCGCGGTCAGCACGAGCGCGGGCCGGATCGCCTTGCCCGCGTTGCCCGCCGCCGGAGTGCCGTCCGCGTGCTCCCAGCCGAAGTGGTAGAGCGCGATCCGGCGCATCGAGCCGGGCAGCGAGTCGATGGCCCTGCGCAGCTCGGGGTCGACCGACGCCCGGGCGCGCTCCAGGATGGCCGCCGCTTCCTGCCCTCCCCCACTCTCGGCTTCGCTCGAGCGGGGGGACCCCCACCGCGGGCTCGGTGGACCCTCCCTGTCCATGGGCCTCCCGATGGGGCTCCGCCTGTGCAGCATCCCGGTCGGGCTCTGCGTCGTCTCCGTCATGAACCCACCCGTGAACTCACCCCTGAACAACTCATCCATGGAATCGCCTCGGAGAGTCTGCGGACGGTGGCGCTTCCGCGGCCGCTGGGCGCGTACCCCCTCGATGTACCCGACCCGAAGGGCGGGAACACGGCGACCGCCGGCACGCGGAAGGTCACCGCCAGCGGCCGATCTCGACGTTCTCCAAGATGCCGAGCGCGTCCGGCACGAGCACCGCGGCCGAGTAGTACGCCGTCACCAGGTAGGAGATGATCGCCTGCTCGTTGATGCCCATGAAGCGCACCGACAGGCTCGGCTCGATCTCGTCCGGGATGCCCGCCTGCTGGAGCCCGATCACGCCCTGCTCGGCCTCGCCGGTACGCATAGCGATGATCGAGGTCGTACGGGTGTCGCTGACCGGGATCTTGTTGCACGGGAAGAGCGGCACCCCGCGCCAGGTCGGGATGCGGTTGCCCGCAATCTCGACACTCTCGGGGACGAGTCCGCGCTTGTTGCACTCGCGGCCGAACGCGGAGATCGCGCGCGGGTGGGCGAGGAAGAGCTTGGTGCCGCGCCTGCGGCTGAGCAGTTCGTCGAGGTCGTCGGGGCCGGGGACGCCGTCGTGCGGTTGCAGCCGCTGGTCGTACTCGCAGTTGTTGAGCAGTCCGAACTCCCGGTTGTTGATGAGCTCGTGCTCCTGGCGCTCCTTCAACGCCTCTACGGTGAGCCTCAGTTGCTGCTCGGTCTGGTTCATGGGCTGGTTGTAGAGGTCGGCCACGCGCGTGTGCAGGCGCAGTACGGTCTGGGCGATGCTCAGTTCGTACTCGCGCGGCGCGGCCTCGTAGTCGACGAAGGTGCCGGGGATGTCCGGCTCTCCGGTGTGGCCGGCCGAGAGGTCGATCTCCTTCTCGCCGTACTTGTTGGTGCGCTGCTCCGGAATCGCGCGCAGCTCCTGGAGGTGGGTGCGCAGGGACTCGGCGCGCTCCGCGACCTGTTCGAGGTCCTGGCGGGGCAGCGTGAGCACGGTGACCGCGGTGACGGCGCGGGCCGTGTACTCCCAGATGGCGTCCGGGTCGATGAGCGCCTGCTCCCCGAAGTACGCGCCGTCGGCGAGGACACCGAGCACCGCGTCGTCCCCGTAGGGGCCGGTGCCGATCTTCTCGACCTTGCCGTGCGCGAGCAGGAACACCTCGTCGGCCTGGCTGCCGAACGAGGCGAGCACTTCCCCTGGCGCGAACTCCCGCTGCTGGCAGCGCTGGGCGAGTTCGCCGAGCACCTCCTGATCCTCGTACGACCGCAGTACGGACAGCTCGCCAAGCTCCGCGGGGATGACCTGGATGCGGTCGCCGGTCTTCACGAACGTCACGCGGCCGTCGCCCACGGAGTAGCTGAGCCGCCGGTTCACGCGGTACGTGCCACCCTGCACGTTCACCCACGGCAGCATGCGCAGCAGCCACCGTGAGCTGATCTCCTGCATCTGGGGTGCGGACTTGGTGGTGGTGGCCAGGTTCCGCGCGGCGGATGTGCCGAGACTCTGCTGGGGCCTGCCCTGCTCCGCGCGGACGTCTTCGCCTACCGACATGAAAATTGCCCTCCCGGTCGTGCACTGATCTGCGGGGACAAGCCTTCCATCAAGGAACATGCCGGTGCTATTACACGAATGAGCGGGAATGGATCATTCGGGACTGGGCACACAGCGGAATTCTGTCCAGGGAACTCCAAGATCCGGCCAACCGTTTGCCCCTTTGACGGACAACGACAGGAGATGGCAGTGGCAGGCTTCCTGGACCGTGCGAAAGAACAGGCACAGCGCGGCCTCACACAGGGCAAGCAGAAGCTCGACGAGGTGCAGGCGCAGCGCGCCGGCGGCGACCTCCTCAAGAAACTGGGCGCGGCGTACTACGCGGAGCGGCGCGGCAGCGGCTCCCCCGAGGCGACACAACAGGCCCTGCAGGCCCTGGAGAGCCACATAGCGACGCACGGGGACGCGTTCCTGCGCGCCTGACCAGCCCATTCCTCTGCTGACCGGATCGGCTCGCACGCCGTGCGAACGAGTAGGCCCGGCCGCCCGATCACGGGTACAAGCTGCGGTACGAGACGGCCGCGACAGGTGGCCGGCGTGCAGCGCGAAGGAGGCGGTCATGGCCCCACCCATGTCCGCGGACAGTTTCCTGGACCGGCTCAGGGAGGCAGGCGTCACCGTCGTCGAGGTCGGCGACTGGGAGCATCACAACCGCAATCACAAGGGCCCGTGGGGTCCGGTGTACGGCGTGATGATCCACCACACGGTGACCTCCGGCAGCGAGCGCACCGTCGAGACCTGCCGCGAGGGCCACCCGGAGCTGCCCGGGCCGCTGTGCCACGGCGTCATCACCAAGGACGGCGTCATCCACCTCGTCGGCTACGGGAGGGCCAACCACGCGGGCCTGGGTGACGACGACGTCCTGCGCGCGGTGATCGCGGAGAAGGCGCTTCCGCACGACAACGAGGCGAACACCGACGGCAACCGCCACTTCTACGGCTTCGAGTGCGAGAACCTCGGCGACGGAAGGGACCCCTGGCCCGAGGCGCAACTGGACACCATCGAGAAGGTCTCCGCCGCGATCTGCCGCCACCACGGCTGGACCGAGCGCTCGGTCATCGGCCATCTCGAGTGGCAGCCCGGAAAGGTGGACCCCAGAGGATTCACGATGGACTCCCTGCGGGAGCGGATCCGCGACCGCCTGAAGTGACAAGCGGGCACGGGTGGCTGCCCCGCTCGCGGACAGATGTCCGACAATGGCGGGGTGACCAGCCCTGACGTCCCCGACGCTCCCGAAGCGCTCGGCCCGACGGCCCTGCGGCCGCGACTCCCGTCGCCGCTGCGCGAGGCCGCGGACGAGCGCTTCGCCCGCCAGGGCGTCCGGCTGCTGCTCAAGCGGGACGACCTGATCCACCCGGAGCTGATCGGCAACAAGTGGCGGAAGCTGACCCCGAACCTGGAGGCGGCGGCGGGCCGTACGGTGGTCACCTTCGGCGGGGCGTACTCGAACCATCTGCGCGCCACGGCCGCCGCCGGCCGCCTGCTGGGCCTGCCCACCCTGGGCATGATCCGCGGCCAGGAGTTGGCCGACCGTCCCTTCAACCCCTCGCTCGCCCGGTGCGCGGCCGACGGCATGCGGCTGCACTTCGTCGACAGATCGACATACCGCCGCAAAGCGGAGCCGGAGACGCTGGCCGGCATCCTGCGCACGGTGGGCGCCGAGGACGCCTACGTCGTGCCCGAGGGCGGCAGCAACTCCCTCGCCGTGCGCGGTTGCCGGGCACTCGGCGAGGAACTGCGCGACCACGGTGGCGTCGACGTGGCCGCCCTGGCCTGCGGCACCGGCGGCACCCTCGCGGGCCTGGCCGCCGGACTCGGCCCCGACCAGCGTGCCCTCGGCTTCCCCGTCCTCAAGGGCGGTTTCCTCAGCGCCGACATACAGGCCCTCCAGCAGGCCGCCTTCGGCACCCGCCGCGGCACCTGGTCCCTCGACGACCGCTTCCACTTCGGCGGCTACGCCCGCACCACCCCCGAACTCGACGCCTTCGCCGAGGACTTCGAGCACCGCCACGGTCTGGCCGTCGAACGTCTCTATGTCGCCAAGATGCTGTACGGACTTGTCGCCCTGGTGGAGGAGGGCGCGTTCCCCCGCGGGACGACGGTGGCGGCGGTGATCACCGGAGCGCCTTTCCCGGATTCGGGCTCGGGACCTCAGGCCGCCTCGCGATAGGCCGCCGCCTCCTCCAGGTCCAGTCGGCGCAGCAGGGTCCGCAGCATCTCGTCGTCGATGTAGCGCAGGTCCCGGAGCTTCACGAAGACCTCGCGTTCGGCGCTGATCATCTTGCGGGCCAGCCGGCGGTAGGTGTCGTCGGCGGTTTCGCCGGTGACCGGGTTCACCGCGCCGAGTCGCTCCCAGACGGCGTTGCGGCGCCGTTCCAGAACGGCGCGCAGGCGGTCGGCGAGGGGCGGGGGCAGGGCGTTGCGCTCGTCGGCGAGGAGTTCGTCGAGGCGTTGTTCGGCGGCCCGGGAGGCCTGCGCCTGGGCGTTGGCCTCGGCGAGCGTCTCGGCCTGCGGGTCGCGCCCCGGCAGCTTCAGGAGGCGGATCAGCGGGGGCAGCGTCAGCCCCTGCACGACCAGGGTCCCGATGACGGTGGTGAAGGTCAGGAAGAGGATCAGATTGCGATCGGGAAAGGCCCCGCCGCCATGCACGGTGAGCGGGATGGAGAAGGCGATGGCGAGCGAGACCACGCCCCGCATGCCGGCCCAGCCGATGATGAACGTCGCCTTCCAGGTGGGGTTCTCCTCGCGCTCCCGGATCCGCGCCGACAACAGCCGCGGCAGGAACGTCGCCGGATACACCCACACGAACCGGGACGCGACCACTACGAAGAACAGGGCCATCGCGTACCAGGCGGCACTTGTGCCCTGGTACTGCCCGAGCCCCTTGAGGACGACCGGCAGCTGCAGTCCGATCAGTGCGAACACCGCCGACTCCAGGATGAACGCGACCATCTTCCAGACCGCCTCCTCCTGGAGCCGGGTCGCGAAGTCGACCTCCCAGGAACGGTGTCCGAGGTAGAGGGCGACGACGACCACCGCGAGCACCCCGGAGGCGTTCACCTGCTCGGCGATCCCGTACGCGACGAAGGGGATCAGCAAAGAGAGGGTGTTCTGGAGAAGCGCCTCCTTCAGGTGGGTGCGCAGCCAGTGCAGCGGCAGCATCAGGACGAGCCCGACAGCCACACCGCCGACCGACGCGAGCAGGAACTCGCGGACGCCGCCCGCCCACGTCGCACCCTCGCCGATCGCGGCGGCGAGCGCCACCTTGTAGGCGGTGATCGCGGTCGCGTCGTTCACCAGGGACTCGCCCTGGAGGATGGTGGTGATCCGCGAGGGCAGGCCCACGCGACGTGCGACCGCCGTGGCGGCGACCGCGTCCGGCGGGGCCACCACGGCCCCGAGAACCAGCGCCGCGGGCAGCGGCAGGCTCGGCACGATCAGATACACGGCCCAGCCGACCACGAGGGTCGCGAAGAGGACGTACCCGACCGACAACAGCGCGACGGGCCGCAGTTGCGCCCGCAGATCGAGATACGAGCTGTCGGTGGCCGCCGTGTACAGCAGCGGGGGGAGCAGCAGCGGGAGCACGACCTCGGGGTCGAGCTCGTAAGGGGGCACCCCCGGGACGTACGAGACCGCCAGGCCCACCGCGACGAGCAGGAGCGGTGCGGGGACCGGCGTGCGGCGTGCGGCCCCGGCGACCGCCGCGCTGCCCGCGACCAGCAACAGCAGTGGCAAAACGTGCATCTCTTCCGCCCGCCCTCGTTTTCGCGCGGCTTCCCGCACACCCGACGTAACCTGGCAATCATGAAACAGTGCACGCACGCCGCCGCGCTGCCGCACCTCGAGCCCAAGCCCTTGAGCGAGACCTGTCTGGAGTGTCTGGCCGCCGGCACGCATCCGGTGCAGCTTCGCCTGTGTCTGGAGTGCGGGCACCTCGGCTGCTGCGACTCCTCACCGCTGCGTCACGCGACGGAGCACTTCAAGGACACCGGGCACCCGATCATGCGCACTTTCGAGCTTGGGGAGGACTGGCGTTGGTGCTTCGTCGACCACGTCCTTGTATGACGCGTGGACGGCATACTGAAAGGACTCGTGGATCACGTACGTGTGTGACCCTCGATCCCGACGGTTCGACCGTCTGACGCCTGGGTACGTCAACCCGGCGCGCGCTCTTCCTATTTGGGCCCGCAGACCCCTAGCCACTGTCCGTACTCATAGGCTTACTATGAGTGACAGCAAGGGGGCGGGGTCCCCAGGACAGGAAAGTTGGGAGCGCGGTAGCGTCACCGCTGAACCACGTACCGCGTTACCCCGGGGGGCGACCCTCGGCCCCGAGAGAGCTCGAATGAGCTTGTACCACCATGGAGGTGAGGGTGTCCCAGATCGCAGGCGAGCCCGCGACGAAGGACTTCGTGGAAGTCCGGCTGCCGGCCGCGGGTGCCTACCTGTCGGTGCTGCGCACGGCTACGGCCGGGCTTGCGGCCCGTTTGGACTTCACCCTCGACGAGATCGAGGACCTGCGCATCGCGGTCGACGAGGCCTGCGCGATCCTGCTGCAGCAGGCCGTCCCCGGCTCGGTGCTCAGCTGTGTCTTCCGGCTCATCGACGACTCTCTGGAGGTCACGGTCTCGGCCCCGACCACGGACGGTCACGCCCCCTCCCGGGACACCTTCGCGTGGACCGTCCTCTCGGCCCTCGCCGGCAAGGTCGACTCGACCGTCGCCGAGGACAAGACCGTTTCGATCAGCCTCTACAAACAGCGCGGCGCGGGACCCGGGCCGGCGTGAGGAACGGGGACGGGCCGGTGCAGGACGAAGAGCGCGGCACACGGGAGCTTCCCGCCGAGCGTGTCGACGGCCTCGGCGGGCCGCGGCGCACGGTGGAAGGCGTCGACGGCATCCCCGAGCAGGCCCGACCGCACCCGGAGGACGGCGCCTCCTCCGCCGCATCCGAAGCGCCGATCGACGAGCACGAACGGGAGAAGCTCTCCGGCCAGGACGACGGGCAACGGGATCCGGAGGGTGCCGCGCGGAGCACGTCCTCGGAGGGGCGACGGCTGGTGACGGGCGGGACTATGAGCGAGCACGAGCGAGACGACGAGCTGGGAGCGCAGAGCGTGCAGGGCGCGCAGCACGGGCCGAGCGCCCAGCACATCCAGCACGACCCCCAGGACCGCAGCGGGGCACGGGCGATGTTCATCGAGCTGCGCAAGCTGACGGAGGGCAGCGCCGAGTACGCCGAGTTGCGCAACCAGCTGGTCCGCATGCATCTGCCCCTCGTCGAACACCTGGCACGCCGCTTCCGCAACCGCGGGGAGCCGCTGGACGACCTCACCCAGGTCGCCACCATCGGCCTGATCAAGTCGGTCGACCGCTTCGACCCGGAGCGCGGCGTCGAGTTCTCGACGTACGCGACCCCGACCGTAGTCGGCGAGATCAAGCGGCACTTCCGCGACAAGGGCTGGGCGGTGCGGGTGCCGCGCCGGCTGCAGGAACTGCGGCTCGCGCTCACCACGGCGACCGCCGAGCTCTCGCAGCTGCACGGCCGCTCCCCCACGGTCCACGAGCTGGCCGAGAAGCTGGCCATCTCGGAGGAGGAGGTCCTGGAGGGCCTGGAGTCCGCCAACGCGTACTCCACGCTGTCCCTGGATGTCCCCGACACGGACGACGAGTCCCCGGCCGTCGCGGACACCCTGGGCGCCGAGGACGAGGCCCTGGAGGGCGTCGAGTACCGGGAATCGTTGAAACCGCTGCTCGAAGACCTCCCCCCGCGCGAGAAGCGCATCCTGCTGCTGCGCTTCTTCGGCAACATGACGCAGTCGCAGATCGCGCAGGAGGTCGGCATCTCCCAGATGCACGTGTCGCGGCTGCTGGCCCGCACGCTGGCGCAGCTGCGGGAGAAGCTCCTCGTGGAGGAGTGAGACCATCCGGAGTGAGACCGGCCGGAGTACCAGCCGGAGTAAGACCAGCCGGAGTGAGACCGGTTACTTCTCGTCCTGTACGTCCCTGCCGGGCCCTCGGATTCCGAGGGCCCGCGTCGTTGCCGGGTTCACCAGCAGCACCAGGGCCGCGATCGCGACGACCGCCAGGGCGATGCCGCCGGGGATCGCGACACTGTCGGCCTGGAGCAGGTTGTAGGCCACGGGCAGCGCCATGATCTGGGTGATGACGGCCGGGCCCCGGCTCCAGCCGCGGCGCAGCAGCAGTCCGCGCGCGGCCAGCAGGGGCAGCAGCGCGAGCACGATCAGCGTGACGCCGCCGGTGACCGCCTGCTGCCGGTCGTCGGGGTCGCCCGTGAGACCCAGGACGAGCATGTAGCCGCCGCCCGCCACTAGGGCCAGCCCCTCCAGCGCGGCCAGCGCCGCCGCGGCGGTCAGCCGCCCGGGGCGGGGTTCTGCGGTGGGGGCGTCGGGGGTGGGGTTCTGCTCAGGGCTCACCCCTGAAGAGTAGCCGTCGGCTCTGGGCCGCCGACCGCGCCGGGTGTACAGACGCACGTCACCGGGTGGGCAGACTCACGTCCTCATCTCTTACCTGATCCCTACCTCGGTCTGGGATGAGTACCACCCAGTAGGTACGCTGCATCGCATGCGTGCACTTCTCGTGGTCAATCCGGCAGCAACCACCACGAGTGCGCGCACGCGTGACGTCTTGATCCACGCGCTGGCCAGTGAGATGAAGCTGGAGGCGGTCACCACCGAGTATCGCGGGCACGCCCGGGACCTCGGCCGGCAGGCCGCGGAGAGCAAGGACATCGACCTGGTCGTGGCCCTCGGCGGCGACGGCACGGTCAACGAGGTCGTGAACGGCCTGCTCCACCACGGCCCCGATCCGGAGCGCCTGCCGCGCCTCGCCGTGGTCCCCGGCGGCTCCACCAATGTCTTCGCCCGCGCCCTGGGCCTGCCCAACGACGCCGTGGAGGCCACCGGCGCACTGCTGGACGCGCTGCGCGAGGAGCGCGAGCGCACGATAGGCCTGGGCCTGGCCGCGGGCACTCCCGGCACGGAGGACGAGGCCGTGCCCTCCCGCTGGTTCACGTTCTGCGCGGGACTCGGCTTCGACGCGGGCGTGATCGGCCGGGTCGAGCAGCAGCGCGAGCGCGGCAAGCGCTCCACGCATGCGCTGTATCTGCGCCAAGCGGTGCGCACGTTTTTGGACGAACCGCACCGCAGACACGGAACGATCACACTGGAGCGCCCCGGCGCGGACCCGGTCACCGATCTGGTCCTGTCCATAATCTGCAATACCTCGCCGTGGACGTTTCTCGGCAATCGTCCGGTGTACGCCGCGCCTAAGGCCTCGTTCGATACCGGGCTCGACGTACTCGGTCTCAGCCGCATGTCGACGACCGCTGTTGCCCGGTATGCCACGCAGTTGCTCACTTCGTCCCCCGAGCGCGGACCCCATGGCAAGCACGCTCTGTCCCTGCATGACTTGACAGACTTCACCTTGCATTCGAAGGTGCCGCTGCCCCTTCAGATGGACGGCGACCACCTCGGGCTGCGAACCAGCGTGACGTTCACAGGCGTACGCCGTGCACTGCGTGTGATTGTGTGAGCGGAAGGGCCCAAAGTCCTTTCACTCGAACGTTTAGGCCAGGATCCACCCCATGGAAGTACGGCTGTGACCTAGTCGACACCGAGGAATCAAAAAAAACTTTCCTGAAGGGGTTGTATCCGCCGCTGAGGTTTGCGAGTCTCTACGTGGCGCTCGGGACGGCCCGCAACATCGGCCACCGCAGAGAGCCAGAACCCCTCCTCAAATCACAGGACCACGCCAGTCCGTCTGGTAGTCGGCCCTTCACTTGTTGAGGGATTCGTGAAAGCGTTCACATTCACAAGCAACCTGCATGTAATACCAAGGAGAGGTAGCAGCCATGGACTGGCGTCACAACGCCGTTTGCCGCGAGGAAGACCCCGAGCTCTTCTTCCCCATCGGCAACACCGGTCCTGCGCTGCTGCAGATCGAGGAAGCCAAGGCCGTCTGCCGCCGCTGCCCCGTCATGGAGCAGTGCCTGCAGTGGGCGCTCGAGTCCGGCCAGGACTCCGGCGTCTGGGGTGGCCTCAGCGAGGACGAGCGCCGCGCCATGAAGCGCCGCGCCGCCCGCAACCGGGCCCGTCAGGCCTCCGCCTGACACCCCACCCCGCACGAGCCTGAGCTTGGCGGCGCGTACAGCGAGTACGCATCTCCCGCCCCCGAGCCGCAGCGCGCAGTACCCCCGATGCGCATAGCAACGTGAGCGTGAGCCCCGGACCACCCAGTGGTCCGGGGCTCATTGCTGTTTGCAGCCGCAGGGATTGCTACTGAGCCTTGGCCACTTGTGCGACTGCCTCGGTCACTTGTGGGCCCGCACCGGGATGTCCAGGATCACCCGCGTACCGCGCTCGGGAGCGGCCACCATGTCGAAGGTGCCGCCCAACTCGCCCTCCACCAGCGTCCGTACGATCTGCAGGCCGAGGTTGCCCGAGCGGTGCGGGTCGAAGCCCTCGGGCAGACCGACTCCGTCGTCCTGGACGGTGACCAGCAGCCGGGCGTCCTTGGTGGTGCCGCCGCGCACGGCCGCGACCTCGACCGTGCCCCGGTCGCCCTCGCGGAAGCCGTGCTCCAGGGCGTTCTGGAGAATTTCGGTGAGGACCATGGAGAGCGGGGTCGCGACCTCGGCGTCCAGGATGCCGAACCGGCCGGTGCGCCGGCCGGTGACCTTGCCGGGCGAGATTTCGGCGACCATGGCGAGCACCCGGTCGGCGATCTCGTCGAACTCCACGCGCTCGTCCAGGTTCTGGGACAGCGTCTCGTGCACGATCGCGATCGAACCGACCCGGCGTACGGCTTCCTCCAGAGCCTCCCGGCCCGTGTCCGAGTCGATGCGCCGGGCCTGCAGCCGCAGAAGTGCCGCCACCGTCTGAAGGTTGTTCTTCACCCGGTGATGAATCTCCCGGATGGTCGCGTCCTTGGTGATCAACTCGCGCTCGCGGCGCCGCAGTTCGGTGACGTCGCGCAGCAGTACGAGGGAACCGACCCGCGTGCCCTTGGGCTTGAGCGGGATCGCACGCAGCTGGATCACCCCGTCACCGCTCTCGATCTCGAACTCGCGGGGCGCCCAGCCGCTGGCGACCTTGGACAGTGCCTCGTCCACCGGACCGCGGGAAGGGGCGAGTTCGGCGGTGGTCACACCGAGGTTGTGGCCCACCAGGTCGGCGGCCAGGCCGAGGCGGTGGTACGCCGACAGCGCGTTCGGCGAGGCGTACTGGACGATGCCGTCCGCGTCGAGCCGGATCAGCCCGTCGCCCACCCGCGGCGAGGCGTCCATGTCGACCTGCTGGTCGGGGAACGGGAAGGTGCCCGCCGCGATCATCTGGGCGAGGTCGGAGGCGCTCTGGAGGTACGTCAGCTCCAGCCGGCTCGGGGTGCGCACGGTGAGGAGGTTGGTGTTCCGGGCGATGACACCGAGGACGCGCCCCTCACGCCGTACGGGAATGGACTCGACCCGGACCGGAACCTCCTCGCGCCACTCCGGGTCGCCCTCGCGCACGATCCGGCCCTCGTCGAGCGCCGCGTCCAGCATGGGACGGCGGCCGCGCGGGACGAGGTGGCCGACCATGTCGTCCTGGTACGAGGTGGGGCCGGTGTTGGGCCGCATCTGGGCGACGGAGACATAGCGGGTGCCGTCGCGCGTGGGGACCCACAGGACGAGGTCGGCGAAGGAGAGGTCGGAGAGCAGCTGCCACTCCGAGACCAGCAGATGCAGCCACTCGAGATCGGAGTCACCGAGGGCGGTGTGCTGGCGTACGAGGTCGTTCATGGAGGGCACGTCTGCGAGCGTACCCGGCGGATACGACAGGCCCCGAAATCAGCCGTCGGCACCGGCTCCGGAAACACCCGCGGGCCGCGGCGCCTGGGAGGGACCCTCAACCCTCCCGGCACCGCAGCCCGGAGCAACAACGGCCGTGGGGTGTGCGGTCCCGGTCGGCCGAAGAGAGGAGCCGGAGCAGTCAGGGCAGAGAGCGCCGGTTCCTCGGTCCGCCTTCCTGTGCGGGGAAGACGGAGGCTTGTTCACTTGCCTTCAATGCCTTCAGTTGCCAAAGCATTGTGGACTAGACCATGGTCCTGCGTCCATGCGCCTTCTGTCCATGCGTCGGCGGATGTTTGTTGTTGTCTGTTTATCCAACATCCAAAGGCATCCATCACGCAGACTAACCCGCTTCGGTTCATGGACGGGCCCGATTGGCCGATGAGTCGGCCCGGATCGGCGCATGACGGCCGCCGCTGCGGCTCATGGCCGGGGCCAGAGCGTCATGGCGAGTTCGGCGAGGGCCTCCAGTTCCGCCCTGGTGGCGCCGTCGCGGGCCTGCTGGCTCATGCCCTGGATGATCGCTCCGGTGTGCCGGGCGAGGGCGGCCGCGTTCATGCCGGCGGGCAGTTCGCCCGCGGCGATCCCCGCTTTTATACGACTCTCGAACGCGGCGATGTTGGCGTTGCGCCGCTCTCGCAGGGACTCCTCCACCTCCGGTGAGGTGCAGTTGGTGGCCGCGTGGATGACCAGGCAGCCGTGCGGATGGCCCGGGGCCGTGTACTCGACCGCGGCCTCGCGCAGCATCCGCTCGACCGCGCCACGGGCCGTGGGCTCCTCGGCCAGCGCGCGTTCGCCGAACGAGCCGTACCTCGTGCCGTACTCGCGCACGACCTCGTCGAAGAGCGACCTCTTGTCGCCGAACGCCGCGTACAGGCTCGGTGCGCCGATACCCATGACGCGCGTGAGGTCGGAGACGGAGGTCGCCTCGTACCCGTGCTCCCAGAACGCGAGGATCGCCTTCTCCAGCGCGGTCTCACGGTCGAAGGAACGGGGGCGGCCGCGCTGCCTGGTCACCTTGACGTCCTCATGCCGGGCCGCGCCCGCCTCGGTCTGCTGCCTGCTCGCCATGAGGAGGATTTTATAGCGGACGCTAGAGAAATGTCAGTGGGTCGTTGTACGGTTTTTCTGTAGCGGTCACTAGTGAAATGTGAAGGGGGGCGCCGACATGGGCGTGCTCAGGGGCAGGACGGCACTCGTCACGGGCGGCGGCAGGGGCATCGGGCGGGGCATCGCCGAGCGGCTCGGACAGGACGGCGCGCGGGTGGCCGTGCACTACGGCAGCAACGAGGCGGCGGCGAAGGAGACGGTCGCCGCGATCGAGGCGACGGGAGGGTCGGCGTTCGCGATCGGGGTGAAGCTGGGGCGGCCGGGCGACGCGAAGGCCCTGTGGGAGGCCTTCGACCGGCAGGCGGACGGGCTGGACATCCTGGTGAACAACGCGGGGATCGGTACGTCGCGCTCCCTCGAGGAGATCGACGAGACGGAGTACGACAGGGTCTTCGCGGTGAACGTGAAGGCGCCGCACTTCATCGTCAAGCACGGTCTGGACCGCCTGCGGGATGGCGGGCGGGTCATCAACATCTCCTCCGGTCTCGCTCGGACCGCCGTCATGCCGGACAAGATGGCGTACGCGATGACCAAGGGCGCCCTGGATGTCTTCACCCGGGACCTGTCCAAGGTGCTCGGCCCTCGGGGGATCACCGTGAACTCGGTGGCGCCCGGCATCATCGACACCGACAACACTGCCGAGTTGCTGCACGGGACCGAGGACGGATGGGCGCAGGCCTCGGCGATATCGGCACTGGGCCGGGTGGGGATGCCGGCCGATGTGGCCGACGTGGTGGCGTTCCTGGCCTCGGACGACGGGCGGTGGATCACGGGGAGTTGGGTGGATGCGACGGGGGGTTCGCTGACGTAGGGCCCGCCGTGGCCGAGGTGTTGGACCGGGCGGATGCCGAGGCGCCGTGCCGGGCGGGATGGCGAGGTGCCGGGTCCGGCGGGATGCCGGCGTGCCGGGTCCGGCGGGCCCTGAGTCTCAGCGGGTCTCCGTCACCTTCGCGAGGGCGCGCGGCGCGTCCGGGTCCTGGCCGCGGGCGATGGTGACCTCGTAGGCCAGGAGCTGGAGGGGGAGGATCTCCAGGATCGGCTGGACCTCTTCGGCGACGCCCTCGGTCGGCAGGACGAAACCGGCCGATGCCTGTTCGACCTGGGCCCGGGGGCCGATGACGACAAGGTCGGCGCCGCGGCCGCGCAGTCGGTCGAGCACGGGCTGGAGCGCTTCGCCGCCCTTGCCGTCCGTGACGACCGCGATGACCGGCGAGATGTTGTCGACCATGGCGAGGGGACCGTGCAGGAGGTCGGCGCCGGAGTACGAGAGAGCGGGGATGTAGCTGGTCTCCATCAGCTTCAGGGCGGCTTCCTTGGCGGTGGGGTAGCCGTAGCCGCGCGAGGTGATCACCATGCGCTCGGCGAAGCGGTAGCGCGAGGCGAGGGTCCTGACCTCGTCCTGGCGGGCAAGGAGACCGGCGGCGAGGTCGGGCAGCACCTTCGCGGGAGCGCCGTCGCCGCCACGCAGGCCTTCGACGAAGAGATAGAGAGCGAGAAGGGAGGCCGTATAGGTCTTGGTGGCGGGGAGGGCCTTCTCCGGTCCGGCCATGATGTCGATGTGGTACTCGGAGACGGCGGCCAGCGGTGAGTCCGGGTTGTTGGTCACCGCGAGGGTGATGGCACCGGCCTCGCGGGCAGCCCGGGTCGAGGCGACCAGGTCCGGGGAGCCGCCGGACTGACTGACGGTGATCACCAGGACGTCGGTGAGATCGGGGTGCGCGCCGTACGCCGTGGTCGTCGACATCGAGGTGAGCCCGCAGGGCAGGCCCAGGCGGATCTCCAGGAGGTACTTCGCGTACAGGGCGGCGTTGTCGGAGGTGCCGCGGGCCGTGAGCAGCACGAAGCGCGGCTTACGGGAGGCGATCTGCCGGGCCATGTCCTGGATCCGGGGCGCGCCCGCGTCGAGGATCCGCCGCAGCACGTCGGGCTGTTCGGCCATCTCCCGGGCCATGATCCGGCCCGGGCGGTCTGCCTGGGATGCGCCATGGGACGCGCCCTGGGGGTGATGCGGGGGCGTGGCGGTCATGGGTGCCTCCTTGTGTGCGGTGTGCGGCGTGTGCGGTGCGGCGTGTGCGGTGCGGCGTGTGCGGTGCGGTGTGTGCGGTGCGGTGTGCCGTCTGCGGCGTACGTCGGTGTGCGCTGTGCCGTGTGCCGTGTGCCGTGTGCCGTGTGCCGTGTGCGGCGTGAGTCGGTGTGCGGTTTCCATTGCACTCCCCCTGGTGGGGGCTCGCGCGTCCGGGTGGGGCCTTCGGGGCGACGGGCGGGTGACGCTCTGCTAGATTGGTCTATACCACATGTGTCCCCTTTCGGGTTCCAGTTGAGTCCCCTGAGTCCCCTCTCCAGATCGGCAGGCCCAGCGTGGAAGTTGTCATCGTCCCGGACGCCAAGGCGGGCGGCGAGCTGATCGCCGAGGCCATGGCCGAGCTGCTCCGGCGCAAGCCCGACGCCCTGCTCGGCGTGGCCACCGGCTCGACTCCGCTGCCCATTTACGAGGCTCTGGCGGCCAAGGTGAGCTCCGGTGCCGTGGACGCCTCGGGCGCGCGGATCGCGCAGCTCGACGAGTACGTGGGGCTGCCGGCCGAGCATCCCGAGTCATACCGTTCCGTGCTGCGGCGGGAGGTGCTGGAGCCGCTGAGCCTGGGCATGGACGCGTTCATGGGGCCGGACGGCACCGCGCGGGATGTGCAGGCCGCGTGCGAGGCGTACGACAAGGCGCTGGCGGAGGCCGGTGGGGTGGATCTGCAGCTGCTCGGGATCGGGACGGACGGGCACATCGGCTTCAACGAGCCGTGCTCCTCGCTCGCCTCACGGACCCGGATCAAGACGCTGACGGAGCAGACCCGAGTCGACAACGCGCGGTTCTTCGAGGGCGACATCGAGCAGGTGCCGCACCACGTCATCACCCAGGGCATCGGCACGATTCTGGAAGCGCGGCATCTGGTGCTGCTCGCGACGGGTGAGGGCAAGGCGGACGCGGTTGCCGCGACTGTGGAGGGGCCGGTCGCCGCGGTCTGCCCCGCTTCGGCCCTTCAGCTTCACCCGCACACCACGGTCGTCGTGGACGAGGGGGCGGCTTCCAAGCTGAAGCTTGCGGATTACTTCCGGCATACGTTTGCCAACAAGCCGGAGTGGCAGGGGATTTAGGCCGGCTGATGCCGTGCGAAGGCGCCGGGCACCTTTTCTTGGGGTGTCCGGCGCCTTCGCACATCTCGTGCCCGGGTACTGGCGCGGGTGCGGCCCGGTGTGTGGGTGCCCACCCGTTCCGCCCTGCGGAACGGGTGCCCGCACACCGCGCTCAAGCGCCCGTGATGACCTCCGCCGCCGCTAGGCCGCATACCCTCGCCGCGCCATGGGTGGCGATGTGGAGGGCGCCACGGGGTGGGGACTGGGGTACGCCCATCTCGACCACGATGGTGTCGGGGCGGGCCGCGAGGAGGGCGTCGAGGGCGGCTGCCATCCAGGAGTGGCGGTGTTCGTCGCGGACGACGGCGACGATGCGGCGGGAGCCCGCGGCGGCGAGGGCCGAGGGGCCCGCGTCCTCGCCGGTGAAGCTGCCGGTCTCCGTGCCGGGGAGCATGCGGGCCAGTTCCGCCGCGACGCCCCAGGGGGTCTCGTCGCCGACGGCGATGTTCGCGACCGGGGTGAGGGCGGCGACGTACGGGGCCTCGGTGAGCGGCGCGTACGTCTCGGAGTGGGTCACCGTGAGCGCGCGCCGGGCGGCCACGAGGCCGACCTCGACACGATCACTCGCGCCCGCACCCACTCCCGTACCAGCACCAGCACCAGCACCGGTAAGTACGCCGGCTCCACCGCCCGCATGCGCACCCCCGGAAGAAGCCGTCCAACGAGCCAGTTCCCGCATCCGGCTCGCCGCGTCCGCGAGGCGTTCCTCGGGGAGTTCGCCGGTACGGACGGCGGAGACGAGGGCGTCGCGCAGGCGGCGTACCGTGTCGTCGTCCGCCAGTCCCCCGCCCACGCAGATCGCGTCGGCGCCCGCGGCGATGGCGAGGACGCTGCCGCGTTCGATGCCGTAGGTCGCGGCGATGGCCTGCATCTCCATGCCGTCGGTGACGATGAGGCCCTCGTAGCCGAGTTCCTCGCGGAGCAGGCCGGTGAGGATGCGGCGGGAGAGGGTGGCCGGGCGGCCGGGGTCCAGGGCGGGGACCAGGATGTGCGCGCTCATCACGGCGCGGGTACCGGCGGCGATCGCGGCCCGGAACGGGGCGAGTTCGCGGCCCTCCAGCACCGGCAACTCGGCGTCGATGCGTGGCAGCGCGTGGTGCGAGTCGACCGCCGTGTCGCCGTGGCCCGGGAAGTGCTTGGTGCAGGCGGCGACGCCGGCCGCCTGGAGTCCGGTGACGTAGGCCGCCGTGTGCCGGGCCACCAGGTCGGTGTCGGCGCCGAAGGACCGTACGCCGATGACCGGGTTTCCCGGATTGGAGTTGACGTCGGCGGACGGGGCCCAGTTGAGGTTCACGCCGCAGGCGGCCAGGCGGCGGCCGAGCTCGAAGGCGACATCGCGTGTGAGCGATACGTCGTCCACGGCGCCCAGCGCGTGGTTGCCCGGAAAGGACGAACCCGTCCGCACCTCCAGGCGGGTGACATCACCCCCCTCCTCGTCGATCGCGACGAGCACGTCGTCGCGTTCGGCGCGCAACTGGCTGGTCAGGGCCGCCAGTTGCCCGGGCGAGGCGATATTGCGGCCGAACAGGCCGACCGAGGCGAGGCCTTGGCCGAGGCGGCGGAGCAGCCAGTCGGGGGCCGTGGTTCCCGTGAAGCCGGGCTGGAGGACGGTCAGGGCGTCACGGGTCAGGCCATCTTTTTCTGAATTGGACGCAGCGGTACCACTGGCGAGTGTCGTCATCGGGGTGGCGTTATCCCTTCACGGCGCCTGCGACGAGGCCGCTGACGGCCTTTCGCTGCAGGAAGACGAAGAGGATCAGGATCGGTACGGCGAACAGCGAGGCCGCTGCCATGGTGGCACCCCAGTCGTCGCCGAAGGTCGTCTGGAAGCTGAACAGCCACAGCGGGAGGGTCTGGGCCTGGATGTCCTTGTTGAGGATGAGGACCATGGGGAACTCGTTCCAGGCGGTGATGAACCCGAAGAGCGAGGTGGCCATCAGGCCGGGCGCGAGCAGCGGGAAGATCACCTTGATGAAGGCCTGGGTGCGGGTGCAGCCGTCGACCATGGCCGACTCCTCCAGCTCCTTCGGCACGGCGGCGACGTATCCGCGCAGGGTCAGGATGGTGAAGGGCAGCACCATGACCATGTAGAAGAAGGTCAGCGGGACCAGGCTGTTCAGCATCTCGGCGTCACGCACGATCATGTAGACCGCGATGACCATGACCTCCCAGGGGGCCATCTGCGCGATCATGAACGTGACGATGAAGCCGCGCCGCCCCCTGAACCGCATCCGCGCGAGCGCGAAGGACGCGAGCAGCGCGATGACGAGCGACAGGACCACCGACAGCACGGTGACCGTCACGGAGTTGCCGACCAGCGTCCAGAAGTGGTCCGCGTCCACGGCTTTCTTGAAGTGCTCGAGCGTGACGTCGGTCGGGAAGAAGACGGGGTCCTCGGCGATGATGTCGCCGGTCGGCTTGAAGGCCGTGGCGAACATCCAGTAGACGGGGAACGCGAAGACCACGAAGAGGACGATCGCTGTCGCGTTGGGCCAGAGACGGCGGATTGCCGAAGAAGCAGTGCGCTTCACAGCTCGTCCTCCTCCTGCTTGAGCACGGTGCGCAGGTAGTACGCGGTCAGGGCCAGCAGGATCAGGATGGTGAGGAACGAGATCGCCGCGCCCATCCCGAAGTGCTGGTTGCCGACACCTTCGACGAAGGCGTAGATCGGCAGGGTCTCGGTGAGCCGGTTGGGGCCGCCCTCGTTCATCGCGAAGATCTGTGGGAACGCCTTGAAGATCCAGATGACCTCCAGGAACGTCGTGGCCCACAGGAACGGCCGCAGGAACGGGAAGGTCACCGAGGTGAAGGACTGCCAGGCGCCGGCGCCGTCCAGCGAGGCGGCCTCGTACAGCTCCTTGGAGATCGTGGTCGTCGCGGCGTAGAGGTTGATCGCCACGAACGGGATGGACTGCCAGACGATCAGCAGGGTGACCACGGAGAAGGTGGAGAACTGCGTGCCGAGCCAGTTGTAGTCGGCCATCGAGTGCCAGCCGAGCTTGTCCAGGACCCAGTTGACGACGCCGAAGCGCTGCGCGAAGAGCCACTGGTAGACGGTGGTGGCCGCGATCACGGGCATCGCCCAGGCCAGCACCAGGCCGAGCATCAGCGTCAGCCGCATGCGCCTGCCGAGCCTGGCCAGGAGCAGGCCGACTAGGGTGCCGAGCAGCATGATGAGGACGACGTTGGCGGCGGTGAAGACGACCGACCGTCCGACGACCTTCCAGAAGTCGGAACCGGACAGCACGTCCTTGTAGTTGTCGATCCCGTTCCACTCGGTGAGGTGGAGGATCAGCTGCCGCGGGTTGAGGTTCTGGAACGACAGCATGCCGTTCTTCACCAGCGGCCAGCCCAGGAGCACCACGGTGGCTGCCAACGCCGGCAGCAGGAGCAGATAGGGCGCGGACGCGCCGCCTCGTCCCCTGGTCCGGCTCTCCCCGTCTCCCGGTGGGGATGCGTCACTCTTGCGGATCCCGGCCGCCGGGACCGTGTCCGCGCGTTCGGTCTGCACTGACATGCTCGCCATCTCTCTGTGGCCCTACTGGTCGATGCACCACTGCTCGATGCACCACTGCGTCGGGGCGCCCTCTTCGGGGCGCCCCGGCACGGGTGATCAGCTCGTCTGCGAGAGACGCTTGTTGATCTCGGCCTCGACCTGCTTGGCGGCGTCGGCGGGCGACTTACCGTTGAGCACCGCGGTCATGTAGGTCTTGATCGGGTTCGGGGCGTTCTCGACGGCGGCCCACGCGGGGATCAGCGGCGTGGTGCCACCGCCGGCGGCGGCCGGGGCGGCGGCCACGGCGGCGGGGTTGGCCGAGAGGTTGGTCTGCAGCGACTCCTTGTTCGGGATGACGCCGTTCTCCTTGGCCAGCGCGCCCTCGAACTTGTCGGACAGGGCCAGCTTCAGGAACTCCTTGGCGAGCTCCTGCTTCTTGCTGCCGGCGGCCACCGCGAAGTTGGAGCCGCCCAGGAAGACGCCCTCGGGCTTGTCGGCCGTCTCACCCGGGATGGTGAAGTAGCCGATGTTCTTCTCGATGCCCTTGTTGGCCGCGATGGCCGTGCCGGCCTCCCAGCCCATGCCGATGAAGGCGCCGGTCTTGCCCTTGGCGAAGACCTCGGCCTGCTGCGGGGTCGCCTCGTCCTTGTCCTTGGGGGCCTTGGAGTAGGACTGGTACTCCTTGTAGATCTCCATGGCCTTGCCGACCTTCGGGTCGGCGAGGTTGGAGACGTACTTGTCGCCGTCCTTCTTCACCAGGTCGGCGCCCTGGCCGATGGTCAGGCCGTCGAAGAAGTACCAGTTCTGGCCGGGCAGGTAGATCGGCTCGGCGTCGGTCTTCTTGTCGATGGCCTGAAGGTCCTTGAAGAACTCGTCCCGGGTCTTCGGGGTGTCCTTGATGCCGGCGTCCGCCCAGACCTTCTTGTTGTAGATGACGACGCGGTTGGCGAAGTACCACGGGGCCGCGTACTGCTTGCCCTCGTAGACCGAGGAATTGTTCAGGGCCGCCGTCCAGTCGGCACCGATCTCCGACTTGAGGTCCGACAGGTCCGCGAGACCGCCGGTGGCCGCGTAGGCGGGGGTCTGGGTGTTGCCGACCTCGATGACGTCCGGCGGATTGTCCTCGGAGAGCGCGGTGGTGATCTTCTGCTGGATGCCGTTCCACTGCTGGGTCTGGAACTTCAGCTTGGCGCCGGTCTTCTTCTCGAAGGCCGCCGTCAGATCCTTGGTCCAGCCGGGAGGCGTCGAACCGTCCATGGCCCAGACGGTCAGGGTCTGCCCCTTGAAGCCGTCGGCACCCGCCTTCTTGCCACTGTCGCCGTCGTCGCCCCCGCACGCCGCGATGGAGACCATCATGCCCGCGATACCGATCGCGGCTATCAGCTTGCGCTTCACGCCACCCTCCTCAGGGATGCCACAAACCCCCCTGGCTCCCCGCGGTGACATATGACGTGTACCGCCCGTGGGGCCGGGACTGGACCAATGGTGTAGACCAGTACGGGGAGCTTGGCCTAGACCTAGAGGGGTGTCAAGGAGTTCGCGAGCCCTCCCACCGTCCGTTATGGGACCTACATATGCAGGGACCTTTAAGTAGGTAACCGACATAAATAACGGCGTCGTTCGCGCGCCCAGGGGTGGACCACTTCAGCGCGGTGGACTAGACCAACAGGGACGCCGACGGTATATAGAGGGGATCACGGAGCGTGCGGGAGGACACTCGCACATGAAGCCGTGCCACGATGTGAGCCGTGGCCGATGGGGATGTCGGCCGTTTCGGCATCCGGAGCCGGGAAGGCAGAGCATGAGCGCCGACGTCAGCAGTGCGGAGAACGAGGGTGGGGCCCCCATCCGTACCGCGCGCGTGCCCAAGTACTACCGCCTGAAGAAGCACCTGCTCGACATGACGGAGACACTGCCGCCCGGCACGCCGGTACCGCCCGAGCGCACCCTCGCCGCCGAGTTCGACACCTCGCGCACGACCGTGCGGCAGGCCCTTCAGGAGCTGGTCGTCGAGGGCCGCCTCGAACGCATCCAGGGCAAGGGCACCTTTGTGGCCAAGCCCAAGGTCTCCCAGGCGCTGCAGCTCACCTCGTACACCGAGGACATGCGCGCCCAGGGCCTCGAACCCACCTCGCAGCTGCTGGACATCGGCTACATCACCGCCGACGAGACCCTCGCCGGGCTGCTCGACATCTCGGCCGGCGGGCGAGTGCTGCGCATCGAGCGCCTCCGCCTCGCCAGCGGCGAACCGATGGCCATCGAGACGACCCACCTGTCCGCGAAGCGCTTCCCCGCCCTGCGCAGGTCGCTCGTCAAGTACACCTCCCTCTACACCGCCCTCGCCGAGGTGTACGACGTCCATCTCGCCGAGGCCGAGGAGACCATCGAGACCTCGCTGGCCACCCCGCGCGAGGCCGGGCTGCTCGGCACCGACGTCGGCCTGCCCATGCTGATGCTCTCCCGGCACTCGCTCGACAAGCAGGGCGAGCCGGTGGAGTGGGTGCGCTCGGTGTACCGCGGCGACCGGTACAAGTTCGTGGCACGCCTGAAGCGCCCGCAGGAGTAATGAAGCCCCAGCACCCGAAGGACCATTGAGGCTCAAGCGCCCGCCAAAATAAGCCACTTGTGGTAGGCGCGTGGTGTAGCGCGACTCACCTTCCTGCTCTACGTTCCTCCCGTCACCGCATGGACGGGAGGACGAACGGTGCGTACCGCCAAGCCTCGAACCATCGTCATCTGGACCCTCGTCGCGCTGGTGGGCGCCGCGGGCTGGTCCGTGCTCGCGCTCGCGCGGGGCGAGAACGTGTCGGCCGCCTGGATGGTCGCCGCCGCGCTCGGCTCGTACGCCATCGCCTATCGCTTCTACGCGAAGTTCATCGCGCACAAGGTGCTCAAGGTCGACGGGACACGGGCCACCCCGGCGGAGCGGCTGAACAACGGCATCGACTTCCATCCCACGGACCGGCGCGTGCTGCTCGGCCACCACTTCGCGGCGATCGCCGGCGCGGGCCCGCTGGTCGGCCCGGTGCTGGCCGCGCAGATGGGCTATCTGCCCGGCACCATCTGGATCATCGCCGGAGTGATCTTCGCGGGCGCGGTCCAGGACATGGTGGTCCTGTTCTTCTCCACGCGCCGGGACGGGCGGTCGCTCGGGCAGATGGCCCGCGAGGAGATCGGACCGTTCGGCGGGGCGGCAGCGCTGCTCGCCGCCTTCGCCATCATGATCATCCTGCTCGGTGTGCTCGCGCTGGTGATCGTGAACGCGCTCGCCGCCTCCCCCTGGGGCACCTTCTCCATCGGAATGACGATCCCGATCGCCCTGTTGATGGGCTTCTACCTGCGCGTCCTGCGCCCGGGACGGGTCACCGAGGTCTCGCTGGTCGGCGTCGCGCTCCTGCTGCTGGCCCTCGTCGCGGGCCGCTGGGTCGCCGAGTCCTCCTGGGCCGGCACCTTCACCCTCGCCCCCTCCACCCTGGTCATCTGGCTGGTGGCGTACGGCTTCATCGCCTCGATCCTGCCGGTCTGGATGCTCCTCGCACCCCGCGACTATCTCTCCACCTTCATGAAGATCGGCACGATCGCGCTGCTCGCGCTCGGCGTCGTCATCGCGCTGCCGACGCTGAAGATGGACGCGGTCACGGACTTCGCCAAGCAGGGCGACGGCCCGGTGTTCGCGGGCTCGCTCTTCCCGTTCGTCTTCATCACCATCGCCTGCGGCGCCCTGTCGGGATTCCACGCACTCATCTCGTCCGGCACGACGCCCAAGATGATCCAGAAGGAGACGCAGGTCCGGATGATCGGGTACGGCTCTATGCTCATGGAGTCGTCGGTCGCGATCATGGCCCTGGTCGCCGCGTGCATCATCGACCCGGGCCTGTACTTCGCGATGAACGCGCCCGCGGGCGTCATCGGCACCACCGTCGAATCGGCGTCGCACGCGGTCGCGAACTTCGGGTACACCATCTCCCCGGCGGACCTCGCGAAAGCCGCGCACCAGGTCGAGGAACAGAGCCTGCTCTCCCGTACCGGCGGCGCGCCCACCCTCGCCGTCGGGGTCTCGGAGATCTTCTCGAAGGTCACCGGCGGAAGCCTGCGCGCCTTCTGGTACCACTTCGCGATCATGTTCGAGGCGCTGTTCATCCTGACGGCGCTGGACGCGGGCACACGCGTGGGCCGGTTCATGCTCCAGGACATGCTGGGGAACGTCTACCGCCCCTTCAAGAACGTGAGCTGGAAGCCCGGACTGATCGCCACCAGCGCCCTCGTGTGCGGACTGTGGGGCTACTTCCTCTGGGTCGGCGTCCACGAACCCCTCGGCGGCATCAACCAGCTCTTCCCGATCTTCGGCATCTCGAACCAGCTGCTCGCGGCGGTCGCCCTCGCCGTCTGCACGACCCTGCTGGTGAAGTCCGGACGCCTCAAGTGGGCCTGGATCACCGGCATTCCACTCGTCTGGGACGCCACGGTGACTCTCACGGCCAGCTATCAGAAGGTGTTCTCCAGCGACCCACGCGTCGGCTTCTTCAAGCAGCGCAGCGTCTACCAGGACGGCATCGACGCCGGCAAGGTCCTGCCGCCCGCCAAGAGCATGGACGACATGCACACGGTCGTCACCAACTCCACGGTGGACGGCGTCCTTTCGGCCGTTCTCGCCGTCCTCATCGTCGTCGTGATCGTCGACGCGGCCCGGGTGTGCGTCCGGCACGTACGCCGCCCGGCCCTCTCCACGCTGAGCGAGGCGCCGTATGTGGAGTCGAAGATCGTCGCCCCGGCCGGACTGATCCCCACGCAGCGAGAGAGGCAGGAGGAGCGAGATGCGATCGGCGCTGCACCGGGCAGCTAGTGGAATCCGTTGGTACATACGGGAGTTGACAGACGAATCCGCTTACGACCGCTATGTCGCATACCTCCGCAAAGACCACCCGGACGCCCCCGTACCGTCGCGCCGGGACTTCGAGCGAGCACGCACGGACCGTCAGGAGGAGGACCCGCGCCAGGGGTTCCGCTGCTGCTGACGGCACGAACCGCAGCCCACACGAACCCTCCACATCCGCTAACCGGACGGGGGTTCCCTAAAGCGGAACCGTCGCCTAGATTGCCTGCGCGTTACACAGGTGATCAGTGAGGGGACGGAGCCGCCATATGTCAGATGTGCCCGAAGTGAAGCCACCGGCGGTGACGCCGGTCCGCGTCGTGATAGCCCTCTGCCTGCTCGCCCCCTTCGTGGCGATGCTGTGGGTCGGCTCGTACGCGAAGACGGACCCGATCCTCATCGGCATCCCGTTCTTCTACTGGTACCAGATGCTGTGGGTGCTCATGTCCACGGCGCTGACGATGATCGCCTACAAGCTCTGGCAGCGTGACCAGCGCGCCCGCGCCACCACGAAGGGCGGTGCCGAGGCATGAAGGACGGCGTGAACGGCGTGGCACTCGCCGTCTTCATCTTCTTCTTCCTGGCCGTCACGGTCATGGGCTTCCTGGCCGCGCGCTGGCGCAGGGCGGACGACGAGCACAGCCTGGACGAATGGGGCCTGGGTGGACGCTCGTTCGGCACCTGGATCACCTGGTTCCTGCTCGGCGGCGACCTCTACACGGCGTACACCTTCGTCGCCGTGCCCGCCGCGATCTACGCGGCAGGCGCCGCCGGCTTCTTCGCGGTCCCGTACACCATCCTGGTCTACCCGCTGATCTTCACGTTCCTCCCCCGCCTGTGGTCGGTCTCCCACAAGCACGGATACGTGACGACGTCGGACTTCGTGCGCGGCCGCTTCGGCTCGAAGGGCCTGTCCCTCGCCGTGGCCGTCACCGGCATCCTGGCCACCATGCCGTACATCGCGCTCCAGCTGGTCGGTATCCAGGCCGTCCTGGACGTGATGGGCGTGGGCGGCGGCGACAACACGAACTGGTTCGTGAAGGACCTCCCGCTCCTCATCGCCTTCGGCGTACTGGCCGCGTACACCTACTCCTCCGGCCTGCGCGCCCCGGCCCTGATCGCGTTCGTGAAGGACACCCTGATCTACATCGTGATCGCGGTGGCCATCATCTACATCCCGATCAAGCTGGGCGGGTTCGACGAGATCTTCAAGGCGGCGAGCGACAAGTACACGGCGGCGGGCGCGGGCGGAATCGTCCCCGCCGAAGCGGGCCAGTGGACGTACGCCACCCTCGCCCTTGGCTCGGCACTGGCGCTCTTCATGTACCCGCACTCGATCACGGCGACGCTGTCGAGCCGCAGCCGTGAGGTGATCCGCCGCAACACCACGATCCTCCCCCTGTACTCGCTGATGCTGGGCCTGCTCGCCCTGCTCGGGTTCATGGCGATCGCGGCCGGAGTGAAGGTCACGAACGGCCAGCTCGCCATCCCGCAGCTCTTCGAGACCATGTTCCCGGACTGGTTCGCGGGCGTGGCCTTCGCCGCCATCGGCATCGGAGCGCTGGTCCCCGCGGCCATCATGTCCATCGCGGCCGCGAACCTCTTCACGCGCAACATCTACAAGGACTTCATCAAGCCCGACGCGACTCCCCAGCAGGAGACCAAGGTCTCCAAGCTGGTCTCGCTCCTGGTGAAGGTCGGTGCGCTGGTCTTCGTCCTCACCATGGACAAGACGGTCGCGATCAACTTCCAGCTCCTCGGCGGCATTTGGATCCTGCAGACCTTCCCGGCCCTGGTCGGCGGCCTGTTCACCCGGTGGTTCCACCGCTGGGCGCTGCTCGTGGGCTGGGCCGTCGGCATGCTCTACGGCACGTTCGCGGCGTACGGGGTCGCCTCCCCGACGCAGAAGCACTTCGGCGGCAGCGCGAAGGAGATCCCCGGGATCGGGGAGATCGGCTACATCGGCCTCACAGCGTTCGCGCTCAACGTCGTGGTGACCGTCGTCCTCACCTTCGCCTTCCGGGCGTTCAAGGCCCCCGAGGGCGTCGACGAGACGTCCCCCGAGGACTACACGGCGGACGCGGGCGACCCCGGGGTACAGACGGAACTGCCCCCGGCCACGGCTGGGGCGACTCACTAGGCACCCGCAGCCGAGGATGCCGTCGGGGTGGGTGCGCCAACCGGTGCTCGCAGAGTGCCGGTTGGCGCACCCGTGCCGCCCCAGCAGCACGATGGCCCGCAGTGGGGAAGCGCGGGTGGGCCGCCGGCGCGCATGCCCGCAGCTGAGCCGGCACGCACCCGCAGTCGCCCACGCACGGAAGGGGCCGTGCCGGTACATCACATGGCCCGTCGCTTGCGTGGTTGCCAACAGGCAGAGCCATGAAAGCCAAGCGATCTGCCACAGGCGACGGGGCGCACGGACCGGCACGGCCCCGCCCCACCCGCCGGCGGCAGGCGCAGACGCACGCAGCCGCAGACACCGCAAGACGGGCCGCCGGACAGAATCCGGCGGCCCGTCGCCGTGCCCGTCCGGCACGAGGTCGAGCAGGCCGTCTCCGAGATCGCGGTGGCCCACGACCGCGTACTCGGCGGCGTGACCTTCGTCCCGCAAGGCGGCCCCATGGCCGACATGGCCCGCCAGGGCGAGGCCGAGATCCGCACGCTCGCGGTCGCGACCGAGGACCGCGGCAGGGGCACAGGCGAAGCCCTCGTCCGCGCCCGCGTCGACCGCGCACGCGCCACGGAAGCGCGACTGGAACCCCATCCCGGACATCGACGACATCCTGCCGATCACCTACGAGTTGACGCTCCAGCACACTCCGTAGCACTCCCGGACGCCGACGCGACACAACATGTGGGGGTGCTCCCGCAGCCCGGCACAAGATGTATGCTCATGCTCGCTGTCGCCGCAGGGGAATCCGGTGCGAATCCGGAACTGTCCCGCAACGGTGTACTTGTACGTGTTCATGCCCCGCGTGGCCGCGTACGCGTTTCAGTCCGAGGACCTGTCGACAGCGCGCCCCGGCCACCCGGCCCGGGCGCCGACGACGTCCGGGCCTCGCGGAATGGGCCGGTGGACGCGGTGCGCCGCTGCCCAGAAGCGCCCCCGTGTGCCCCGCTCCTCCCCAACAGGCCCCGTGCCGAGCGAGGGAGAGCCCCAAGTGACCATCGCGCCAGCCGACCCGGCTTCAGCTTCCGTTTCCGCGAAGCAGGCCCCGGTGGAGACGGACGGTCCCGGTACCACGCTGCTGCGTACCCTGACCGACCTCACCGCCGACCTCCCGGACGCCGACCCCGGCCGGGTCGCCGCCGCCGCGCTGCGCGGCCGGTCCGCCCGCGCGGACGACGCGGAGCTGCGCGAACTGGCCACCGAGGCCGCCGCCGGCCTCATCTCCGAGGACCCGGCGTACTCCCGCCTCGCCGCCCGCCTGCTGACGATCAGCATCGCGGCGGAGGCCGCCTCACAGGGCGTGCGATCCTTCTCCGAGTCCATCGCCACCGGCCACCGCGAGGGGCTGATCGCCGACCGCACGGCGGAGTTCGTACGGCTGCACACGGCCCGCCTGAACGAACTGATCGACGTGCACGCCGACGACCGCTTCGGCTACTTCGGCCTGCGCACCCTGCACAGCCGCTACCTGCTCCGGCACCCGATCACCCGCAAGGTCATCGAGACGCCCCAGCACTTCATGCTCCGGGTGGCGTCCGGCCTCGCCGAGGACGACACCACCCGATCCGTGGACGAAGTCGCGTCCCTCTACCGGCTCATGAGCCGCCTGGACTACCTCCCCTCCTCCCCCACGCTCTTCAACTCCGGTACACGGCACCCGCAGATGTCGTCCTGCTACCTCCTCGACTCCCCGCTGGACGAGCTGGACTCCATCTACGACCGCTACCACCAGGTCGCGCGCCTCTCGAAGCACGCGGGCGGCATCGGCCTGTCGTACAGCCGGATCCGTTCCCGCGGCTCCCTCATCCGCGGCACGAACGGGCACTCCAACGGCATCGTCCCGTTCCTGAAGACCCTCGACGCCTCGGTCGCCGCGGTGAACCAGGGCGGCCGGCGCAAGGGCGCCGCCGCGGTCTACCTGGAGACCTGGCACTCCGACATCGAGGAGTTCCTGGAGCTGCGCGACAACACCGGTGAGGACGCCCGGCGTACGCACAATCTGAACCTCGCCCACTGGATCCCGGACGAGTTCATGCGCCGGGTCAACGAGAACGGGATCTGGTCCCTGTTCTCCCCCTCCGACGTGCCGGAACTGGTCGACCTGTGGGGCGACGAATTCGACGCGGCCTACCGCAAGGCCGAGGAGAGCGGCCTCGCCAAGAAGACCATTCCGGCCCGCGACTTGTACGGCCGCATGATGCGCACCCTCGCGCAGACCGGCAACGGCTGGATGACCTTCAAGGACGCCGCCAACCGCACCGCCAACCAGACGGCGGAGCCGGGCCACACCGTCCACTCCTCGAACCTGTGCACCGAGATCCTGGAGGTCACGGACGACGGCGAGACGGCGGTCTGCAACCTCGGCTCGGTGAACCTGGGCGCCTTCGTCGACACGACGAGCGGCGACATCGACTGGGAGCGCCTGGACGAGACGGTCCGCACGGCCGTCACCTTCCTGGACCGGGTCGTCGACATCAACTTCTACCCGACCGAGCAGGCGGGCCGCTCCAACGCCAAGTGGCGCCCGGTGGGCCTCGGCGCGATGGGCCTCCAGGACGTCTTCTTCAAGCTCCGCCTGCCCTTCGACTCCCCCGAAGCGAAGGCCCTCTCCACGCGCATCGCCGAACGCATCATGCTCGCCTCGTACGAGGCCTCGGCCGGCCTCGCCGAGCGCAACGGCCCGCTCCCGGCCTGGGAGAAGACCCGTACGGCCCGCGGTGTCCTCCACCCCGACCACTTCGACGTGGAGCTGACCTGGCCGGAGCGCTGGGCGGCCCTGCGGGAACGCATCGCCGCCGTAGGCATGCGCAACTCTCTCCTCCTCGCCATCGCGCCCACCGCGACGATCGCGTCCATCGCGGGCGTGTACGAGTGCATCGAGCCACAGGTGTCGAACCTCTTCAAGCGCGAGACGCTCTCCGGAGAGTTCCTCCAGGTCAACTCCTACCTGGTGGACGAGCTGAAGAAGCTCGGCGTGTGGGACGCGCAGACCCGGGAGGCTCTGCGCGAGTCCAACGGCTCGGTGCAGGGTTTCACTTGGGTGCCGCAGGACGTCCGCGACCTCTACCGCACGGCGTGGGAGATCCCGCAGCGCGGCCTCATCGACATGGCCGCCGCCCGGACCCCGTTCCTGGACCAGGCCCAGTCGCTGAACCTGTTCCTGGAGACGCCGACCATCGGCAAGCTCTCCTCGATGTACGCGTACGCCTGGAAGTCGGGCCTGAAGACGACGTACTACCTGCGCTCGCGCCCCGCGACGCGCATCGCCCGCGCCGCCCAGGCGCAGGGCCGGCCCGAGAAGACCATCCCCGTCCAGCAGGTGGCCGAGCCCGACGCCGTCGCCTGCTCCCTTGAGAACCCCGAGTCCTGCGAGGCGTGCCAGTAATGACCCCCCCGAACACCGAGAAGAACCTCCTCGACCCGGGCTTCGAACTCACCCTCCGCCCCATGCGCTACCCGGACTTCTACGAGCGCTACCGGGACGCCATCAAGAACACCTGGACCGTCGAGGAGGTCGACCTCCACTCGGACGTCGCCGACCTCGCGAAGCTGTCGCAGGGCGAGCAGCACATGATCGGCCGACTGGTCGCGTTCTTCGCGACGGGCGACTCGATCGTGGCGAACAACCTGGTGCTGACGCTGTACAAGCACATCAACTCCCCCGAGGCGCGGCTGTACCTGTCGCGACAGCTCTTCGAGGAGGCCGTGCACGTCCAGTTCTACTTGACGCTGCTCGACACCTACCTCCCCGACCCGGAGGACCGCGCCGCCGCCTTCGCCGCCGTCGAGAACATCCCCTCCATCCGTGAGAAGGCCGAGTTCTGCTTCAAGTGGATGGACTCGGTGGAGAAGCTGGACCGGCTGGAGACGAAGGCCGACCGCCGCCGCTTCCTGCTCAACCTGATCTGCTTCGCCGCGTGCATCGAGGGGCTCTTCTTCTACGGGGCCTTCGCGTACGTCTACTGGTTCCGCAGCCGGGGTCTGCTGCACGGCCTGGCGACCGGCACCAACTGGGTTTTCCGTGATGAAAGCTGCCACATGGACGCGGCGTTCGCGTTCGTCGACACCGTACGGAAGGAAGAGCCCGACCTCTTCGACGAGGAACTCGGCCGACAGATCACCGACATGATCAAGGAAGCAGTCGAGGCTGAACTCCAGTTCGGTCGCGATCTCTGCGGCGAGGGCTTGCCCGGCATGAACACCGACTCGATGCGCCAGTACCTGGAGTGCGTCGCCGACCAGCGCCTGGTACGCCTAGGCCTGGCACCGGTCTACGGCTCCGAGAACCCGTTCTCCTTCATGGAGTTGCAGGGCGTCCAGGAGCTGACCAACTTCTTCGAGCGGCGGCCGTCGGCGTACCAGGTCGCCGTGGAAGGAACCGTCGACCTCGACGAGGACTTCTGACGACACCTCAGGTTTGATGCCGGGCCGCGCACGCGGCCCGGCGTCTCGCGTCTCGCGTCCCGCGTCCCGCGTCCCGCGTCTCGTGTCTCGTGTCTCGTGTCTCGTCCATGGACCGTCCATGGGTCGTCCATGGACCACCTATGGAGCGGCAAAGTTCTTCGGGGGCCGCTATCCGCGCCTCATCGGCCCCGGCTAGGTTCTGGCCGTCCTGACATGTCATACACAGCGGCATGCCAGGCCGTCAGATTGGCATGCCCATGACACTCCCTGACGCTACGCGCGTCACGGGCCTGCCACGCAACGCCGAGAACCCCCACTTCCGGCTGTGGAGCCGCGTACGGCCCTACCCGGTCCGCGCGGCACCGGCCTCAAATCGATGGAGGCAGCACCCCCATGCGTGAGACACGCTCCGCCAGACCCGCCCGGAGACTGCGAAGACTCCTGACCGCCGCCCTCCCTGCCCTCGCCCTCGGCGTCGCCGGGTTCGCCGCGGCCCCGCCCGCGGGTGCGCAGACGGCGCCCACCGCGCACATCTCCCGGGCCGCCCAGAACGCGAAAGCCCTGACCTCCCCCGCCGCCCAGGCCGTTCACCCGACCGGCAAGGCCGGCCAGAAGGTGCCCACCACGCATCTGTGCGGCACCCCGACCCCCGGTCACGCCGCCTGCTTCGCCCAGCGGCGCACGGACATCAAGCAGAAGCTGGCCGCGGCGATATCCCCGAACGCCGCCGCCGCGGTGTCCGGCCTCAGCCCGGCCAACCTGCACAGCGCGTACAACCTGCCCTCGACCGGTGGCTCCGGCCTGACGGTCGCCGTGGTCGACGCGTACAACGACCCCAACGCCGAGTCGGACCTGGCCACTTACCGCTCGCAGTTCGGCCTGTCGGCCTGCACCAAGGCCAACGGCTGCTTCAAGCAGGTCAGCCAGACCGGCTCGACCACCTCGCTGCCGTCGAACGACACCGGCTGGGCGGGCGAGGAAGCGCTCGACATCGACATGGTCAGCGCGGTCTGCCCCAACTGCAACATCATCCTGGTCGAGGCCAACTCGGCGACCGACTCCGACCTCGGCACCGCCGAGAACGAGGCCGTGGCCCTGGGCGCGAAGTTCGTGTCCAACAGCTGGGGCGGCGGCGAGTCCTCCTCCCAGACCAGCGAGGACACCCAGTACTTCAAGCACCCGGGCGTCGCCATCACCGTCTCCGCCGGTGACTCCGGCTACGGCGCCGAGTACCCGGCGACCTCCCAGTACGTGACCGCCGTCGGCGGCACCGCGCTGTCCACGTCGTCCAACTCCCGCGGCTGGACCGAGTCCGTGTGGAAGACCAGCAGCACCGAGGGCACCGGCTCCGGCTGCTCCGCGTACGACGCCAAGCCGAGCTGGCAGACCGACACCGGCTGCACCAAGCGCATGGAGTCGGACGTCTCCGCGGTCGCCGACCCCGCGACCGGTGTGGCCGTCTACGACACCTACGGCGGCTCCGGCTGGGCGGTCTACGGCGGTACGAGCGCCTCCGCACCGATCATCGCGGGTGTGTACGCCCTCGCGGGCACCCCGGGCTCCGGCGACTACCCGGCGAAGTACCCGTACTCCCACACCTCGAACCTGTACGACGTCACCAGCGGCAACAACGGCTCCTGCTCGACCTCGTACTTCTGCACCGCGGCCACCGGCTACGACGGCCCGACCGGCTGGGGCACCCCCAACGGCACCACCGCCTTCACCTCGGGCACCAGCACCGGCAACACGGTGACCGTCACCAACCCGGGCAGCCAGTCCACCGCGACCGGCGGCTCGGTCAGCCTGCAGATCTCAGCCTCCGACAGCGCGGGCGCGGCCCTCACCTACAGCGCGAGCGGCCTGCCGACCGGTCTGTCGATCAACAGCTCGACCGGCCGGATCTCCGGCACGGCGAGCACGGCGGGCACCTACAGCGTGACCGTCACCGCGTCCGACAGCACCGGCGCCTCCGGCACGGCCACCTTCACCTGGACCGTCAGCACTTCCGGCGGCGGCACCTGCACCTCGGCGCAGTTGCTCGGCAACCAGGGCTTCGAGTCGGGCAACACCACCTGGAGCGCCTCCAGCGGAGTCATCACGAACGACACCGGTGAGGCGGCGCACGGCGGCTCCTACTACGCCTGGCTGGACGGCTACGGCTCCACCCACACCGACACGCTGTCCCAGTCGGTGACCATCCCGAGCGGCTGCAAGGCGTCGCTCACCTTCTACCTGCACATCGACACGGCCGAGACCAGCACCAGCACGGCCTACGACAAGCTCACGGTCACCGCCGGCTCCACCACGCTGGCGACCTACTCCAACCTCAACAAGGCTTCCGGCTACGCCCAGAAGACCTTCGACCTGTCTTCCTTCGCCGGCTCCACCGTCACGCTGAAGTTCAGCGGCGTCGAGGACTCCTCGCTCCAGACCAGCTTCGTCGTCGACGACACCGCCCTGACGACCAGCTGACCCACGAAAGCCCTGGCCGCCGTCGCGGCCAGGGCTTTTCCGTGCCCCGAAGTGGATCCTGATGCGGGGGTGGCACGTCCAAGCGACGAGGAGGCCCCCCATGCGCCGAACGACCCACCACCGGACCATCGCCCTCGCGGCACTGACGCTTCTCCTGGCCGCGGGTTGCGGCACGCAGAGCGGAGGCGAAGCGGGCGGCAGCGGCACCGTGTCGCCGTCCCCCACGACATCCCACAAAGGCTGTGCGGAGGCGAAGGCGGAGCTCGGCGCCGCCGATACCGGCCGCACGTTCTGCCTGACGACGGGCAACGTGATCCGCATTCTTCTGGACGGCACCACCAGCCGGCCCTGGGCGCCCGTCAAGGCCGACGGCAGCGGTCTCGAGGCCACCAACAGCGGCATCGTCCTGCAGGCGGGCGACGCCTCCTCCGCGTTCAAGGCGGTCTCGGCGGGTACGGTGCAGCTCACCTCGTCCCGTCCGTTGTGCCCCAGCGACCCGGCCCGGATCTCGTGCAAGGGCCTTCAGGAGTGGACGGTCACGGTGGTGGTGACGAAGCCGTGAGGACGGGAGGGCCGGTCGACCTCGGAGCGGGCGGCCCGGGCCGCCTTGAGCTGACGGTCGACGCGCCGCTCGTGGGCGAGCCCGATCAGCGAGGGGAGCGCCACGACCGCGAAGATCCCAAGGACGGTCAGGATTCCGACGAGGTTGTCCATGAGTGTGTTCATGAACACCACTGTCGCGCCGATTGCTCCTTACCGTCAGTGGCAGGACTGCCGCACACCCTCGAATTACTGCCACTTCCGAGGCACACTGGAGAACATGCTCAAGAACGTGGCCGCAGTCCTGCTCGACGGTGTACACCCCTTCGAACTCGGCGTCGTCTGCGAGGTGTTCGGCCTCGACCGCAGCGACGAGGGGCTGCCCGTCTACGACTTCGCGATCGCCTCGGCCGAGGGCCCCACGCTCGGCACCCATGTCTCCGGGTTCACCGTCTCCACCCCGCACGGCCTCGACCGGCTCGACGAGGCCGACCTCGTCGTCGTGCCGGCCGGGGACACCTATGCCGTGCGTGACTATCCGCCCGGGCTGCTGGACGCGCTGCGCCGGGCCGTCGAGCGCGGCGCGCGGGTGCTCAGCGTCTGCTCCGGTGTCTTCGTGCTGGGCGCGGCAGGGCTCCTGGACGGCCGACGCTGCGCGGTGCACTGGCATCACGCGGAGGCGCTCGCCCGGCAGTACCCGCGGGCGATCGTCGAGCCGGACGTGCTGTACGTCGACGAGGATCCGGTGATCACCTCGGCGGGCACCGCCGCCGGCATCGACGCCTGCCTCCACCTCGTCCGCAAGGAGCATGGCCCGGAGGTCGCCAACGCCATCGCCCGCCGCATGGTCGTACCACCGCACCGCGACGGCGGCCAGGCCCAGTTCATCGAGCGCCCGCTGCCCCGCTCCCGGTGCGACACGGTCGGCGAGGTGCTGGTGTGGATGCAGCAGCACCTCGACGAGGAGGTGACCGTGGAGCAGCTCGCGGCCCGCGCCCATATGTCCCCGCGCACCTTCGCGCGCCGCTTCCAGCAGGAGACGGGGACGACTCCGTACCGCTGGATCCTGCGCCAACGGGTGCTGCTGGCCCAGGAGTTGCTGGAGGCCACGGACGAGACGATGGACGCGATCGCGGGCCGCACCGGCTTCGGCAACGCGGCCGCGCTGCGCCATCAGTTCGTCCGGAGCCTGGGGACGACCCCGCAGGCGTACCGGCGCACGTTCAGGGGCCCGCGGGCGGCCTGAACGTGCGCCGGTGAACACGCACGGTCAGCGCGGCCGGGCCTTCAGCAGCAGCTTGTGCGGGCGCAGGGTGATGCCGACGCGGGTCGCGTCGTTGGAGCCCGACACCTGCTCGAAGCGCCACCGGGACGCCACGGTCGCCGTGATCAGACTGAGCTGGGCCATCGAGAAGTGGTCACTGGGGCACTTCCGGTTGCCCACGCTGAACGGGCGCATCGCGTACTTCGGTATGTCCTTGGACCGTTCCGGAAGCCAGCGGTCAGGGTCGAAATCCAGGTGCTCCTGGTACGACCGGGGATCGCGCTGGATCGCGAACGGGCTGTAGACGATGTCGGCACCGGCCGGAATGCGATAGCCGCCCAGCTCGGTTTCGGTCACCGTGCGCCGCGTCAATATCCATACGGCGGGGTGCAAACGCATCGCCTCGACGACGACATTGTTCGTGTGCGACAGCTTCCGGACGTCGTCGAATCCGACGGGCCGGTCGCCCGCGACGGATTCGGCCTCCTTGCTCACCCTGTCCGCGTGTTCCGGGTGTTCGGTGAGGACTTGCAGGAGCCACATGATCGTGGACGCGATGGTTTCGCTGCCGGGAGTGAGTATTGCTACGACTTGGTCGTGGATCTCCTGTTCGTCGATGGGGTCGCCGTTGTCGTCCTTCGCCTCCAGCAATGCCGTCAGCAAATCGTCCGGCTTTTGACCAGATGCCCGCCGCTCGTCGATGATCTCGTCAACGAGGTCATGCAAATCGGCCAATGCGCGGTCGAATTGGCGGTGGGACGGAAGCGGCAGCCGATAGAGCGGTCCGGCCGGGATGACCATGCGCCGGTACATACCGCGGAACACGGCGCCGAGCGCGATGCTCAGCCGCTCGGCCCGCTCGTCCATGAACTGGCCGCGCAGCAGACAGCGGGCCGCGATGCGGACGGCGACGCGGAACGACTCGGAGGTGCAGTCGATCGTCTCCCCCGGCACCATGCGCGCCGCGAACGCGCGTGCCTCCTCCTCCATGATCGGCCCGTACTCGTGGATGATGTCGGCCCGGAACGCGGGCTGGATCGTCCGCCGCTGGCGCCGGTGCTGCGGCCCGTTGGCGGTCGCGACGCCCTTCTTGCCGAGCAGTCCCTCCAGGGACTCCCACAGCGGGCCGCCGATCTCGTAGTCCGGGTTGAGCGCCAGCGCTCCGGTGAGCGCGGGGGTGGTGATGGCGTACACCGTCTTGGGGCCCAGCTTGAGCCGGACGACGTCGCCGTGGTCGCGCAGTTGGGCCAGGAAGCCCAGCGGGTCGCGGACCAGTTTCCAGCCGTGGCCGAGACCCGGCACGCCTCCGCCCGCAAGGGGCGGGGTGGACAACTCCAGCGTCTCAGGTACCTCGGGCCGCACAGACTCGACGGTCATTTCTCACCTGCCGCTTCATTGTTGACGTACGGGGGTGTGGAGCGGTCGTCCCAGCTGTCGACCATGTACCGGCCCGACTCGTGGTGGAACCAGTACACGGAGCTGAACCAGTTCCGCATATTGCCGAGGCACGCCTTCACGGCAATGCTGCATTCCTTGCCCCACACGGTCCCGTCCGCGAGGGCATCGGCGAGCCGTAATACGTCCTTTTCGGCGACGAGGAATTCACGGATGGATTCCTCGACCCGTCGCCGTACTTCCGTGACGGCCTCTTCGAGAGTCAGCCCCTCATGGTGAATGAGACTGATTCCGAGATTGTGCACTTCGTCGCCCGCAATTTCCTTGGGGAGCGAGCACAGATCGTTGTACCAGGCGGCGAATTCCTGGCTGAGCAGTGCCGCCTTCCGATATGCGGGGTGATTCCGCACCGCCGTGGGGAGTTCATACTCCGCGCTGGGTTCCAGAAGGTCGGTCCAGATCCAGTGCGCGAACGTCAGCCGGCGGAGTTCGAGATACTCCTCGACCGTCGGAACGGTGCCCGAGGCGCGATTTCGGAACTCCCGGTCGTACGCCTCGATCACCGCGTGGAAGTGGAGTGCGAACCGCTCGTTCCACTTCTTGCTGAGGAACGAGTACAGCCGCACCATGCTGTCCGCGAACCCCGCGACCAGGGGATCCTGGTGGTGCAGATGGTCCCTGGGGGAGTCGAGGGCCGCGTGCAGCCGGAACCTGAGCCTCCGCCAGGCGTCGGTGCGGCCGTGGATGACGTCGCGGTCGTGGCGGTCGTCCCAGACGAAGAACCACGCGCTGTAGTCCGCTATCGCCTGCATGACCTCGTCGGGGGCGCCAATGTAGTAGCCCGCCATGAGGTCCGTGTAGCACAAGCCGTCGGCATATTCTTCGACCTTGTCCGCCGGCATGAGCCGTTTTTCGAGCAGCCAGGTCCTGGTCTTCTCCTGGAGCCTGGGCCAATACGGATGCAGTTTTCGAGGAAACGCCGTCTCGATCACCGGAAGAGAGAGCGCCGGTGGAACCGCGATCGCTGTCGGTGTCGATGAAGTGCCGTGTGAGAAAGCATGCACGAACAAACCCCTCTCAGCCGCCTGCTGGCGCTGCGCCCCTCCTGCTGTGCCGGGCGTGCGCCGTTGCGTATCCCCGCACTTCCCATTCAGCACCACAACTGACCGTTCTGGGAACGGATTTGCTGCACTCACTACCCCATGATGCCGAGAATCTCCCCTTGTGTGACTGAATATGGATCACTAGAGGAGCACAAGGGATCGAACGTGCGACGTACACACGAACGACGCCTGGTCAGGAGGGTTCCCTGACCAGGCGCCGTTCGAGAAAGCTCACAAGAGGTTGCGAGCCCCACCTGTCATTTTCTGTCTCAGTCGTTCGCGTGGACGGTCGCCATCGCGTCTCAGTCGTTCGCGAGGACGGTCGCCGTCACGTCTCAGTCGTACGCGAGGACGGTCGCCGTCACGTCTCAGTCGTTCGCCACGATCGGGTAGCGGGGCTCGTTCTCGGCCATCTGCCGCAGCGCGTCCTTGCGCTCGCGCTTGGAGAGCCGGTCGATGTACAGGTAGCCGTACAGATGGTCCGTCTCGTGCTGGAGGCAGCGGGCGAAGTAGCCGGTGCCGCGCACCTTGATCGGGTTGCCCTTCTCGTCCTGTCCGGTGACCTCGGCGTAGTCGGGGCGGGCCAGCGGCGCGTACGCGGTCGGCACCGAGAGGCAGCCCTCGTTGCTGTCGTCCAGACGGCGCTGCTCGGCGGGCAGCTCGACGAGCACGGGGTTGCAGACGACGCCCACGTGCCGCTTGCCCTCGTCGTCCATGCAGTCGTAGACGAAGACCTTCAGGTCGACGCCGATCTGGTTGGCGGCCAGGCCCACGCCCTCGGCGATGCGCTGGCTGGCGAACATGTCGGCGACCAGCTGGTCCAGCTCTTCCCCGAACTCGGTGACGTCTTTGCACTCCTTGTGCAGCACCGGGTTCCCGACGACCGTGATCGGCCGCGAGGTGCCGCGCGCGCGGTAGGCCTCCTCACGCTCCTCGCAGTCCTCGGTGTCGATGACGAAGCCCTCGTCGTCCACGGGGAGCACGCCCGCGTGCTGCTGATCGGTGTCCTGCTGCGCCATGACCGACGTATGCCTTCCTGAAAAACGGGGGTGTGATGCTGATACAGGGTACGGGGCAGCGCCGCGTGAGGGGCGCGGGACCGCACCTGAGGTGCGGCTCCACCGCGTGGGCGCGACCAGCCACGAGAACCCGCGGCGGGCCTTCCTCCCCGCAGCCTCCTAACAAACCTCTTCGAGGTCCCGCCAGTCCCTGGAGTCGGGGCTGTCCGCGACCCACCCGTCCAGCAGCCCCCTCACCAGCGAGGCCGGCGCAGCCACCCCGCACTCCCGCTCGGGCACCCACAGCTGCCCGTCGGTGCGGTGGCCGAGCGGCCCCGGATGGCCGGGCTCGCTGTGGTCGTGCGGGTCCAGGTGCTCGCCGTCGCCCTCGTCGGAGGGCATCCGCGACTCGGAGCACATCCGGCAGAGCAGCCGTACGGACGACGACCAGTCCTCGGCGGCGAAGCCGGCGTCGGCGGCGAGCTGCTCCAGCGCGTCCCGGTCGTCCTCGGTGGCCGCCTCAAGGAGGACCACCCAGGTAGGCACCGGTGACGGCGCCCACAGCTCGATCTCGTCGAAGACGGGGTAGGCGTGTCCGGCCGCGGTGGTCCGCTCACCGTGCGGGACACCGTCGTGCAGCACCACCTCGCCCCAGCGCCGCCCGGAGGACGGCAGCGGAATGGACAGCACCTCGACGCGGGCGGGGTCGAGCCTGCGCCCCCACACCACCTCGGCCTCGCCCTCGGGCGACAGCCTTACGGCCGCGCTGCCGAGGTCCATGCCCACCGGTTCCCCGGAGACGGCGGCGCCGCCGGGTACCCGCAGCCCGTACGCCTGCCAGGCGCGCCGGGCCAGCGGCCAGTCCTGCAGGGCGGTGGCCGCGATGCCCACGTTCCACCAGTCGGGCGCCCCGGTCTCGCGGTCGAGCAGCGCGACGGCCCTGAGGCCCGCCGCCCGCGCCTGCTCCCAGTCATGCCGGAACTTGTGCAGCAGGGCCAGGTTGAACCAGGACTCGGACAGCCACGGCTCCAAGTCCGCGGCGCGCGTCAGGAGCGCCCCCGCGTCTTCGTACCGGCCGTCGCCGATCAGCGTGAACGCACGGTCGGTGGCCTGCCGCCATGAGGCGGAGGGCCGGTGTCGTCCCTTGCCGAAGATCCTCACGATTCCCGCCTGCCAGTTCCTTGCGTTTCCCGCCTGCCGGTCCCTTGAAGAGTCCCTTGAAGACAGCGCAGCCCCGGGCTGGCCCGTGCCCCCGAACACCCTCTTCCTCGCATCCAACCACGTACCGTTGGACGGGCGCTCATTACCCATGGGTTACCCAGCCTGGGGCAGGGTCAGACCGCCCCTTGCCAGGACCCTGGCCAGCGACTCCACGACCTCCGGCTGATAGTCGCGGGCAGTGGCCAGACGCAGCTTCTCCAGGGCGGTCAGAGTCCCTCCCGGCCCTGCTTCCCTGGCCATCTCCTCGTATGCGTTCACGGCTCGTACGATCCGCGCGGTGACCGGCTGCTCCCGGTATGGGTCGGCCTGCCGCTCCACCACCACGGCGACCTCGGCATCCACACCGGTCTGGCGTACGACGGCACCGCCGAGCAGAGCTATCCGCCGCTGTTCCTCGGCGGGAAGCACGGCGGTGGCCCCGGCGGGGACGGGATCGACAAGACTCAGCTGCCCGATGTCGTGCATGAGTGCCGCGTACTCCAGGACGGTCAGATCGGGCTCGGACAGCCCCAGCTCCCGCCCGACCGCACTGCTGAGCGCGGCCACCCGCCGGGCATGACCGGCGGGGGTGTACCCGGCTATCTCGGTCGCCCGCGCCAGGGAGGCGATGGTCTGCCGGTAGGTGACCCGCACGCCCGCGTACCGCCGGAACGACAGCTGGGTCAGCAGCAGGGGCAGCGAGAAGACGGGCAGCGCCCAGAGCCCGACCACGGCGACCGCGAGCGACATCACGGCCCCGGTCGCGCACACGGCCGACCCGATGCCGAGCATGGACCGCAGCTCGTCCCGCAGCAGCGGCCCGAACGGCCACCGGGTACGGGAGTGCGCCATCGCCGCCGCGAGCACGGCGTCGCACAGCGCGGTGAGCACGAGCAGCGCGACCAGCAGCAGGGCATACGCGGGGCCGCTCCACTCGTGCAATCTCCCCTGGTTGTACAGGGGTTGGAAGCAGACGGCGGCGAAACCGGCGGTCAGTATGCGCCGGGTGAGGTGGTCGAGGGTCGGGCCCCGCCCGCCGGCGGCATGGGGCACGCATCCCAGGAGCGCGGCCGCGGTGACGACGGCGACGACCTGGGCGACACCGTGATGCGTGGCGTGCCCGGCCTGCTCCCCCAGCAGGGCGTACGACAGCGCCCCCGCGGCCCCGAGCGGAGCGGTCTCCCGCTCCTCGGTACCGCTCCAGCGGGTGAGCTCGCCGAGGACGATGAGGAGACCGAAGGCGAGGGCGGTACCGCGTTCTTCGAGGCCGGTCCAGAGGGTGACGACGAGGGAGAGGAGGGCGAGGACGAGGGTGAAGGCACGGACGAGGGTGGGGGCGAGCGGTTTGGGTGCTCTTCCGGCCGAGTGGAAACGGGCGGAGCGGGTGGGAAGGCTCCGCCGCGGAGCGGCGGTACTCATGTCGGGTGCCCTTCCAGTCGACTGGAAACGGGCGGAGCGGGCGGTTGAACACCGCCGCGCGGCGGCGTGCTGTTGTCGGCGGTGACGGCGGGATGCCACCCCTGCCGGGAAAGGGCTCGCGCCAGCGCCCGTACCATCCCGGGGTCGAACTGCGCCCCCGCACACCGCTCCAGCTCCTCCAGCGCCGCGGGCACGGGCCGGGCCCGCCGGTAGGACCGAGTGGACGTCATCGCGTCGAAGGCGTCGGCAACGGCCACCACCCGCGCGAACTCCGGAATCTGGCCTCCCACCAGCCCGTACGGATACCCGCTCCCGTCCAGCCGCTCATGGTGGTGCAGGATGGCCGACCGCGCCTCCCCGAGGAACCCGATCCCCCGGACCATCTCGTGCCCGTACTCGGGATGCAACTCGATGACCCGCCGCTCCTCAGGGGTGAGCGGCCCGTCCTTCCGCAACAGCCGGGTAGGAACGCCGAGTTTGCCCACGTCGTGCAGAATCCCGGCGAACCGCAGCACTTCGACCCGCTCGTCGTCCATGCCGAGTTCCCGCGCGATCATCATGGACGCCTGCCCGACCCGCTCGCTGTGCCCGCGCGTGTACCCGTCCTTGATGTCGACGGCCTGGACCAGCGCGCGAATCGTGGCCTGGTGGGCGGCCCGCTCCCGGTGGTACTGCGCGAACACCCAGCAGGACACGTACATCGGCAAGAGCACAAGCAGCGCGGCGACAGGCCCGTACGGGCTGCGCCACAGCACCGCCATCATCAGCCCCGCGAGCCCGTGCACGGCGACGGGCGCGAGAGAGCGCGCGAAGAGCCCGCGCCAGGCGCCCCGCACCGGCACCCGCTCGGCGAGGGCCAGGATCCCGCCGTCCAGCACGGTCAGCACGAGGCAGAACGTGAGCACCGCGGCCACGGCGGGCACCAGCGCGTACGGAAAGTGGGGCTCGACCACCGCGTTCCGGCCGCCCAGCGCCCAGTGCACCCGGGAGGCCGCCCAGATCGCTACGGCGAGCTGGGCCGCGCGCCAGATCCGGCGCAGCCACCGCGGCCGCTGCTCGACCCGGGCGAGCAGGGCCCCCGGCAGCGCGACGAGCGCGGCGGCTGCGGGCGGCAGCAGAAAGGCCCCGGCCAGCAGCACGGGGAGGAAGGTGCCCATCCCTTTGGGGGCCTCACGGCCGGGGGCACCGGCGGCCCGGGGGCCGCGGGGCAGCGGGATCCGCTCGCACCCCGCGTACAGCACGGCGAGCAACGCGACGACCCACCACGGCACTTGGAGGTGCGGCAGCGGAGCCAGGCAGAGCAGGGCCCCGAGAACGACACAGGCCACGTACACACGGGCCCACGCCGGAACCGACCCCATCCTCGTCCCCTCCCCGACTTCAGGCTCCGGAGCCTAGAGCGGCGGGGGCGCCACGGGGACGCGTATGGCCGAATCCGCGGGCTCGGAGCCCGCGGATTAGCACGTTCGGGTGATAAAGGGACGATCTCCGTGACGAGTTGACGCTCGACGTCGGGAGTTCAGGACTCCTGAGGCGTCGCCGTCACGTCGTGCTCGGGCACGACCTGTCCGGAGCGGATCAGATCGATGCGACCCATGACCTTGGCGCGCAGATCGCTCGGCACGTCGTCATGACCGCAGCACCGCTTCACCAGCTTCTTCACCGCCTGCTCGAGGCCGTACTTCTCGAGGCATGGGGAGCACTCCTCGAAGTGCACCTCGAACTTGGTGCAGTCCGCGTCCGGCATCTCATGGTCGAGGAACTCGTAAAGATGGTCGAGTACCTCACTGCAATCCGTCTCGTGCGGCTCTCCGCAGCTCATGAGCCCGAGCCTTTCGCTTCGTTCGACTCCCCGGCGCCGGCCGGGACCAGCCCACGGTCACGCGCGTAGTCCTCGAGCATGCCGCGCAGTTGACGGCGACCCCGGTGCAGCCGGGACATCACCGTACCGATGGGTGTCCCCATGATGTCCGCGATCTCCTTGTACGCAAAGCCCTCTACGTCCGCGAGATAGACGGCGATGCGGAATTCCTCGGGGATCGCCTGCAGCGCTTCCTTGACGTCCGAGTCGGGCAGGTGATCGAGCGCCTGCGACTCGGCGGAGCGCAGACCCGTCGACATGTGCGACTCGGCACGCGCCAGCTGCCAGTCCTCGATCTCCTCGGCCGCGGAGCGCTGGGGTTCGCGCTGCTTCTTGCGGTACGAGTTGATGAAGGTGTTGGTGAGAATGCGGTACAGCCACGCCTTGAGGTTGGTTCCCTCACGGAACTGGTGGAAGGACGCGTACGCCTTCGCGTACGTCTCCTGCACCAGGTCCTCGGCGTCGGCCGGGTTGCGCGTCATGCGCAGGGCGGCCGAGTACATCTGGTCGAGGAATTCGAGCGCGTCCCGCTCGAAGCGCGCGGTGCGCTCGGCGGACGACTCCGTGCTCGTGCCCTGGCCCTCGGGCTGCTCCGCCTGGCCGTTTTCGGTCCCTGCGTCGGTCCCAGTGACCGGACCCACCTCCTCCAGCGACGACGTGAGACCGAAACCGGTCCCACTGGAATCGGAGGATAGACGACGATCCGTACCCGCCGCCGCCCGAATAGGGGCGGTCTTTGCCGCGTGCAGCACCGTCCAGTCCAGGTCAGCGCTGCTGCGACGGCTCGGGCAGATGGTCGAACCCATGCGGCGGACTTCCTCTCGTACGAACGGTCAGCACGCTCCGTGCTGTCTGATCCCCACAACAGACGTCCGCCGCTCAACATTCCCGGGCGTTACACGAGTGACGCGGTCCACTTCACGACACCGTCAGTGATGACCGTCAGCGCCTCGTCCTGCTCGATCGGCGCCCTCTTCGGAACGGCGAAGCCATGATCGCCGTACGGCACCTCGATCAGCTCGTACGACCCCTTCGGGAACTCCTCCGGCTTCCCGAACGGGTCGTTGCCGCCCTGTACGACCAGTGTGGGCACCCCGGAGCCGAGCAGCTCGTCGGCACGCGACTTCTCGGGCTTGCCCGGCGGGTGCAACGGAAAGCTGAGCGCAAGCACGGCCTGGGCTCCCAGCTCGACGGCCGTACGACAGGCGACCCGCGCCCCGGCACTGCGCCCGCCGGAGACCACGGGCAGCCCCGGACGCGCGAGCGCGGGCCACAGCCCCCGCCACCCGGCATCCAGCGTCTTCGGCGCGGGCGCCACCTTCTTCCCGGCCACCCGCCAGGGCTGCTCGACAAACGCGACACTCACCCCGTGCCCGGGCAACACCCCGGCCAACGCCTGCAGATCCCGCGCCTCGATGCCACCACCCGCTCCATGACTGACGGCAAGCACAAGCCGCGCCTTCTCGGCAGGGTGCCAGGTGACACGGGCACTGCCCGCTTCGGTATCAACCGTCTCACTGTGCGTCACAGAACCATCCTGTCACTGCCCTGACCGAGGGCACGCGTGCCGCCAGGGGCGGCACCCGTCTCAAAGCGAGCGGCACCCTGCGAGCGCCGGTAAGCGCACCCACCCCGGCCTCGGACCGGTCCCCGGGCACCCTCTCAGAAGAGCGTCCCCTCCTCCGGCCCCTCCAGCTCCTTCAACAGCTCGGGCCCGTTGTTCCGTACATTGCTCACCGCCGTGGACACGGGATACGCCCGCATCAACCCCTCCGGAGGCGGAGCGAGCAGCGACCGCAGGTCGTCGACATCGGTCCGCGCCGGATCGAGCCAGGCATCCCACCGATCCGGCGTGAGCATCAGCGGCATCCGCGGATGGATGTCGGCCAGGGCCCGCGGCCCCTCGGCCGGCGCGACCGCGAGCGGCGAGCTCTCCGCCTCGGTCGTGATGACCGAACACGTCACCCACCACGCCCGCGGATGGTCATCGGGCAACGTCTTGTCGCGCCAGAACTCGTACAGCCCGGCCATCGCGAAGACAGAACCGTCCGCGGGAGTCACGAAGTACGGCTGCTTGCGCGGCCGCTTCTTCTTGCCCTCGACCTCCAGATCGCGCTCGGAGACACCGGTGACCCACTCGTAGTAGCCGTCGGCGGGCACAATGCAGCGCCGGGCGGCGAAGGCGCGACGGTACGAGGGCTTCTCGTGCACCGTCTCCGCGCGCGCGTTGATCATCCGGGCGCCGCCCTCGGGCGTCTTGGCCCAGGACGGGACGAGCCCCCACCTGAGCTTGCGCAGCTGGCGAACCGGCTTCCCCGGGACGGAGGAACTGGTGGATGCAGCGTCCGCGTCCTTAAGGGGACGGTCGAGGACTGCGTAGACCTCCTTGGTCGGGGCCACGTTGTAGTCGGGCGCCAGTGTCTCCTCGGGCTCCCACTTCTCGATCTCAAAGATTCCTGCGAGATCCTCGGGCCTACGACTCGCTGCATACCGTCCGCACATACGTGCCACACTGCCAGATTCCGCGTTACGAGAGGGAGCTCCCGCCGACAATGGACAGCACCGCATCCACCTCGCTGGCCGGCCTCTGGGACCAGATCTTCGGAGGCCAGCCGGACCCCGACCTGTGGGTGGTGATCGCCACCATGGTCGCCGCGCTGGCGGTGATCGTCCCGCACGGCCTCTGGCGCGTCTCCCGCAACGCCATCACCATCGCCCACGAGGGCGGCCACGGCCTGGTCGCCCTGCTCACCGGGCGCAGTCTCAGCGGCATACGGCTGCACTCGGACACCAGCGGCCTCACCGTCAGCCGCGGCAAGCCCACCGGCTTCGGCATGATCCTCACCGCATCCGCGGGCTACACCGCTCCCCCGCTGCTCGGCCTGGGCGGCGCCGCACTGCTCGCCGCGGGCCACATCACCGCACTGCTGTGGCTGGCGACGGCCCTGCTCGTCGCGATGCTGGTGATGATCCGCAACGCGTACGGCGCGCTCACCGTGCTCCTCACCGGCGGCACGTTCGTGGTGGTGTCCTGGCTCGCCGGCCCCCAGGTGCAGGCGGCGTTCGCTTACGCCGTGGTGTGGTTCCTGCTGCTCGGCGGTGTCCGCCCGGCCTTCGAGCTCCAGGCGAAGCGGATGCGAGGCGGAGCGGGCGACTCGGACGCGGATCAGCTGTCACGCCTCACCCACGTCCCGGCGGGCCTGTGGCTGTTCCTGTTCCATGTGGTGTCCCTGTGCTCACTGATAGGCGGGGGCCGCTGGCTGCTGGAGGTCTGAGGCCCCCGCACAGGAGCGCCCCAACGGGGCGCCAGGAACTGCCCGACCAGCCACAACGGCCGCGCAGTCAGGAGCGACCCGCGTCTCGCGGCCGAACCCGCGGAACGAGCCGCGGAGCGAACCCCCATTAAAGTGGGGCGCATGACCGTGAACCCCGCCCACACCGCCCTCTGGCCCGCCCCGCACGCGAGCGGAGCCGTCGACGCGACGGTCCACGTGCCGGGGTCGAAGTCGGTCACCAATCGCGCTCTCGTGCTGGCGGCGCTGGCCTCCGAGCCGGGCTGGCTGCGCCGGCCGCTGCGCTCCCGCGACACCCTGCTGATGGCGGGCGCTCTGCGCGCGATGGGTGTCGGCATCGAGGAGACGGTGGCGTCCAGCTCCACGGTCACGGCCGGTCCCGACGCCTCCGGCGAGGCCTGGCGGGTCATCCCCTCGGGCCTGCACGGCCCGGCCACGGTCGACGTCGGCAACGCGGGCACCGTGATGCGCTTCCTGCCCCCGGTCGCCGCGCTCGCCGACGGCCCCATCCGTTTCGACGGTGACCCGCGCTCGTACGAGCGCCCCCTGAACGGTGTGATCGACGCGCTGCGCCTGCTGGGCGCCCGGATCGACGACGACGGCCGCGGCGCACTGCCGCTGACCGTGCACGGGGGCGGCGCTCTGGACGGCGGCCCGGTCGAGATCGACGCGTCCTCGTCCTCCCAGTTTGTGAGTTCCCTCCTCCTCTCGGGCCCGCGCTTCAACCAGGGCGTGGAGGTCCGGCACATCGGCTCGGCCCTCCCCTCCATGCCGCACATCCGGATGACGGTCGACATGCTGCGCGCGGTCGGCGCGCAGGTGGACACCCCGGAGTCGGGCGGCGAGCCCAACGTCTGGCGGGTCACGCCGGGCGCCCTGCTCGGCCGCGATCTGATCGTCGAGCCGGATCTCTCGAACGCACAGCCGTTCCTGGCGGCGGCCCTGGTGACCGGCGGAAAGGTCGTCATCCCCGACTGGCCCGCGCGCACCACCCAGCCCGGTGACAGGCTGCGAGAGATCTTCACCGAAATGGGCGGTTCCTGCGAACTGACCGAAAGCGGCCTGGAGTTCACCGGTTCCGGCGCGATCCACGGCATCGACGTGGATCTGAGCGAGGTCGGCGAGCTGACCCCCGGCATCGCGGCGGTCGCCGCCCTCGCCGACTCTCCCTCGACGCTGCGCGGGGTGGCCCACCTCCGCCTGCACGAAACGGACCGCCTGGCCGCGCTCACCAAGGAGATCAACGAGCTGGGCGGCGACGTCACCGAGACCGCCGACGGTCTGCACATCCGCCCACGCCGGCTGCACGGCGGCGTCTTCCACACCTACGACGACCACCGCATGGCCACCGCCGGCGCGATCATCGGCCTGGCCGTGGAGGGCGTACAGATCGAGAACGTGGCGACAACGGCGAAGACCCTGCCCGACTTCCCGGACATGTGGACCGGAATGCTCGGGAACTGACGGGCGGACCGGGATCATGCGCCGTTACGGCAAGCACACCGACGAGGACGACATCCGCCAGCGCCCCAACCGCAAGGGCAACCGTCCACGTACGAACATCCGCCCCAAGCACGAGGAGGCGGTCGAGGGCATGGTCCTCACCGTCGACCGGGGCCGCCTGACCTGCCTGGTCGAGGACCGCGTCGTGATGGCGATGAAGGCCCGCGAACTGGGCCGCAAGGCCGCGATCGTCGGCGACCGTGTCGCCATCGTCGGCGACCTGTCCGGCGAGAAGGACACCCTCGCCCGCATCGTCCGCATCGAGCCGCGCACCTCCGTGCTGCGCCGCACGGCCGACGACGACGATCCGTACGAGCGCGTGGTCGTCGCCAACGCCGACCAGCTCGCCATCGTCACCGCCCTCGCCGACCCCGAGCCGCGCCCCCGTCTGATCGACCGCTGCCTGGTCGCGGCGTACGACGGCGGCCTCACCCCGCTCCTCGTCCTCACCAAGTCCGACCTGGCCTCGCCTGACGAACTCCTGGAGCTGTACGGGGCGTTGGGCGTCCCCTACGTCGTGACCAGCCGGGAGGAGCTGGAGAGCGGCGAGGCGGTGGACCGGGTGCGCAAGCAGCTGGACGGCAAGATCACGGCCTTCGTCGGCCACTCGGGCGTGGGCAAGACGACCCTGGTCAACGCGCTGGTCTCCCTGGAGCGGCGGCGCAGCACCGGAGTCGTCAACGCGGTCACCGGGCGCGGCCGGCACACCACCACGTCGGCGCGCGCGATCCCGCTGCCCGACGAGGCCGGCTGGGTCATCGATACGCCGGGCGTCCGCTCCTTCGGCCTGCACCACGTCGATCCGTCCCGGGTCATCCACGCCTTTCCCGACCTCGAACCCGGCACCGAGGGCTGCCCACGCGCGTGCAGCCACGACGAGCCGGACTGCGCGCTCGACCAGTGGGTGGCGGACGGCCACGCGGACCCGCAGCGGCTCTACTCGCTGCGCAGGCTGCTCGCGACGCGCGAGCGGAAGGAAGGCGACTGATCGCCGTGCGACCTGACCTCCGCGTTGTTTGCGTCGGCGGCCCGTCGGTAAGGGCTTAGCCGGTCGGCAAATGCATAATCGCACCAAGCGACCCCGGAGAGGCCGCTGACCGGATCCAAGCCAGACGAAGCAGTCTACGTGCGGACGCGGGAGGACAGACATGGCGTGGCTGCTGGTCGTTGTGGCGGGACTGCTCGAAACCGGCTTCGCCGTCTGTCTGAAGCTCTCGCACGGCTTCACCAGACTCTGGCCGACCATCGCGTTCTGCGTCTTCGCGCTCGGCAGCTTCGGCCTGCTGACCCTCGCCCTGAAGAAGCTCGACGTCGGCCCGGCGTACGCCGTGTGGACCGGCATCGGCGCGGCCGGCACCGCGATCTACGGCATGATCTTCCTCGGCGACCTGGTCTCGACGCTGAAGATCGTCTCGATCAGCTTCGTCATCATCGGAGTCATCGGCCTGCAACTGTCGGGCTCCGCCCACTGACGCCAGGCTCCAGGCACACGTCGCGGACAACGCGCCTGCCGTCCGAGTCGACGTCCGGTCCGGCCACTTCGCGCGCCGGGGTCATCGGGTCGGCTTCCGCCGAGTCGATCAGACGCTCTGGACACCGAGCCGGTGGGACGGGGGCAGCGCGGCCTTCACCAGGTCCGTGACCCCGCCCTCACCGGGCGGCGCGGCCACACACGACAAGGCAAGACGGACGACGAGTTCGCAGGAGCGTGCCAGTTCGGCCGCGTCCGCCCTGGAGGTGGACAGCGAGGCCACCGCACGGTCCCGGACCAGCGACACGAAGTCGGCGGGCGAGGGCAGTGGCCCGTCGGCCCGCCGCTGCGCGGGCACGGCGGACGAGGAGGGTACGGCCGACAACGTCGGCGAGGGCAGCCGCTCGCTCCAACAACCGGTGAGCATCGCCCGTACAAGAGCATTGCTCCGCGCGGCCGATGCGGTCCACTCTGCAGTCGCCACCAGCCGCTCCCGCGCGTCCACATGAGCGCCGAGCGCCCGCTCGACCCCCGCGAGATAGGCATCGGCCTCCCGCCGCACCAGGGCACGCGCGAGCCCCTCTTTGCTCCCGAACTCGTTGTAGAGCGTCTGACGTGACACCCCGGCCACGGCGGCCACATCGACCATCCGCACCGCGGACCACGCACGACGCGCGAGTGCCGTATAGGCGGCGTCCAAGAGGGATTCCCGCGCTGCAGGCATCATCGCCTCCCTGGGGCGAGCGAGTCTGCAGCTCAGATTTGACGCGCACAAAGGCACTGTCAAGGGTTCGCGGCGGCCCGAAGGGGCGTACGTCACCTAGCGCACGCGTCGGCGGACGGACGCAAGCCCCCGCGGCCCGGGGGCCGCCGAACCGACCGAAGGGGACGTGCCGGAAACGTCCGCCCGCAGCGGATGGCCCGTCACCGCCTGTTCCTCGGCGCGCAACCGATTCCGCGCCAGACCGAGGGACGGATGCTCCGGCACGGACCCGACCCACTACTGGGCGGCAGGCGAACCCACCACCGGGCGGCAGCCGCGGGCCGGAGTGATCCCCGGCCCGTGTAGCCCCGCCCCGATGCGGGCAGATACGGTTCACCCATGCCCGACTATCGCGATGACCTGCGCCTCGCCCATGTCCTGGCGGACGCCGCCGACGCCGCGACGATGGACCGGTTCAAGGCGCTCGACCTGAAGGTCGAGACCAAGCCGGACATGACGCCGGTGAGCGAGGCGGACAAGGCCGCAGAGGAGCTCATCCGCGGCCAGCTCCAGCGAGCGAGACCGCGCGACGCGATCCTCGGCGAGGAGTACGGCATCGAGGGCACGGGCCCGCGCCGCTGGGTCGTCGACCCGATCGACGGCACCAAGAACTACGTACGCGGCGTCCCCGTCTGGGCCACGCTGATCTCCCTGACGGAGGCGGGCGAGGGCGGCTACCAGCCGGTCGTCGGCGTCGTCTCCGCCCCCGCGCTCGGCCGCCGCTGGTGGGCCGCGAAGGGGCACGGCGCGTTCACCGGCCGCAGCCTCTCCGCCGCGTCCCGGCTGCACGTCTCCCGCGTCTCGCGCATGGCCGACGCCTCGTTCGCGTACTCGTCGCTGAGCGGCTGGGAGGACCAGGGCCGCCTCGACGGCTTCCTGGACCTCACGAAGGCCGTCTGGCGCACCCGCGGATACGGCGACTTCTGGCCGTACATGATGGTCGCCGAGGGCTCGGTCGACATCTGCGCGGAGCCCGAGCTGTCCCTCTGGGACATGGCGGCGAACGCGATCGTGGTGACCGAGGCGGGTGGCTCCTTCACCGGCCTGGACGGCCGCCCGGGCCCGCACAGCGGCAACGCGGCCGCGTCGAACGGCATCCTCCACGACGAGATGCTGGGGTATCTGAACCAGCGGTACTGAACATGGCTCACAGTGAGCGAGGTTCACTACTGAAGCGCGTTCATAGTGAGCAGGTCAGTACTGAACCGTGTTCACAGTGAGCAGGGTTCAGTACCGAAACGGAACGCACTGCCGAGTGGGGTTCCTGAGCAACCCCCGCTGAGCTGGGACTACTGAGTAACCCCCAGGCGCCCCCGAACTCGCCGCACGCGCCCCCTTGTTGACCCTCCCTTTAACTGCGACTCTGAGAGTCCCCCCACTTGTGAACTTGTGAATCGCTTCTCTTGGCGCTTCACCAAGGAGGTGGCTCCAGCCCATGCTCGTCCGCGACGCCATGAGCACGGTGGTTCTGACCATCGGCCCGGCACACACCCTCCGTCAGGCGGCCCGACTGATGTCCGCACGCCGCGTCGGCGCGGCCGTAGTCCACGACGAGGACTCGTCCGGCCTCGGCATCCTCACCGAGCGCGACATTCTCAATTCCCTCGCCCTCGGTCAGAACCCGGACACGGAGACCGCAGGTACCCACACCACCACCGACGTAGTCTTCGCCGCCCCCGCCTGGACCCTGGAGGAGGCCGCGACCGCGATGTCGCACGGCGGCTTCCGTCACCTGATCGTGCTCGACTCGACCGGCCCGGTCGGCATTGTCTCGGTCCGCGACATCATCCGCTGCTGGGCACCGACGCGACAGCAGGTACCGGCCTGAGCATGCGAGCGGGCCGGAATCCCGAAGGATTCCGGCCCGCCACCCACGACAAGCGTTCCCCGCTTGTTGTCAGCCGCGCAGGGCCTGGACCGCGGCTTCCAGCCGCTTGCCGAAGTCGCCCTCCGCCTGGCGGAAGTTGTTGATCGCGCGCTCGGCGATGTCGTCACGGGAGACCTTGGCGATGAAGCCCGCCAGGTTCTCGACCAGACGGCCCTTCTCGTCCTCGGACATCAGGCGGTAGAGGTTGCCCGCCTGCACGAAGTCGTCGTCCTCGGCGTGGACCGGAGCTGCGGTGTCGCCGGTGACGCCGGCGACCGGAATCGGCTGCCACAGCGGACGATCCGTCTGGAACGGGCCGCCGAAGCTGTTCGGCTCGTAGTTCTTCGCGCCCTTGTGGCGGCCGTCGTACAGGAAGCCGTCACGGGAGTTGGTGCGCGCCTCGGTGGCGTGCGGGCGGTTCACCGGAAGGTGGTCGGCGTTGATGCCGACGCGGTAGCGGTGCGCATCGCCGTACGCGAAAAGGCGGCCCTGGAGCATCTTGTCGGGCGAAGGACCGATACCCGGCACGAAGTGGGCCGGCGAGAAGATGGACTGCTCGACCTCGGCGAAGATGTTCTCCGGGTTGCGGTTGAGCTCCAGCCTGCCGATCTCGATCGGCGGGTAGTCCTCGTGCGGCCACACCTTGGTCAGGTCGAACGGGTTGAAGCGGTACGTCGCCGCGTCCGCCGCCGGCATGATCTGCACCTGCACGGTCCAGGACGGGAAGTCGCCGCGCTCGATGGCCTCGCGCAGGTCGCGCTGGTGCGAGTCGGGGTCCTCACCGGCGAGTTTGTTGGCCTCGGCCTGGGTGAGGTTCTTGATGCCCTGGTCGGTCTTGAAGTGGTACTTGACCCAGAAGACCTCGCCGGCCTCGTTGTTCCACTGGTAGGTGTGCGAGCCGTAGCCGTTCATGTGGCGGTACGAGGCCGGAATGCCGCGGTCGCCGAACAGCCAGGTCACCTGGTGGGTGGACTCGGGAGACAGACCCCAGAAGTCCCAGACGTTGTCCGCCTCCTGCGAGCCCGTGTACGGGTCGCGCTTCTGGGTGTGGATGAAATCGGGGAACTTGATGGCGTCCTTGATGAAGAACACCGGGGTGTTGTTGCCGACGAGGTCGTAGTTGCCCTCTTCGGTGTAGAACTTCAGCGCCCAGCCACGGGGGTCACGGACGGCGTCCGCGGCACCGAGGTTGCCGGCCACGGTCGAGAAGCGCAGAAACGTCTCGGTCTGCTTGCCGACCTCGGAGAGGAACTTGGCGCGCGTGTATCTGGTGACATCGGCGGTGACCGTGAAGGTGCCGTAGGCGCCGGCGCCACGGGCGTGCACGACACGCTCCGGGATGCGCTCACGGTTGAAGTGCGCGAGCTTCTCCAGCAGCAGCTGGTCCTGAACGAGGACGGGCCCGCCGACGCCCGCGGTCTCGCTGTTCTGGTTGTCGGCGACCGGCGCGCCTGCCTCCGTCGTAAGCGGTCCCTGCGTCACGTGCGCCTCCTGCGTCATTCCGGGCCAGTCCTGCCCTTTGGCCAATACCGGTCTCGATCCTACAATGGACATTGTCTAAGTCAAGTCCAGCTCCAAAGTCACACCCGTTCGGGATCTGGTCTCCTTGCTGTTAAGCTGTCCGTATGAGTGACCTGTTGGAACGGCTGCGCGGACGCGGATGGCGAATGACCGCGCAGCGGCGTGTCGTGGCCGAGGTCCTCGACGGCGATCACGTCCACCTGACGGCCGACGAGGTACATGCGCGTGCCGTCGCCAAGCTGCCCGAGATCTCCCGGGCGACCGTCTACAACACGCTGGGTGAGCTGGTCTCACTCGGCGAGGTGCTGGAAGTCGCCACGGACAAGCGCGCCAAGCGCTACGACCCGAACGCGCACCGTCCGCACCACCACCTGGTCTGCGCCCAGTGCGGCGCCATCCGCGACGTCCACCCGACCGGCAACCCGCTCGCCGACCTCCCGGCCTCGGAGCGCTTCGGCTTCACGGTCTCGGACGTCGAGGTGACGTACCGAGGCGTCTGCCCGAACTGCGCGGCAGGCTGAGACCCGCTGCTTGCACGAAAGCCCCGGCGCGCGACGCGCGCCGGGGCTTTCTGCTGTTCGCCGTCCACAGCGGCGCCTCTGCGCGACCAGCCATGAACACACCGAGGGCCGGAACCCTGTCGGATTCCGGCCCTCGGCCTTCAGTAGCGGGGACAGGATTTGAACCTGCGACCTCTGGGTTATGAGCCCAGCGAGCTACCGAGCTGCTCCACCCCGCGTCGATGAACTGAACAGTACGTCAACTGTGTGGACCAGCGCAAATCCCTTGATCGAGCGCTCCAGGGGCACCTTTGCGGCTCCGACCGGCGATCGTGTTCCAGCCCGTCCGGCGTTTGAGGACGAGGCCGTCAAGGCCGAAGCGGGGGGCCCGGGGGCGCCCCCCAGGTTCGGGACGGGCAGGGATGGAGGGGACGAAACCAGCCTGGCCCCAGCCCCACCCCACCTCAGCGCAACCCCACCTCAACCCAACCGTCACGCAGACAACTCCTCCCGCAAGGCATCCCGCAACCGAGCCGCCCGCTCGGACACCTCCGGCGGCCCAAGAGAGACGGCACGGTCGGCCCACCGCTGCCCCTCGGCAAGCTCCCCTCGCCGCGCGTAGACGAGCGCCAGCCGAAGCGCGGCACGCCCATGTCCCGCGTCAGCGGCCCGCGTCCACCACAGCGCGGCCTCCGGCTCGCTCCCCTCCCGAGCCAGCAGCAGCCCAAGATTGAACGCCCCGTTCCGAGACCCGGCCTCGGCAGCCTCGCGGTACCACCGAGCCGCCTCCACCACATCGCCCCGCGCGGCGGCCAGCATCCCGACCCGCACCTGCGCCCGCCGATGCCCCTGGGACGCCGCCCGCTCGTACCACTCCTCGCACTCGCTCTTCTCCAGAGCGGGCTCACCCAGCTCATGAGCGGGCGCGGGCGGGCGCCGCGCATCGAGCACGGCGGCAAGCCGGTACGCGGCCTCCGCGCTACCGCCCCCCGCCGCACTCCGCAGATGCCGCTCAGCGGCCCGCTCGTCCCCCTCCCGGAGCCTCGCGATGGCGACCTGGAGTGCCGCCTCGGTGTGCCCTGCGGCGGCAGCCCGCTCGTACCAGCGCAGCGCGGCCGCGTCGTCGTCCTCGGCCCCCCGCCCGGCATGCAGAATCCCGAGGTTGAACGCGGCGTCCACACTCCCGGCCTCGGCGGCCTTGGAGAACCAGGGCTCGGCCCCGGCGGCGTCGCCGACCTGCAGCAACAGGATCGCCAAGGCATTCGCGGCCTCGCGATGACCGGCGTACGCGGCCCGGCGATACCACTGCTCGGCCTGCGCGGTCCGCCCCTGCTCGGCGCAGAGCAGCCCGAGGTTGTACGCCCCGTTCACATCGCCCGCGTCCATCGCGGCCCGATACCACCGCTCGGCGGTCTGCGTCTCACCGCGCTCGGCGTGCAGCGCGCCCAGCGCGTTCGCCGCGTTCCCGTCCCCGTCCTGCGCGGCCCGCAGCCACCACACGGCGGCGCTCTCCGTGTCCCCCGCGTCCCGCAGCAGGAACCCGAGCGCGCAGGCGGCCCGCGCCTCGCCGTCCTTGGCGGACGTCAGGTACCAGCGCCCGGCCTCCTTGAGGTCGCCCCGCTTCTCCAGAATCGCCCCGAGGTGCAGCGCGGCCCGCCGGTGCCCGCGCGCGGCGGCCTGCCGGTACCACTGCTCGGCCTCTTCACCCGCCGCGCCGATGACACCGATGACACCGTTGTCAGCACCGGCCTGGCCCGCGTCGGCGGCCTTGCGATCAAGCGTCCGCGCCAGCCGGTAGGCGGCCTCGCGGTGCCCCCGCTCGGCGGCGGCCCGCATCCACTGCTCGGCGCCGACGTCGCTGCGATGCTCCAGCAGATCGGCGAGCGCGTACGCGCCGAGGGCGTGCCCCTGCTCGGCGGACTGGCGCAGCCAGTACTCGGCGGCGGGTTCGTCGCCGCGCTCCCGGTGGTGCCGACCGAGCGCGTGCGCGGCGGCCGCGGAACCCGCGACGGCGGCGATCCGCCACCAGCCGGCGGCCTCGTCGGCGTACCCGCGCTGATGCAGGAGGACACCCAGGTTGTTGGCGGCGGCGCGGTCACCGGCGGCGGTGGCAGCGCGCAGCTGAGGCTCGGCTCCGTCGAGATCACCGCGGCGCAGCAGCATGGCCCCGAGGACGCTCATCGCCTCCACGTCGCCGGCTTCGGCGGCGAGCCGCTGGCGCGCTTCCTCGACAGCCTCGCCGGTTTCGTCCCGGTCGGAAGGCTGCGTGAGCTCCGCAGGCTGCTCAAAGTCGGCAGGCTGCGCAAACCGCCCCGTATCCAACAGAGTTCCCTTGTCCCCCATAACGTCCATCGTCGCACCACCTGCAACCTGGGTACACCTGGTATACCGCAGCCAGTGAGGTCACTTCAGCGTTTTGTCGACATGCCCACAGAGAGACAAGTCAAACACAGATTTCCCAACTCCCCACGCATGGCGCAGCACTTCACGCAAGTCGCCAGGTCACCACGGGCGCCTCGGCGTGGCGCGGCACACGTCGAAGGCCCGGATCCATGATCAGGATCCGGGCCTTCGACTTCAGTAGCGGGGACAGGATTTGAACCTGCGACCTCTGGGTTATGAGCCCAGCGAGCTACCGAGCTGCTCCACCCCGCGCCGTTGTGTTGCAACCGTATCACGGCGCGGGGTGGGCTCCTGATCAGCCGCTTCCGGAGCTCTTGTCGCCGCTCTTGCTTCCATCGCTGCCACTGCCGCCGCTGGTCTTGTCGGCCTTGGTCTGCGCTTCCTCCGCTCGTTTCAGCGCGTCCTCAAGATCCTTCTGCGCCTGGCCGTACGCCGGCCAGTCGCCCTTCTTCAGGGCTTCCTGGCCCTGATCGAAGGCCTTCTGGGCGTCCTTGAGCGCCTCTTGGACCGTTGGGTTGTTCGACGTGGGCGGTTTCGTGGTCCCCTCGTCCGGCGGCGGCGTGGTCGAACCGTCCGCTCCGAAGACCGTGTTGAGCGCCTTGTCGAGCGTGTCCTCGAAGGCGGTGCTGCCTCCGTAGGTCACCAGCACCTTGCGCAGCAGTGGGTACTTGAGGTCACCACCGCGCACGTAGACGGGCTCCACATAGAGCAGTCCTCCGTCGAGCGGAACCGTCAGCAGGTTGCCGTACTCGATGTCCGAGTCACCGCCCTTGAGGAGTCTGATGGACTCGGCGATGGACGGCTCGGAGTTGAACTGGCTCTGCACCCGTTTGGGTCCGTCGACGGTTCTGCCCGTCGGCAGTTTCAGGATGCTGATCTTGCCGTAACCGGGCTTGCCCGCTTCGGCGTTGACGGACACGAAGGCGCTCAGGTTGTCACGGCCGTTGGGCGTCATCGTCGTCGTCAGCGAGAACGACTGCGCCGTCTCGCCGGGCAGTTTCATGCTCAGGTAGTAAGGCGGCACGGGCCCCGACTTGTTGGTCGGGTCGTCCGGGACCTGCCACACCTCACTGCCGCTGAGGAACGTCTGCGCGTCCTTCACGTGGTAGCGGGTGAGCAGCTCACGCTGGACCTTGAACAGGTCCTGCGGATACCGCAGATGAGCCATCAGAGACGGCGAGATCGACTCCTTCGACTTCACCGTGTTCGGGAACGCCTTCATCCAGGTCTTCAGGACCGGGTCCTGGGTGTCCCACTGGTAGAGCTTGACCTCACCGGTGTACGCGTCGACGGTCGCCTTCACCGAGTTGCGGATGTAGTTGACCTGGTTCTGCTGGGCCACCACCGCGCGCTGGTTGTTGGCCGCCGTCAGCGAGTCCGCCGTCGTGTCACCAAGGGTGGTGCGGGAGGCGTACGGATAGCCGTTGGTGGTCGTGTAGGCGTCGACGATCCACTGGATCTTGTTGTCGACGACCGCCGGATAGGCATCGCCGTCGATGGTCAGCCAGGGGGCGACCGCCTCGACACGCTCCTTGGGAGTGCGGTTGTAGAGGATCCGCGAACCCTCGCCGATCGCACCGGAGTACAGGATCTGCGGCTCGCCGAACGCCACCGCGTAGGCGGCCCGGTTGATCGGGCTGGAGAGGCTGACGCCGCTCTTGCCCTTGTAACTGGTGGTTTTCTCGCCGCTGTCGTCGGAGTAGTCGATCTCCTTCTGGGGACCGCCGACGATCGAGTACTGGGTGGTCTTCTCGCCGTAGTAGATCTGCTGCTGATACGTGCCCAGGTCGCCCTTGGACGGCAAGTTGTACTCGGTGAAGACCGGGCGGCCCTCGCTGTCGGCCGTGGTGCCCTTGGCCGCGACGACGCCGTAGCCGTGGGTGTAGCGGAAGTGGTCGTTGATCCAGTTGTTCTTCGGGATGCCCTGGAGATTCAGCTCGCGCAGACCGATGACCGTGTCCTGGGCCTTGCCGTCCTTGGTGTACCGGTCGACGTCCAGGTTCGACGGGAAGCCGTAGTAGTTCCGCACCTGCTGGAGCTGCTGGAAGGTCGGCGACACGATGTTCGGGTCCATCAGACGCAGGCTCGCGGCGGTGTTCGCGTCGTCGCGCAGCCCGGCCTTGTCCTTGGTGTTGCTCGTGCCCGGGTAGTCGGTCACCTTGGTGCCGTCGATCCCGTATGCCTCGCGGGTCGCCTTCAGGTTCTTCTCGACGTACGGCGCTTCCTTGGCCTGCTCGTTCGGCTGGACCTGGAACTTCTGGACGATCGCCGGGTACAGGCCGCCGATGAGGATCGCCGAGAGCACCATCAGGCCGAAGCCGATGACGGGCAGCTGCCAGGTGCGCCGCCACAGGGTGGCGAAGAAGAGCAGCGCGCAGATGACGGCGATGCAGAACAGGATCGTCTTGGCGGGCAGATACGCGTTCGCGTCCACATACCTCAGGCCCGTCCAGTTGCCGGTCGCCTTGAAGTCACTGGACTTCACGGCGAGGCCGTACCGGTCGAGCCAGTAGGCGACCGCCTTCAGCGCGACGAAGATGCCGAGGAGGACCGAAAGGTGCCCGGTGGCCGCGCCCGTGGCGCGCGCCCCCGGGCTGGTGATCCGCAGCCCGCCGTACAGGTAGTGCGTGAGCGCGGCGGCGATCAGCGAGAGCACCGCGGCCGCGAAGCCGAAGCCGAGCAGGAAGCGGTACCAGGGCAGGTCGAAGGCGTAGAAGGAGACGTCGAGGTGGAACTGGGGGTCCTTCTGGTGGAAGGGCACCCCGTTCACCCACATCAGCCAGGTGCGCCACTGGCCCGAGGCGGACGCGCCGGCGATCAGTCCCACCAGGGAGGTGATGCCGAGCAGCAGCCATGTCTTGTAGGGCGCGATGCCCATCCGGTAGCGGTCGAGGCTCTGCTGCTCCATCGACATGGCGCTGAGCGGCGGGCGCAGCCGGTGCGCCAGCCAGATGTTCACGCCGACCGAGACCGCCATCAGCAGGCCGAAGACGAAGAAGAGCCCGATCTTGGTCCACAGGGTGGTCGTGAAGACGGACGAGTAATGAACCGACCGGTACCAGAGCCAGTCCGTCCAGAATCCCGAGAACATGACGAAGGCCATGGCCAGCACGGCCAGCACGCCCAGCGTCATGAGCAGGGTCCGGACACGCCGGGAGGGTCGGCCCACTCTGATCCGTGGCCCCGTCGGGCCTCCGCCGCGGTCCGGCATCTGGAAAGCCAAGGTGCGCACCTCGAAGTCGCTGTTGATCCGTCAGGTCCCCGTGATGGTGGACCGTCCGTAAGGCTCCGTGATCGTGGAGCCTCATCTATGCAACTTACTCACGCTTTACTCGGTTCCCGGTTCCGGGTATTAACGAGGCAGGATTGTGACCATGTCCAACACTCCCATGGCAGCGAGCCCGCTCACCCGAGCCGTACTCGAAATCGACGAGTACGCCTCCGGCCTCGGCTGGGACCAGCCCGCTCGCCTCTTCGCCCTCGTAGACACCGCGCGACTGCGGGCCCAGGAACCCGGCCTCGCGGCCCAGCTCGGCCTGCAGGACGAACCGGAGACCACCGGTCTCACCCCCATCGAGCAGGATGAGATCCCTGCAGAGAAGCCGCTCGACGAGTTCCTCGGCACGATCGCCTGGCCGGACGCCGTGGTCGGCTGCGCACTCACGGTGGAGCGGCTGATGCTGCCGCCGTCCGCCGAGGCCTCCGTCCCGGAGGGCCTCAGCGAGAAGAAGCTCGCGAAGTGGGTCGCCGAGCACCCGGACCGTCAGGAGGTACGCATGACGGTCGGCGTCCTGCGCGACGGCACCCGTGATTCGGCGCTCCGCCTGCGCGAGAAGGACGCGCCCACGGAGGTGCTCACGGGGTCGGACCTGGTGCCGGGCCTGGCGGAGGCGCTGTCGGCGACGTTCGCGGACTGATCTCTCGCTGTACGTGGCTGGGGGCGCCCCCTGGTCCCGGGGCGCCCCCAGCCACGTACAACCCGATGTCTGTCAGCCCTTGGTGGTGCACTTCGGCAGGTCGGCCGTGTTGCCGGAGCTGATGTCCTTGAGGGCGCTCATCGCGTCGTCGATGGTGTTGACCTTGACGAGCGTGAGCCCCTTGGGGGTGTCCTTGGCGGCGGCCGCGCAGTTGTCCTTGGGCGTCAGGAAGTACTGGGCGCCCTTCTCGCGCGCGCCCACCGTCTTCATCTCGATCCCGCCGATCGGGCCGACCTTGCCGTCGTCGTCGATGGTGCCGGTGCCGGCCACGAACTTGCCGCCGGTGAGGTTCCCCGGGGTGAGCTTGTCCACGATGCCGAGCGCGAACATCAGGCCGGCGCTCGGTCCGCCGACGTCGGCGAGCTTGATGTCGATGGTGAACGGGAACGTGTGATCGGTCCCGGCCGAGATCCCGACGATCGCCCGGTCCGTACCGCTGTCGTCGGACTTGGTCGTGGTGATCGTCACGTCCTTGGTCGCGGTCGCCGTCTTGTTCTCCTTCTCGGCGGCGGCCTGCTCCTTGGCGGGCACGATCGTGAAGACGACCTTGTCACCCGGCTTGTGCTTGGTGACCAGCTTCGCGACGTCGTCGGGCGCCTTCACCGTCGTACCGTCGACGGCCTTGATGACGTCTCCGGCGTGCAGCCGGCCTTCGGCCGGGGAGCCCTTGAGGACCGTGGAGACGATCACCCAGGACTTCACCGGGACGTTCAGCTCCTTCAGAGCGGCCACCTTGGCGCTCTCCTGGGACTGGCTGAACTCCTCGGCGTTCTCCTGCGTCGACTGCTCCTCGGTCTTGCCGTCGGGATAGAGCGTGTCGTGCGGCACGACCTTGTTGTCATGCGCGAGCCATCCGAACACGGCCTCGACCAGGTTCATGTTGTAGTCGGCGCTGGTGACCCGGACCGTGGTCATGTTCAGATTCCCGGTGGTGGAATAGGTCTTGCGCCCGGAGATCTGCAGCACCGGCTCGCCGTCGTGCTCGCCCAGTGTGTTCACCGTGGGGCCCGGTGACATCTCCGAGTACGGCACTTTGATGAACACTCCCGCGCACAGGAGCGCGATCAGGATCAGAGTGGAGGCGAGCATCGTCGCGGTGCGGCGTGGCATGGAACGACAGTACGGGACGGTGCTGTAAGCGCACCGTCGGGGCCGTCCGTACGGGGCTGGACGAGGCCGTCCGTACGGGGCTGGACGGGGCCGTGCTCACAGGCCGGAGGGGCACCGTGGATACGGGTCGTAGCGCGGAGGGCTCACACGGCGTCGGAGTGGGACTTCTCCCCGTCCGCGGACCGCTCCATGACGTCGGACCTCTCCATGGCTTCACGGAAGCGCGTATACCCCGCGAGCTCGACGCCGTCTCCCGCCGCCTTGCGATTGCGGCCGGCCCAACTACCCCACAGTCCGGCACCGATCGCAGCCACAAGCGGAATCAGCAACCAGGCGAGCGCCGCCATGTCGACCTCCCAACCCCACGAGCGACCGCAACTGACTGATCAGCAGATTAACCATCCGCAGTGTTAACGCTCACGGCAGGGGCCCGGTTACGCAACCGGAGGGCAGGTGAGAGGTTGGTTAACCCTCAAGGCCGAATGAGCGCCCGAATCCTCGGGCCGAATGAGTGGTCGAACCTCAGGCCGAATGAGTGGGCGGATCCCAGGACCCCATCACCGGCCGGCCTCAGCAGGCTCCGACCCACTCCTCCGTACCGTCGGAGAACTTCTGGTGCTTCCAGATGGGCACTTCGTGCTTCAGGTCGTCGATGAGCTTGCGACACGCCTCGAAGGCCTCGCCCCGGTGCGGGCACGAAACGGCGACGACGACCGCGAGGTCACCCACGGCCAGGTCCCCGATACGGTGCACGGCGGCCAACGCCCGCACCGGATACTCGGCGACCACCTTCTCGGCGACCCGCAGCATCTCCGCCTCTGCGCTGGGGTGACACGAATACCCCAGCTCATCGACGTCGGCACCCCCGTCATGATTCCGGACGGTCCCCACGAACAGCGCGGTGCCTCCGGAGGCGTCGTCCCCCACGGCCTTGAAGACCTCGTCCAGGGAGAGCGGCGTCTCGCGAATGGCGATCAACTTGATCGCGTCCTGCGCCGCCTGCTCACCGGGATGGTCGTTCATGGATGCCATGGGCCCATCGTGCCCCACACCACTGACAACACGAAATAGAGGTTTCACCCGGCACACGCGCGTGCGCCTTTGGAGCCTCCTACAGGAGATCGTTCAGCCCGTCCGGCATGTGAGGACGAGGCCGTCGAGGCCGCAGCGGGGATCTGTGGGCGGCGGCAGCCCCAGGCACGGGACGGGTAGCGGCGGAGGGGGCGAAAACCCGTCAGGTCGGCGCCAACGTTGGGTGCCCAGAAACCCGGGCCGAGCCGGGCCTCAGGCGCCCTCAGACGCGCCGCCGAGCCTTTCGAGCCCGCCGGACCACGGCGGCCGCACCCAGCAGAGCCACCGTCGCCCCCGCGGCCCCCGCCGCCGTCGCGTCCTTGCGTCCGAGCCGCCGCCCGGCCACCGTGTGCCGCCCGGCAACCTCCTCCAGCAGCTCCGCGAGGACCTCCTCGTTGGTCCACTGCGGCCGCCACCCGGCGTCATGCAGCCGGCTCCCGCTCACCACCCAGGGATACATCGTGTACGCCAGATCCCCGGCAGGCGAAGGAGTGAGCCCGATCCTGTGAAGCCGAGCGGCAGCCCCCAGGGCGACGGTGGACGGCAGTTCCATCCGCCGAATCCCGCTCAGCTCCTCGACCTCCTCCTGCTCCAGCCATCCGTCGCACCCGACGGCGAGCTCCCCTTCCACCTTCTCGACGACGGCGTACTCCAGAGCGCTGCACAGGTCCTCGACGTGGCAGAACTGCCAGGCGGGCCGGGACCCCGCCACCACCAGCAGTCGAGGCGACTCGAAGTACCTGGTCAGAGCGGTATCGGTGCCCCCGACGAGCACGGCGGGCCGCACGACGGTGACATTGAGCCCCGGATGCGCCCGCGGCGCCCGCCGCGCGAGCCGCTCGATCTCCAGGAGGTCGCCGACGCCCGTGGCCTCGGCCGTCGCCCGCAACTCGGCGTCTTCGGAGAGGGGCAGCTCGTTGTCCGGCAGCGCCCCGTAGACCATCGCGGACGTGCACAGCACCACCCGGTGGATCCCGGCCGCGGCAGCGGCCGTGAGCACGGTCTGCGTCCCCCGAACGTTGTACGCCGTCCGCGCCGCCGCATCCGTCTCCAGATCGAGGTCCAGCGCGAGATGCACCACGACGTCCGCCCCGCGCAGCTTCTCGGCGATCGCCGGGTCCCGGACGTCCAGGATGTGCCACTGAGCGGCAGCGCACTCGCCGCGCCGCTCGTCGATGGCGATGACCTGCTTGATCTCCTCACTGGCGGCGAGCCGCTCGGTGAGCAGCGCACCCACGCCGGACGCGGCGCCGGTGACCGCGACGACGGGCCCGCGCGGAGCTGGGCTGGTTGACTGGTTTCGCGCTGCGCGAACCTGCGGATCTGGGGAACTCACCGGGCGTCTCCAGCGGTTGTCTTCAGTAACGGACGCGCGTGACGCGTACGTACCAGGTGGCATCCATCCTGCCGCAGGCCAAGAGTCGGCGAAGCATCGAGGCCCGATCGGGCTGTGGTGTCTACGCTGGGTGGTGTTGTCGGGCAGCCGCCGTCGGAACGAACCGGCGGCCTTACCAGCCGAGGAATCCCGTGAGTGACACCCCATTCGGATTCGGCCTTCCGCCGGAGGAGCCGGAGAACGGCGACGAGGGCAAGAAGAAGGACCAGGAGAGCGGCGGTGGTCAGGGACCGTTCGGTTTCGGGCTGCCCGGAGCCGGTGGTCCCGGAGCCGACAATCCGCTCGCAGCCATGTTCGGTTCCATGAACCCCAATGACCTGGGCGCCGCGTTCCAGCAGCTGGGCCAGATGCTCTCGTACGAGGGCGGGCCGGTGAACTGGGACATGGCCAAGCAGATCGCCCGTCAGACGGTCGCCCAGGGCACCCCTGACGGCACCAAGGACGCGAGCATCGGTCCCTCCGAGCGCTCCGCGGTCGAGGAGGCCGTGCGCCTGGCCGACCTGTGGCTGGACGACGCGACATCACTGCCGTCCGGCGCCGGCTCCGCGGTGGCCTGGAGCCGCGCGGAGTGGGTCGAGGCGACCCTGCCCGTGTGGAAGGAGCTCGTCGACCCGGTCGCCGAGCGCGTCGGGGCGGCCATGGGCGACGTCCTGCCGGAGGAGATGCAGGCCATGGCGGGCCCGCTCATCGGCATGATGCGCTCCATGGGCGGCGCCATGTTCGGCACGCAGATCGGGCAGGCCGTCGGCGTGCTCGCGGGCGAGGTCGTCGGCTCGACCGACATCGGCCTGCCGCTGGGCCCGGCGGGGAAGGCCGCGCTGCTCCCGCTGAACATCGAGTCGTTCGGCAAGGACCTGGGCATCCCCCAGGAGGAGGTGCGGCTCTACCTCGCCCTGCGCGAGGCCGCGCACCAGCGCCTCTTCGCACACGTGCCGTGGCTGCGCTCGCACCTGTTCGGCGCGGTCGAGGGCTACGCGCGCGGGATCAAGGTCGACACGGCCAAGCTGGAGGACGTGGTCGGCCAGTTCGACCCGCAGAACCCCGAGGAGCTGCAGCAGGCGCTCCAGCAGGGCATGTTCCAGCCGGAGGACACGCCCGAGCAGAAGGCCGCGCTGGCCCGCCTGGAGACGGCGCTCGCGCTGGTCGAGGGCTGGGTGGACGCGGTCGTGCACGCGGCCGCCAAGCCGCGCCTGTCGTCCGCGGACGCGCTGCGTGAGACGCTGCGCCGGCGCCGTGCCACAGGCGGTCCCGCCGAGCAGACCTTCGCCACGCTGATCGGTCTGGAGCTGCGCCCGCGCCGGCTGCGGGACGCCTCGCGTCTGTGGGCCTCGCTCACCGACGCGCGCGGTGTCGACGGCCGTGACGGCCTGTGGGCCCACCCGGACATGCTGCCGACCGCGTCCGACCTGGACGACCCGGACGGCTTCGTGCACCGCGAGCAGCTGGACTTCTCCGAGATCGACAAGATGCTCGGCGAGGCGGCGAGCGGCTCCGGCTCCGCCGAGAAGCCGAACCTGACGAAGGACGACGCCCCCGAGGACGACGACAAGGGCGACGACGCCCAGTGAGCCTGTACGACGACGCGGTCCTCGTACTGAAGAGCTACGAGGACCAGGAAGAACTGCGTCAGGCCTACCTGGACCACCTGCAGGCGCACCCGGACGGCATGTGGAAGTCGTGCCGCTCCGGGCACGTCACGGCGAGCGCCCTGGTGATCGATCCCAAGGGCGGCCGGGTGCTGCTCACGCTCCACAAGAAGCTGCGGATGTGGCTGCAGATGGGCGGCCACTGCGAGCCGGACGACGCGACCCTGGCGGACGCCTCCCTTCGGGAAGGCACCGAGGAATCGGGCATCCCGGGGCTGACACTGTTGTCCGGCGGTCCGGTGCGCCTCGACCGGCATCACACACCGTGCGCCTGGCATTTCGACGTGCAGTACGCAGCGCTCGCCCCGGCGGGAGCCGTCGAAGCCATCAGCGACGAGTCGCTGGACCTGCGCTGGTTCGCGTACGACGAGGTGGCCAAGGTGGCCGACGAGTCCGTCGTACGTCTGCTGGAGGCGACGCGCGCCAGGCTCTGAACGGGTGACAGGTTCTGAACGGGCGACGGGTTCTGAACGAGCGACACGTTCTGAACCTGTAAGGGGCGACCGCAATGGTGGTCGCCCCTTACGTTTGCTTCCTGGACTGCCGGGTGGTCAGCTCCAGACGTTGCCCTGGTTCTGCGCGTGCGCCCCGTGCTGGCCCATCCCGTACTGGGCGCGCAGGCCCTGGCCGATCACGGCGTTCTGCGGCGGCAGCAGTTCGCTCGGCTGCACGAGCGCGTAGCCGTTGCCCATGAAGCTGAGCTCCCAGCCCTCACCAGTGTTGCCGCGGCGCCGCCACACTCCGGAGGAGTGGGTCTGGGCCTGCATCTGCACGCGCAGACTCGTGGACCACGCGACGATCGCGTCGGCGTCGCAGTTGACGTACCGGTCCGGCGTGACCTGCATCATCAGCGGCATCCCGGAGGTCATCAGCGCGACCTTGCCACGCCCCGTGATGTTGAGCTGGTACTTGCCGGAGCCGGAGATGCCGTACTGGCTGTCCACGGCGATGACCTCGTAGTGCAGCCCGGAGTCCATCGCCAGGACGTAGCTGCTGTCGACGGTGAGGCCGTCCTGGTCCACGTCCACAACATGAACATGCTGGCCGAGGTTGGCGAGGTAGACCGTCCCCTGCCCGTGGCAGCGCATCAGGTCGAGGCCCTCACCGGTGTACGCACGCGCGCGGTGCTGGCTGTTGTTCTGGTACTCGGCGTCGAACTCGACGAGCCCCTGGTACGCGACCATGGTGCCCTTGCGGGCGAGGATGTCGTCGTGGCCCTCCAGGACGACGCGCAGCATCTGCGAGTTCTGCAGGCTGTAACGCTCCTGGGTCTGCTGCTCGTTGTAGCCGAAAAGTGGGCTCTGCATGGTGTCGTGCTCCCCCTCAGCCCCGGACTCGGAGGCGGTCGGTGCTGTCCTCGCTGGGCTGGACGACGACGATGCCCTGCCCGGAGAACGCCATCTGGTACGCCTCGCCGCTGCCGCGTCCGATCAGTGACTGCGCCTTGAAGCTGCGCTTGCCCTTCACCTTGAGGTTCGGGGACCAGGCGACGAGCGCGTCCGGGTCGACGTACGTCTCGTCCTCACCGCCGCCGCAATCGACGACGATCGGCTTGCCCCGGGAGGTCAGCGCGACCCATCCCTGACCGGAGATCTTGGTGTTCCACAGGCCCTGTCCGGCGAACTTGGCGAGCCCCTTCACCCGCTCGACGCCCCACTGGAGGTGGGCGTCGAAGGCGAGCAGATTGGTGGCGTTGACGGAGATGGCGTCCCCGTTGAGGTTGATGACGACGACGTTCGCCCCGTAGTCGGCGAGGTAGAGCAGGCCGTCACCGGAGCACTTCATCAACGGCGCGCCCTCGCCGGTGACCCAGTCGCGCGCGATCTGGCGTACGGCGGGCGGGTTGGGCTCGTACTGGACGAACCCTTCGTAGGCGACCATCGACCCCACGCGCGCGAGGAGGTCGTTTCCGGTCTGCATGGCGACCTTCAGCATGTGGTTGCCGTGGTTCTCCATGCGGGCGGTGACGGGTGCCGGGGCGAAGCCCGCGAGTGGCTGGTTCATGACGGACTCCCTCAGACCTCGTACGGCTGGACGACGATGAAATTGCCGGGCGCGGCGCGGAACTGAAGGTTCACGCTCTCTCCGGTGTCGCCGGGGTAGGCGTTCCGGCGCATCCGCACCTGGCTGGAGACGATCACCTGTGCGGCCGCGGACCAGGCGACGACGGCGTTGCAGTCGGCGAAGGTCGTGGGCGTCACCGGCAGCACGACGGGGGCCCCGTGCGTCTTCACGACGATCGTGCCGGTCCCCTGGAACTGCATGGTGAACAGCGCGCCGCCGGGGATGCCGTGTCCCTCGATCCGGCGCACCTCGTACTGGAGCGACTCGTCGAAGGCGAGCACGTTCTCCGCGGACACACAGATCGCGTCGCCCTGGAGTTCGATGGGGTGCACATGGGTGGAGTTCTCCGCGAGGAACACCTGTCCCTGGCCGGTACAGCGCATCAGCTGCATCTCCTGGCCGGTCGCGTTGCCCACGATCCGGCCGGCGAATCCGGCGCCCTTGTAGCTGAAGTCGACCTTGCCCTGGTACAGCACCATGCTGCCCTGGCGGGCCAGCACGGGCTGACCGCCGATGCCGAGGTCGACGCGGATGAGCTTCTTGTTCTGCTGCGTCCACCGCTGGCCGGTGGGCGTCTCCTTGAAGGCCCCCAGCGCGGCGGCCACACCGGCGCCGCCCTGCGGGGCGCCCTGCGGAGCGCCGTACGGGGAGGGCGCGCCGGGCTGGCCGGGGTACTGTCCTGGCGCCTGGCCCGGGACCTGCCCGTATTGCGGCTGCTGACCGTAGCCAGGAGGCGCGGTCGGCGCCTGCTGCCCGTAACCGGGAGGTGCGGACGGAGCCTGCTGGCCGTAACCGGGCGGCATCGGAGCCGTCTGGCCGGGAGGCTGCTGGCCGTATCCGGGCGGCGGACCGGGCTGCCCCGGCGGCTGCACGTACGGCGCGGGACCCGGCGGCGGCACGGTGCCGCCCGGCGGGGTGTGCAGGGGCGCGACGATGGTCGGCGCGGCGTGCACGGAGGGCGCGGCGGGCGCCGGAGCGGGCGGCGGCGTGACGCCCGGGGGCGGCGCGAAGCCCTGCGCGGCGGGCTGCGGCGCGGGTGCCGGAGCCGGGGCGGGTGCGGCCGGGGCGCCGAACGCGGGGGGCGTGGTGGCCTGGGTCGGCGGCGCGAAGGACGGTGCGGCCGCGGCCTGCGGCTGCTGCGCGGCGGGCTGCTCCTCGGCGACCTCGCCACCGAAGTTCTTCAGCAGCGCGTCGAGGCCGCCGTCGAAGCCCTGTCCCACGGCGGCGAACCGCCAGACGTCCTTCAAGTAGAAGTCGCCCAGCATCACGGCACGTTCCGTGGAGAACTCCCCGCCGCTGAACGAGTACCGGGCCACCTCCTCGCCACCGGCGACAACGCGGAGGTATCCGGGGGCGATCTGCGACATCTGCCCGGCGCCGTCGATGGTCGCCGTGAAGGACAGCTTCTGGATCTGCGCCGGGATCCGGTCGAGGGTCACACGGAAGGACTCCGTGTCGCCCGACTGGGCGCCCAGGAGTTGGATGGACTCCTCAGGGGTCTTCGGCTGGTTGAAGAAGACGAAGTACCGGTCGTCCGACAGCCGTTCGTCGGCGTCCAGACCGAAGCAACTGATGTCGAAGGTCAGTCCGGGGCCGGTGATCTGCACGCCTACGTACAGATCGGTGCCCGCGGTGAGATCACTGATCTTGGCCTTGTGGCCGCGTTGGAATTCCCTGGCCATGCGTAACGACCGTCCCCCATCCCGAATACGAGTGCGTCGCGTCAGGCTAACGGCAAACTCTGGGAGTGGACGAAGCCGGTACAGACCCGGTACACAATCGCCCTCTGGAGGGCGGACCCGCTCTACTCGTCGCGTGCGGCGGGCAGATGGGGCAGCCGGTCGGCGGCGACCACCCCTTCGAGGTAGCCGCGCGCACGTTCGGTACGCGGATACGCCTCGAGAAGCCGCCAGAATCGGGGCCCGTGTCCGGGCACGAGCAGGTGGGCGAGTTCGTGGACGAGGACGTAGTCGACGACGTACTCGGGCATGCCCTGCAACCGGTGCGACAGACGGATGCTGCCCTCGGACGGGGTGCACGAGCCCCAGCGCGTGTTCTGATTCGTGACCCAGCGCACCGACGTGGGCCGGGCCCGGCCATCGAAGTACTGGCCCGACAAGCGCTCCGCACGCTCGGCAAGCTCGGCGTCGCCGAGCACCCTCTTGTTCTCCTGGGCGGCCAGTTTGTCGAGCATGACGGTCACCCAGCGCTGCTCCTCCGCTTCAGACATCCGAGCGGGGATGAGCACGACGGTGCGATCGCCCTCGCGGTACGCGGAGACCGTTCTGCGCCGTCGCGCGCTCCTGCGGACCTCGATCGCGCTCGCCCCCGAGCCGCTTGGCGGCGGGCTCGTCGTGCTGCGCTGTGGTTTTCCGGCGCGGTGCAGTGGGTCGGCGGGCACGCCCCGACGTTACCCGCTGCACATGCGGGAAGTCCCGCCCCCGGGACGGTTCGATGCCGATCCGCACTCCGTGCGCTTGATTTGTACGACGAACGGTGCAGCCTGTGGACAACTTTCGGCACCGTTCAGCCCGGAGGGGCATGCTGGCACTCGATCGGCGGCGCAGGAGGCACACCGCCGACACACGGGGACGCTCTTATGGGCTACGGGGGTAGGTCATGCATCCGATGGTGAAGCCCGCGCTGCGGCGCGGTTGGCGGGATCTCAACACCGTGCAGTTCGGGATGGCGCCCGCACACGCGATGGTGCTGGGCCCGATGGACACGGCGACGGGCAGTTTCCTGGACCTGCTCAACGGGGCACGCGGGATGCCGCTCCTGCGCGAGGAGGGCCGCAGGATGGGGCTGCCCGACGGCCATGTCGACGCCCTGGTGGAGCGGCTGGCCCGGTCCGGCCTGCTGGACGACGCGACCGGAGGCGGCCCGGCCGCGGACACCTTGCGCAAGAAGAAGGCGGTGCTGGAGCGGCTGCGCCCCGACCTCGCCTCCCTCTCTCTCGTCGCGCGCGAACCGGGCGACGCCATCGAACGGCTGGCCGCCCGCCGCTCACTGCGCGTACAGGTACGCGGCGCAGGCCGGGTAGGAAGTGTTCTGGCCTCGCTTCTCGCGGGCGCGGGCGTGGGCGAGATCGATGTGCGCGACGTCGGCCGCGTCGAGCCGGGGGATGTGGCACCGGGCGGGCTGCCCGCCGAGTCCATCGGTGAGCGCCGGGTGGAGGCCGCCCGCCGGGCGGTGCGCCGAGCGGCACCGGACCGTCCACCTCGGGCATCCTCGCAGAGGACATCCTCGAACGAGGAGGACAGGGACAAGGAACGGGGACTGGCGCTGGTGATCCTCACCCCCCGGGACGGCCTCGGCGTCCACGCGCCCGAGCCGGCGGCGGCCGAGACTCTGATCGCCTCAGGGACGCCCCACCTCTACGCGGGTGTTGTCGAAGGCACCGGGGTCGTGGGCCCGTTGGTCCTGCCCGGCGACACCGGCTGCGCGGGCTGCCTCGACCGAGGACGCGCCGACCGGGATCCGACGTGGCCGCGCCTGGTCGCGCAGTGGCGCTCCGGGCGGCAGCGGCAGGTGCCGGCGTGCGACCTCACGCTGGCGGCAGGCGTTGCCGGTCTGGCCGCCGGACACGCGCTTGCCTTCCTGGACGGCGAATTGCCCTCCAGCGCGGGGGCCCGCTGGGAGGTATCGGTCCCGGGCCTCGACTGGCACGCGAGACCGGTCTGGCCTCATCCGGCATGCCCATGCGGCGCGGCGGAGAAAGCTAAGGGGGAGCGGGCCTCGGAGGACGGCGAGCCGCACGAGACAATGGCGGGGCAACAGCCGTACGCGGCACGGCTGTCTGGGACTTGGAGGGCGCATGTCTGATCTTCCCCGGAAGGCGGTCACCCGTACCGCCAAACTCGCCGCACTGCCTCTCGGCTTCGCCGGGCGGGCGACCTGGGGGCTCGGCAAACGGATCGGCGGGAAGTCGGCGGAGATCGTGGGCCGCGAGCTCCAGCAGCGCACGGCGGAGCAGCTGTTCAAGGTGCTCGGCGAGCTCAAGGGCGGCGCGATGAAGTTCGGGCAGGCACTGTCCGTCTTCGAGTCCGCGCTGCCCGAGGAGGTCGCGGGGCCGTATCGCGCGGCGCTGACGAAGCTCCAGGAAGCTGCGCCGCCCATGCCGACACGCAGCGTTCACTCCGCCCTGGAGGAGCGGCTCGGCGAGAACTGGTCCGAGCTGTTCCTGGAGTTCGAGGACAAGCCGTCCGCGGCGGCCTCGATCGGCCAGGTGCACCGGGCGGTGTGGCACGACGGGCGCGAGGTCGCCGTCAAGGTGCAGTACCCCGGGGCGGGCGAGGCCCTGCTGTCCGACCTGACCCAGCTCAGCCGATTCGCCAGACTTCTGGGCCCCCTGATCCCCGGCATGGACATCAAGCCGCTCATCGCCGAACTGCGCGACCGGGTGTCGGAGGAGCTCGACTACGGACTGGAGGCCCAGGCCCAGACGGCACACGCGGAGGAGTTCGCGGGCGACCCGGACGTCCTCGTCCCGGCGGTGGTCCACCAGTGCGACCAAGTCCTCGTGACCGAATGGATCGACGGGACACCGCTGTCGGAGGTGATCGCCGACGGCACCCAGGAGCAGCGGGACCGCGCCGGCCAGCTGCTGGCCCGCTTCCTGTTCTCGGGACCGGCTCGCACCGGCCTGCTCCACGCCGATCCGCACCCGGGCAACTTCCGTCTCCTGCCGGACGAGAAGAGCGGCTGGCGCCTTGGCGTCCTGGACTTCGGAACGGTCGACCGCCTCCCGGGGGGCCTGCCCCTGCCGATCGGCGACTCCCTGCGCATGACCCTCGACGGCGACGCCGAGGCGGTCTACGAACTGCTCTGCGAGGAAGGCTTCGTCAAGGAGTCCATAGACCTCGAACCCGACGCGGTCCTGGACTACCTCCTGCCGATCATCGAACCGGCCGCGGCGGACGAATTCACCTTCACCCGAAGCTGGATGCGCAGCCAGGCCGCCCGAGTGGCCGACCCCCGCTCCCCCGCCTACCAGCTGGGCAAACAGCTCAACCTGCCCCCGGCATACCTCCTGATACACCGCGTGACCCTGAGCACCATCGGCGTCCTGTGCCAACTGGGCGCCACGGTCCGCCTGCGCGATGAACTGGAGGCGTGGCTGCCGGGATTCCTGCCGGACGAGGAGCTGCTGGACGAGGAGGAATCGGCGGTTGAGGCGTGAGTGGGCGGGCCTACCGGCCTACCACCAAGCCGAATCCAGACGGCCCTCGATCGCTCTGAGGTTGCTGCGGGCGCAACTGTCGCAGAAGTAGTGGCGGGCGCCGTTCTCGACAGAACAGGTCCAGGTCGGCTGGGGGCCCTCGGCCAGAGTGCCGCAACGGGCGCACACGATGTGCTGGGCCTCGCCCGCGTCGCGGCGCGGTGCGGAGCCGGTGCTGTCACTGTCCCCGGGAAGACTCGTCACTCCGCGACGATAACGCCGTGGTCGCGGTTCGCTCGGCACAACGCACCGCGGGGGCCGGTCCGTTCGGACCGACCCCCGCGAGGATTCACTGCCTGGTACTGCCGCGACTGCAGTGGGCTACTGCATGACCGCCATGGCCAGCGCGCGCCGGGCTCGCATCGAGGCGCGCTCGGCCCGGCGCTGCATGCGGCGAGCGGTCGCCAGGCGCACGGCCCGACGTTCCTGCTCGGCCTGGTGCAGTCGCTCGTGCATATGCGCACGAGCCAGGGCTTCTGGGATGAGTTGCATCTCTCGGGTCCTGTTCTGACGCGAGTCGTTCGCGCCGGTGGTGGTGAAGTCTGGGATCGCGGAGCCTGCGGGCTCGCTGGTGGACGGCTTCATCGGGGCCTGCTTCTTGGGGTCGTGCGTCAGGGGGCGGTCGATCGTTCCTCGGGCGTTCATGCCGCAACCGGGTTCTTGCGCGGGCGGCCACGCGGCCGCTTGCGGGCCACGACAACGCCCTGGACGAAGAGCTCGCCACCCCAGACGCCCCAGGGCTCACGCCGCTCCTTGGCGCCGGCGAGGCAGGCCTCGATCAGCGGGCAGGTGCGGCAGAGGGACTTGGCGTACTCGACATCGGCCGGCGACTCGGCGAAGAAGACCTCCGGGTCGTAGGAGCGGCAGGGGACGGGCACGCCGAGGTTCTCGATGGCGTCGTCGAGCGCGGTGAGCGCAGTGAGCGGGGTCAAGGTGGAGTCCTCCGTGAGGCCGGGCGGGGGGATCGTTTCGGAAGGCGGTACGGACGGGGCGTGCGCTTCGAGTTGCACGGTTCGTCTTCCTCGTCTGGTCGTGCCGGCCGGTCGGCCGGTTGGCGGCTGGTACCGGGTTCTTTTCTTGTCCCGAGGCCCCTTCGCTCTGCCGTCCCCGGTCGGGGACAAACAGAAGGGCCGCGGATCCCGGGTGGGGTTCCGCGGCCCTGAAGGCGCCGGCCTGATCGAGGATCAGGCTGGATCACTCCAGGGTTCAGGCCCACGGAAGGCCCACATCGTGTGGTGGTGCGTCGTCTGCTTCAGGGCTCCGGCACCGGCTGCCGCAAAGGCATAGGCCTGCGCCTCTGCCACTACTGCTGCTTCCAGTGCCTGCGTCGGTCGCTCATTGCGCTCACGGATGGGAAGACCCGCGAGGGACAGGGAGGACGCCGGCCGGACGGCAGGGATGCCGGACAGACCAGTGCCCAGGTTCGAGACGCCGAGCATGCACGTGGAGACGACCGAGCGATCGGTCATTTTGACGGTGCTGATGGAGCTGGTGGTGATGCTGATCACTGGAATCGCCTCCTCTCGGCGTCTAAGGGGACCGGGGTGAGCCAGTCCGACGGTTATTAAGTACAGCACGGAACCGGGGCCTTGGAGAAGGCCGCCGTTTCCGTGCTTAGAACCTATGGGGATCGCTGGGGCATGCGCAAACTATTTTTTCGACGAGTTCGTATCAGTCACCATCGTCGCCTGCTCCAAGCCCTTGACCTGCGCAGATGGCCAGAACATCAGCTCCGAAGCGGTTGAGCTTGCGTACTCCGACGCCGGGGATCCGCGCCAACTCGCCCTCGTCGCCTGGCACGGCCTCGGCGATCGCCATCAGTGTCTTGTCGGTGAAGACGCAGAACGCGGGCTGCCCACTGCGCTGCGCCTGCACCGCGCGCCACTCGCGCAGCCGCTCGTAGAGACCCTCGTCCATGTCGGAGGGGCAGTCCTCGCAGCGCATCAGTTTCATCTCGCCCGCGTCGGTCAGGGTGCGGCCACAGACCCGGCAGCGGGCCGGGGTCCGGCTCGTCCGCCGTACGACGGTGCCGCCGCTGCTTCCGATGCCGCGCTCGATGCCCCCCGAGCCGCCGCCGCTGCTGCGGCCCGCGGTGGCGACGGAGCCCGGACGCAGCCCGTCCAGGAACCGACTGGGCCGGCGGTTGGGTCTGCCGCCGGGTGAGCGGGACAGCGCCCAGGAGACGAACAGGTGCTCTCTGGCGCGGGTGACGCCGACATAGAGGAGGCGGCGTTCCTCCTCGATCTGCTCATCGGTCTTTGCGTAGGTGATCGGCATCATGCCCTCGGCGACGCCGACCAGGAAGACGACGTCCCACTCCAGTCCCTTGGCGGAGTGCAGCGAGGCAAGCGTGACGCCCTGCACGGTCGGGGCGTGCTGGGCGCTCGCGCGTTCGTCGAGCTCCGCCACCAGGTCACCGAGAGTGGCGCCCGCCTTGGCGGCGGCGAAGTCCTGCGCGAGGTACACGAGGGCGGCCAGCGACTCCCAGCGCTCTCTGACCGCGCCGGAACCTGCTGGGGGCTGGCTGGTCCAGCCTTCGCCGGACAGCACGGCACGGACCTGTGAGGGCAGGTCGACGGCGTCGTCGAGCAGGGAGTCATTGCCCCCGAAGCGGGCCGCGGCACGCAGGGCGGCACCCGCCTTGCGCACTTCGGGGCGGTCGAAGAACCGCTCGGCGCCGCGCAGCTGGTAGGGCACTCCGGCGTCGGCGAGGGCCTGTTCGTAGATCTCGGACTGGGAGTTCGTACGGAAGAGGATCGCGATCTCGCCCGCGGGGACGCCAGAGGCGATGAGGTCGCGGATACGGCGGGCGGCCCCCTCGGCCTCGGCGGGCTCGTCGGTGTACTCGGCGTAGACGGGCTCCGGGCCCGGGGCGCGCTGGGAGATCAGCTCCAAGCGGTGCTCGGCGGCCCTGCCGCGGGCCTGGGCGAGCAGTCCGTTGGCGAGGTGGACGACCTGCGGCGAGGAGCGGTAGTCGCGGACGAGCTTGACGACAGTGGCTCCGGGATGGCGGGTACGGAAGTCGAGAAGGTGGTCGGGAGTTGCACCGGTGAACGAATAGATCGTCTGGCTGGCGTCACCCACGACACACAGGCTGTCGCGCTCACCGAGCCACAACTCCAGGAGGCGCTGCTGGAGCGGGCTGACGTCCTGGTACTCGTCGACCACGAAGTGCTGGTACTGGGAGCGGACCTGCTCGGCGATGTCGTGCCGGTCCTGGAGGATCGCGACCGTCAGCAGCAGGACGTCCTCGAAGTCGATGACCGCGCGGTCGCGCTTGAGGTCCTCATACGCCGAGTAGAGCTGGGCGATCTCGGCCGGATCGCGCGGGGCTTCGCGGCCGGCCTTGGCGGCGGCGGCCGCGTAGTCGGCGGGGATGGTCTGGGTGACCTTGGACCACTCGATCTCGCCGGTGACGTCCCGCAGTTCGCCCCGGTCGAGGCGGATGCGGCAGGCGGCTGCCGCATCGGCGACGAGCTGGATCTTGCGGTCGACGAGCCGGGGCAGGCTGCCACCGACTGCTTTTGGCCAGAAGTACTGGAGTTGACGGAGCGCGGCGGAGTGGAAGGTGCGGGCCTGCACTCCACCGGCGCCGAGCTGACGAAGGCGGCCGCGCATCTCGCCCGCCGCGCGGTTGGTGAAGGTGACGGCCAGCACGCTGGAGGGCTGCAGGATCCCGGCGCGCACCCCGTAGGCGATGCGGTGCGTGATGGCTCGCGTCTTGCCCGTGCCGGCGCCCGCCAGCACGCACACCGGACCGTGCAGGGCGATGGCGACCTCGCGCTGCTCGGGGTCGAGCCCGTCGAGCACCGCGTCGGCCGTGTCCGGAACCTGCGGGAAGAGGGTGGAGTGCGTTGCTGCTGTCACCCCGCCATGCTGCCAGGTCGCCGGAGACGGCTGAGCCGGTTGTCCACAGGGAGGCACCTGTAGTCGTACTAATGCGGCAGGCGTCACGTCCCGATGCGGCAGGCGTCACGTCCCGATGCGGCACTCGGGGTACCCCCCACGGGAATGGCGACCAGGTCACATACGTTGCACCCCGAGCGACCACGCACCCCGAAGCCGTGAAGGAGCGCAAACGACATGCAGGGCACTGTGACGATGTACAGCACCACGTGGTGTGGCTACTGCCGTCGGCTGAAGAGCCAGCTGGACCGCGAGGGCATCACGTACAACGAGATCAACATCGAGCAGGACCCGCAGTCCGCGGCGTTCGTGGAGAAGGCGAACGGCGGAAACCAGACGGTTCCCACTGTTCAGGTAGTTCCCTCCAGCGGTGGCGCTGAGGTCGTGATGACCAACCCCAGCCTTGCCCAGGTGAAGCAGGCACTCGGCGTCTGATCCCCGCGATACGCAACCCCTGATCGGCCTGGAGCTGATCGGGGGTTTTGCGTGCTTTGGGGACCTTCCCGTTTTGGAAAGCCGGGGATCTTGACCGTGTCGGCCGGAGGCCAGACGCATCGAACGCGACAAGGACGGTCGACGTCAGGGGGCAGCCGTGGGCGCACCGCTGCGGAAGCTGTCGGGAGACCCGGACTGCAAGAACGGCACGTGCCCGACCCTGTGGGGGACGGAAGACGCGAAGAGCTACGTGGTGCAGGGGTATGTCATCACGGACCCCGAGCGGCTGGCACAGCTCAACTTGCCCGAAGGAGAAACCGCCGTGATGGTTCCCGCCGCAGTCCTGGAGGAGTACTTCCGTGCTCAGCGGTGAGGAGTTCGGCCGTCTCTTCGAGACCTTCGAGCGGACCGCGTTCCGGCTGGAGACGCCGGCCGTGTACCACGTGGAGGAGGAGCGGGAAGAGATCCCGAGTGCCTGCGGTGCGACTGGAAGGCGACGCCCTCGACAGACAGCGCGGCGGTAGACGTCGAGTGCATGAGCCACACAGGGCGGACGGGGCACGCAGGGTTCCGACGACTGTGTACGTCGTTCGCCTTCGTTGAGCGGGCCGGGTAGACGCACGCGCTCCTGGGGATCGGGGTCTCACTGCCTTGGTGGGTAAGATCCGGGAGTTTCAGCGGGCCGCGAATGCGGCGTATTGCGAGACCGTCTGAGGGGGCACCACATGACGCAGCAAGGGACCATCGCGATAGAACGCATGGATGGATCGGCCACAGCGCACGCCGAGGACGCGTTCAGGCTGATCTACGCCGAAGCGTTCGCCGAGCCTCCCTACAACGAGACCGAGGACGCCGTCGCCGCCGCCTTCCGCCGCTTCCCCGTCCAGGCTCGCAACCGCACCTTCCGCGCCGCCTTGGCCCGTACCGAGGAGGGCGAGCCGGTCGGCATGGCGTACGGCTACCTCCTCAGTCCCGACACGGGCTGGTGGGACGAACTGACCGAGCCCGTAGCCGACGAGGTGCGGCGCGAGGACGGGCACCGCACGTTCGGGCTCATGGAACTCGCCGTGCGCCGAGCGTGGCGCGGACAGGGTGTCGCGCGGCGTCTGCACGAGACGCTGCTCGACGGCATCGAGGCCGAGCGGGTGCTGTTGAACGTCCACCCGGGCAGCAAGGCGGCGTCGGCCGCTTACCGGGCGTGGGGATACCGCAAGATCGGCGAGGCGCGGCCGTGGGGGGAGAGCGCGGACCTCCATGACGTGATGCTGCTCGATCTGCGCTGAGAGCAGCCTGTGAACGGCGCGTGCGGGACGCTGAAGCAACAACATCGAAGCGCGTCGAATGCAGAGCCCCTGTCGGTCTTCCCAGTGGCTGGAAGGGGCGCACTCCGGCCCGGATACAGCAAGACCCCCGGCTCATGCCGGGGGCCTGTCTGAACAACTGTGCGCCTGTCTCAGGCGCTCTCGTCCAGGTGGCGGTGAGAGTTGGCTCGAGAGATCCCGAGAGCCTTGGCGATGGCGCTCACGCTCTCGCCCTTCGCCTTCCTGGCACGGGTCACGGTGAGCACGTCCTCATCGACCACGGACGGCCGTCCGCCACCGTTCTCTTCCCGGACGGTTCGACGCTCACCAACCCTTCGCCGGCACAGGTCAAGCAGAAGATCGGCGTCTGAGCGACGTCAGGCGGCCGCCCCTCGCATCGGCAGGGGCTTGCCGTACCAGAGCTCGATGAGGCGGGCCGCAATCGAGATTCCGTAGGGAGGCAGCACCTCCCCGGACTCGAAGGCGGCCCGCAGGTCTTCCCGGGAAAACCAGCGGGCCTCGTGGATTTCCTCGCCGTCGACGTTGATCTCGGCCGAGGTGGCGCGGGCCATGAAGCCCAGCATGAGGCTGGAGGGGAAGGGCCAGGGCTGGCTGGCGATGTACTCGACCTCGCCGACCGTGACGCCCGCCTCCTCGAAGACCTCGCGGCGCACGGACTGCTCGATGGACTCGCCGGGCTCGACGAAGCCGGCGAGCGTGGAGAAGCGGCCTTCGGGCCAGTGCACCTGACGGCCGAGCAGGATGCGGTCCTCGTCGTCCGTGACGGCCATGATCACGGCAGGGTCGGTGCGCGGGTAGTGCTCGGCGCCGCAGGCGGGGCAGCGGCGGATGTGACCGGCGGCCGCGATGACCGTGCGCTCGCCGCAGCGCGAGCAGAAGCGGTGCAGTCGCTGCCAGTTCTCCAGGGCGACCGCGTGCACCATCAGACCCGCGTCGCGGGGGGACAGCAGCAGCCCGGCCTCGCGCAGACCCGCGGGGCGCGCTGACTGGTCGATTCGGCCGGGAAGCGCGTCCTTCTGGAGTGCGAAGTAGCTCACACCGTCGTCGTCGGTGCCAAGGAAGTAGCGATGCGCCTCGGTGAGCGGGGCCTCGAAGGAGGGAGTCATCACGAGTTCGGTGGTGCCGTCCGCCGTCTCGTCGATGAGCACCTGACCGCCGGAGACCACGAAGACACGGGTCGTGGGGTGGCTCCAGGCCGCCGCGAGCCAGGCCTCGTCGAGCCGGTGGTGGGCGGCCCGGTCGATGCCGCTCGGGGCGGTGAGCGAGATGGGACGGTCGGCGGTGCGGTCGGTCCAGGTAGTCACGGGTGCTTCCAACTCCCCCGGTGGAACGGTTGTTTCGGCGGGCGGTTCAGCAGGACGTACGGCGGTGCGGTGGTGAGGGGCGCTCTTCAGGACGTGGATCGCCTTCTTCGTGGATGCCTGTTCAGTGTGCCTCGCGCCAGTTTTCGGCCAGATCGCCCCACAGGTGGGCGGTGGTTTCGACGCCCTTCATGAGGAGATCGAGCTCGACTTTCTCGTTGGGGGCGTGCCAGCCGTCCGAGGGGACGGAGATGCCCAGGAAGAGCACCGGGGCGCCGAGGACTTCCTGGAGGTCGGCCGCGGGTCCCGAGCCGCCCTCACGGGTGAAGCGGATCGGCTGCTCGAAGGCCCGTCCCATCGCCCGTACGACGGACTGGAGGGCCGGGTGGTCCAGCGGCGTCAGACACGGGCGCGTGGCCGCGCCGAACGTGATCTCGGACCGGATGCCGGCAGGCACCTGCTCGGCGGCCCAGGCGCGTACGGCCTTCTCGATGTGCTCGGGGTCCTGTCCCGCGACCAGCCGGAAGGAGAGCTTCACCATGGCCGAGGACGGGATGATCGTCTTGCTGCCGGGGCCCTGGTAGCCGCCGCCGATGCCGTTGACCTCGGCGGTCGGGCGAGCCCAGATGCGCTCCAGGGTGGTGTGTCCGGCCTCTCCGTAGGTGGCCGTCGACTTGGCTGTACGCAGCCACCGCTCTTCGTCGAAGGGCAGCTCGGCGAAGAGCTCGCGCTCCTGGTCGGTGAGTTCGGTGATGCCGTCGTAGAAGCCGGGTACGGCTACGCGCGCGTGCTCGTCGTGCAGGGCCGCGACGAGTCGGGCGGCGACGGTCGCCGGGTTGGGCACGGCACCGCCGAAGGATCCGGAGTGGATGTCCTGGTCGGGGCCGTACAGCTCGATCTCGCACTCCGCGAGGCCGCGCATCCCGGTGCACACCGTGGGGGTGTCCTCGGACCACATGCCGGTGTCGGAGACGATCACGGCATCGGCGGCGAGCCGCTGCGCCTTGGCTTCGACGAGGTCACGGAAGTGCGGGGAGCCGGATTCCTCCTCGCCCTCGACCAGGAGCTTGAGGTGGACGGCCGGGGCGGTGCGCCCGGTGGCGGCGAGGTGGGCACGGACCCCGAGTGTGTGAAAGAACACCTGGCCCTTGTCGTCGGCAGCCCCGCGCGCGTAGAGGCGGTTTCCGCGGATCACCGGCTCGAAGGGCTCCGTGTCCCAGCCGTCCTCACGGGCAGCGGGCTGCACGTCGTGGTGCCCGTAGACCAGGACCGTAGGAGCCCCCGGATCCTCTGCGGGCCACTCGGCGAAGACGGCCGGGGCGCCCGCGGTCGGCCAGACCTCGGTGGTCGGGAAACCGGTCTCCCGGAGCTTGGCGGCAAGCCAGTCGGCGCTGCGCGCCACGTCCGCGGCGTGGTCGGGCTGCGCCGACACCGAGGGGATGCGCAGCCACTCCACGAGGTCGTCGAGGAAGGCGGCGCGGTGGTTCTGGATGTACGTGCGGACGGTGCTGACGGCGTTGTCAACGGGCTTGCTCATGCTCACGAGCCTATCCGCCCACAGGGGCGTGTTCGCCCGACGGTTCCCCGGGAGCCTCTCCCTGCGGGCCTGCTGGGTCTTCGATGAGCAGCCGCTCCAGTGCGGCACGGTCCGGGAGGTGGTCCGGTCGTACGACCTCGCCGCTGCGGACGTACAGGAACACGGCCTTGACGGACTCCAGGGGCACGCCGTGCTGCTCGGCCCAGGCGAGACGGTAGAGCGCCAGCTGAAGGGGGTCGGCGGTGCGGCCGCGGCCGGTCTTCCAGTCGACGATCTCGTACGTCGTCCCGTGGCCGTCGCCCTCCCTGTAGACGGCGTCGATACGGCCGCGTACGACGCGTCCCGCGATCGCGAGCTGGAAGGGCGCCTCGACTCGATACGGAGTCCGGTGCGCATACGGGGTGCGTTCGAAGGCGTCCTTGAGAGCCTCCAGGTCGCGCTCGTCGGCGATCTCGGCCTCGCTGCCGGGCAGCTCCTCCGGCTCCAGCATGGGCAGCCGCAGCTCTTCGAAGCGGGACTCGACCCAGGCGTGGAAGCGGGTGCCCTGGCGCGCGGCCGGCTGCGGGGGGCGCGGCATGGGGCGCGCCAGCTCCTGCGCGAAGCCGTCCGGATCAGCGGCCAGGCGCAGCAACTGCGACGCGGTGAGCGACGCCGGCAGGGGTACGTCCGTGACGCTCGCGCGAGCGCGCAGCAGCTCTCCGGTCAGCGCGTCCAGGTCACGGTCCCAGGAGGTGAGGGTGCGAGCCTCCTCGGGGGAGAGATGCGGGGGCTCCTCGGGGTGGGAACGAGCCTCCGGGGCGGGCGCCTGGTGCGGAACCGTCGGGCGGGCGCTCGCGCGGTCCGTCGCGCGGTCCGTCGCGCGGTCCGTCGCGCGGTCCGTCGCGCGGTCCGTCGCGCGGTCCGTCGTCCAGGAGTCCCAGTCGGAGTCGTCCTCGTCGGGGAAGCCGTCCTCCCCGTAGGGAGGACCGTCGTGCAGGGAGTCGTCGTCCTCCGGCGGAGGCGGCCAGTCCGGATCGTCGTACGAGGACGGGTCGTGGGCAGCCCTGGGCCGGTCCCCCGCGGCCCCGGGGTGGGCCTCCTCGTGCGATGCCACCCGCTCCAGCTGGGCGAGTACGGTCTCCGCGGCCGCACGGCGGCGGGCGAGTGCCGCGTCGTCGAGCGGGAGCGGCCACGCGTGGTCTGCGGCCGCCGCGCGCAGGGCGGGGTTCTCCTCGTCCTCCGCGGGCTCGTCCGCCCAGACCTCGATCTCACCGTGTCCGGCCGCACAGTGCTCGTACAGGGCGTGCAGGAAGTCCGAGGGGCCGCGGGGTTTCTTCTGGGAGGGGCCCCACCAGTGGCCGGAACCGAGCAGGAGCGAGCGGGGGCGGGTGAAGGTGACGTAGCCGAGGCGGAGTTCCTCGGTGTGCTGGTGGTCCTTCATGGCCTCGTGGAAGGCCTTGATGCCCTTGGCGTCCCAGGCCTCGATGTCGGGCAGCGTGGCGGCGTCGCCGCGCAGCTCGTGCGGCAGGACCTTGCCCTGGGCGGTCCACTTCTCGCGGCCCTGGGTGCTGGGGAAGGTGCCCGTGACGAGGCCGGGAACCGCGACGACGTCCCATTCCAGGCCCTTGGACTTGTGCGCGGTCAGCACCTTGACGGTGTTCTCGCCACCGGGCAGGGCGTTGTCGAGGCCCTTCTCGTACTGCGCGGCGGTGCGCAGGAAGCCGAGGAAAGCCAGCAGGGTCGCCTCTCCGTCGCCCGCGGCGAAGGACGCGGCGACGTCCAGGAAGTTCGACAGGGTCTCGCGGCGGCGGGCGGCCAGGGCGTGCGGCGACGCGGAGAGTTCGACCTCCAGGCCGGTGACGGCGAGCACCCGGTGCAGGACGTCCATCAGCGGGTCGGCGAGGGAGCGGCGCAGGTCGCGCAGCTCGGCGGCGAGCCGCGCGAACCGCACCCGCGCGTCCGGCGAGAAGGGCAGCCCGTCGTCGTCCCCTTCGGCCTCGATGGGCATCTCCAGGAACGTGTCGAGCGCGTCGGCGAGCGATATCACCTCCGACGGATCGACCCCCTCGACCGCGGCGGCGAGCCGGCGATCCGGGTCGTCGTCGGCCCCCACGCGCGCGTGGGACACGAGGAGGCGGGCACGCCGCCCCAGTAGGGCGAGGTCGCGCGGGCCGATCCGCCAGCGCGGACCGGTGAGCAGGCGTACCAAGGAGGCGTTGGCGCCCGGGTCCTGGAGGACCTCACAGACTGCGACGAGATCCGCGACCTCGGGAAGGTGCAGCAGCCCGGAGAGGCCCACCACCTCGACCGGGATGTCGCGGGCGACGAGCGCTCCCTGGATCTCTGCGAAGTCGGTGGCCGTACGGCACAGGACCGCGATCTCGCCGGGCGCCTTTCCGGTGCGTACGAGATGGGCGAGGGAGTCGGCGAGCCAGTCGATCTCCTCGGCGTGAGTGGGCAGCAGCGCGCAGCGGACCACGCCGTCGTGCTCGGCTCCGGGGGCGGGGCGCAGGGCCTCCACGCCCGCGTGCATGGCGCGCAGGGGCTCAGCGAGGCCGTTGGCGAGGTCGAGGAGGCGGCCGCCGCTGCGGCGGTTCTCGCTGAGCGCCTGGCGGGTCGCGGGGCGGCCGTCGGCGTGCGCGAAGTGCTCGGGGAAGTCGTCGAGGTTGGCGACGGAGGCGCCTCGCCAGCCGTAGATCGCCTGGCAGGGGTCGCCGACCGCGGTCACCGGGTGACCGGTGCCACCGCCGAACAGCCCCGCGAGCAGGACGCGTTGGGCCACCGAGGTGTCCTGGTACTCGTCCAGCAGGACCACGCGGAACTCATCGCGCAGGATCTCTCCGACGTCGGGCCGGGTGCGGGCGAGGGTGGCCGAAAGGGCGATCTGGTCGCCGAAGTCGAGGAGATCGCGCTCACGCTTGGCCGCGCGGTAGCGGTCCACCAGCTCCGCGAGTTCACGCCGGGCCGCGGCCGCCTCGGGGACCTTGCGCAGGTCGGCGTTGGTGAGTTTGGCGCCTTCCAGGGAGCGCAGCAGCTCGGCGTCGTACGCGCGCAGGCCCTCGGGGCGTACGAGGTGTTCGGCGAGTTCGGAGTCGAGCGTGAGGAGGTCCCCGACCAGGTCGGGGAAGGAACGGGTCAGCGCCGGGTACGGCCCTGGGGCCTCGCGCAGCACGCGCGCGGCGAGCTGATAGCGGGTGGCGTCGGCGAGCAGGCGGGACGTCGGTTCGAGTCCTATGCGCAGCCCGTGGTCGGTCAGCAGGCGGCCCGCGAAGGCGTGGTACGTGGAGATGACGGGCTCGCCCGGCGGGTTGTCGGGGTCGATCACGTCCGGGTCGGTGACGCCCGCCTTGATGAGCGCCTTGCGGACGCGCTCGGCGAGTTCACCCGCGGCCTTGTTGGTGAACGTCAGGCCGAGTACCTGCTCGGGAGCGACCTGTCCGGTGCCGACCAGCCACACCACGCGCGCCGCCATCACCGTGGTTTTGCCCGAGCCGGCTCCGGCCACGATCACCTGCGGGGCGGGCGGCGCGGTGATGCAGGCCGTCTGCTCCGGGGTGAACGGGATGCCGAGGAGCTCCTTGAGCTGCTCGGGATCGGTGATACGGGCGGACACGTCAGAGAGGCTAGCGGCGCCCACTGACACCGGGGGCCACATCGGCCGCCGAGGCGCAAGAACCGCTGGTCAGCACACGTGGTGCCGAACATCACTCGACCACAAGAGGTCCCGCGGGCACCTCAGTCGACCACGTGCCGCCCCTCCGGTCGAGCGCTGCACGACGCCCTGAAAGCACAGTGTGTGCAGTGTTGTCCCGCAGTCGGCGAGAACCGTTCGTCGAGGACCTTGCCGGCGGCGGTGGCCAGGAGGTCGCCGACCCACTCGCCCTCCAGGGGCTCCTGGGCCTGCACCTTGGGGAGGGTCTCGCCGCCGCTCCTCTTGGCGGCGCCCTGGCGCAGCTGGACGAGTTCGGCACCGCCCGGTTCAGGGCGTTCTCCGTCGAAGGCGTCATCGACTGCGCCCTCGCGGACCGCGAGCTGGTAGACGGCGAGTTGCGGATGGTGCGCCACTTCGGCGGCGCTCGGCGCCTGCTTGCCGGTCTTGAAGTCGACCACGTAGGCGCGGCCTTCGGTGTCCGCCTCGACACGGTCCATGGAGCCGCGGATGCGTACTTCGTAGGAGCCCGCTTCGAGGGTCACGTCGAAGTCGTGCTCGCTGGCGACCGGCGTACGACCCGTGCGGTCCATGACGTGCCACTTCAGGAAGCGCTCGAGCGCCACGCGCGCGTGCTCCTTCTCCTGCGCCGACTTCCAGGGGGCGTCGAAGGCGAGGGCGTTCCACACGGAGTCGAGGCGCTCCATGAGGACGGCGAGGTCGGCGGGGGTGCCTCCGGACGCGACCTCGTCGGCCAGGACGTGTACCACGTTGCCGAATCCCTGCGCGGCCGTGGCCGGCGCGTCGGCCTTCACCTCCCGGCCCAGGAACCACTGCAGGGCACAGGTGTTGGCGAGCTGGTCGAGGGCGCTTCCGGAGAGCACGACCGGCTGGTCGCGATTGCGCAGCGGGACCTTGCTCTCGGTCGGCTCGTACATGCCCCACCAGCGGTAGGGGTGCGCGGACGGGACCAGGGGCCGGCCGTCCTCGTCGGCGAGCGCGGCAAGTCGGGCGAGGCGCTGTGCCGCGGCCTGCCTGAGGCTGTCCGAGACGCCCGGGTCGACGGTCGTGGCCCGCAACTCGGCGACCAGCGCGGCGACGGAGAGAGGGCGGCGCGGACGGCCGGTCACGTCCTTGGGTTCGACTCCGAGTTCGGTGAGGAACCGGGACGGCTGGTCGCCGTCGTCGGCGGGGGCCTTCACGGCGGTGACGACGAGGCGTTCCCGCGCGCGCGTGGCGGCCACGTAGAACAAGCGGCGCTCTTCGGCGAGGAGCGCTCCGGGCGTGAGGGGTTCGGCGAGCCCGTCGCGTCCGATGCGGTCCGCCTCCAGCAGGGAGCCGCGGCGACGAAGATCCGGCCACAGGCCCTCCTGGACGCCCGCGACGACGACGAGGCGCCATTCCAGGCCCTTGGAGCGGTGCGCGGTCATCAGACGTACGGCGTCGGGGCGTGCGGCCCTGCGGGTGAGCGTGTCGGCGGCGATGTCCTCGGCCTCGATCTCCTCCAGGAAGTTGAGGGCACCCCGGCCCCCGGTCCGCTCCTCGGCGCGCGCCGCGGTCGCGAACAGCGCGCACACGGCGTCGAGATCCCGGTCGGCGTTGCGCCCGGCCGCGCCGCCGCGGCGGGCGGCCCGCTCCAGGCGCTGCGGCCACGGTGTGCCCTCCCACAGATCCCAGAGCGCCTCCTCGGCCGTCCCGCCGCCCGCGAGGCGCTCCCGTGCCTTGCGCAGCAGCGCGCCGAGGCGCTGGGCCCCTCGGGCGTACGCCGGGTCGTGCGCGACGAGCCGCTCCGGCTCGGCCAGCGCGCGAGCGAGCAGGTCGTCGGACGGCGGCGGTACGAGGTTGCCTGCGGCGCGCTCCTCCTCGCGCAGTGCGCGGCCCAGACGCCGCAGGTCGGCGGCGTCCATGCTCGCGAGGGGCGAGGCGAGCAGGGTGAGCGCGGTTTCGGTGTCGAGCCAGGGCGGCGCTGCGGGCGCTTCGGAGTCGGCGCTCTCTTCGGGCTCGTCCACGGCGCCGGCCGCGGGGCCTTCCGCCGGTACGGCGGGTTCGGCTTCCGGCGATACGGCGAGCTCGCCTTCCGCCGGTACGGGCCCGCCTTCCGGCGGTACGGCGGCTTCGGTGCCGGAGTCCTCCCCGAGCTCGGCTTGCTCCCCGAGCTTGCCTTCCTCCTCGAGCTCGGCTTCCTCCCCGAGCTCCGCTTGCTCCCCCAGTTCTGCTTGTGCCACCGCCCGCAACGCCGTCAGCAGCGGCGCGACCGCCGGCTCGTGGCGCAGCGGCAGGTCGTCGCCGTCGATGTCGAGGGGCACCCCGGCCGCGGTGAGCGCCCGCCGGATCGTCGGAATGGTGCGGGAGCCCGCGCGCACCAGGACGGCCATGTCACCCCAGGGGACGCCGTCCTCCAGGTGGGCGCGGCGCAGGATGTCCGCGATGTTGTCGAGCTCCGTGCCGGGCGTCGGGTACGTGTAGATCTCGACGCGGCCCCCGTCCCGTACCGGGAACAGCTCGCGGTGGGCGCGTACCTTCTCCGCCGGGAGGCGGGTCAGCGGCATGCGCTGGGTGAGCAGGCGGGTGGCGGCCAGCAGGGCGGCTCCCGAGCGGCGGGACGTCCGGAGGACCTCGACCGGCGCCGGGCGGCCGTCCGCGCGCGGGAAGGCGTCGGGGAGGTCCAGGATGCCGTTCACATCGGCGCCCCGGAAGGCGTAGATCGACTGGTCGGGGTCGCCGAAGGCGACGAGGGTGCGCCCGCCGCCCGCGAGGGCTCGCAGCAGCCGCACCTGCGCGGGGTCGGTGTCCTGGTACTCGTCCACGTAGACGGCGTCGTACTGGGCGGCGAGGCGCCCGGCGACCTCGGGACGCCGGGCGAGGAGCACCGCGCGGTGGACCAGTTCCGCGTAGTCGAGCACTCCTTGCATGTCCAGGACGTCGAGGTACTCGGCGAGGAAGGCGGCCGCCGCACCCCAGTCGGGGCGGCCGATGCGCCTGGCGAAGGCGTCCAGGGCGTCGGGGCTCAGGCCCAGTTCACGGCTGCGGGCGAGCACCGCGCGGACCTCATCGGCGAAGCCGCGGGTGGTCAGACAGGCGCGCAGCTCGTCCGGCCAGCGCACATGGGCGAGGCCGAGCCGCTCCAGGTCGGGCTGGCCCGCGAGCAGCTCACGCACCGCCACGTCCTGCTCGGGACCGGACAGCAGTCTCAGCGGCTCCACGAACAGGTCGCTGTCCTGGTGAGCGCGGACCAGGGCGTAGCAGAAGGAGTGAAAGGTGGTGGCCTGGGGCGCGCGGGCGGCCCCTATGCGCAGCGCCATGCGGTCGCGCAGCTCGACGGCCGCCTTCCTGCTGAACGTGAGCACCAGCACCCGCTCCGGGTCGCCGTCCCGTGCGATCCGGGCAGCCACCGACTCGACGAGCGTGGTCGTCTTGCCAGTGCCCGGACCTGCGAGAACGAGCAGCGGACCGCTCCTGTGGTCAACCACCGCACGCTGCCCTGCGTCAAGACGAGGGGGATCCACCCGGGCCGGCGGGGTACGCACCAGTCGGTACGCGCCGCGGGTCCCCTGGCGCACCTGGGGGTGCGTCAGGCGCCTGGTGGAAGAAGAGGAGCTCACGTGGTTCGCCGGTCCTGGTGGTTGTGCGGTTTGTCACTGCCGGCGCGGAGCGCCGTCGTTGAGGGGCGGTGTTCGGGCGACGAGTGGGAGGACTGCCGCGTGTGGAGGGCGGTGGCCGCGGGGTGAGGGGGATGCGCGTCGACGACGCTACGCCGGTGACCTTCCTGGAAGGAGGGCTTCCCCTTCTTCCCTCAGGCCACGTGCGTCCCTCGCTCCACGAACGTACGGCATGTCACGGATGTGCCTCATTTCCCCCGGACGGGCCGCAGGTTCCCCTTCCGCCCGTCCGATGCCGGAAGCTGTCAGGTGTGACCTTCCGCGCGCTCGCCGCCGTCCCATCGCGCCCGTCTCATGTCGACGCGCGGCAGATGCCCCTCGGAGGCTCTGCTCGCCTCCTTCAGGGGCGTGCCCTCGTCGCGGTAGTGGGCCAGCGCCTCCAGTTCGTGACCCGGGAGCAGCACGCCGTCCGCGCGTATGACACGCCACCAGGGCACCGCTCCTCCGTAAAGGGCCATCACGCGGCCCACCTGGCGCGGCCCGCCCTGCTCGAGCCATTCGGCGACATCGCCGTACGTCATGACGCGTCCGGGCGGGATCAGCTCGGCGACCTCGAGCACCCGCTCCGCGTACTCCGGCAGGGCGTCCACCGGAAGGCTCTCCTCGCTCATCCGCCCCATCCTGCCCCACCCCACCGACAATGTGACGCGGTCACGACTGTGCGTATCTCTCGCCCCGCGACGAGGCTTGGGGCAGACTGTGCGCCCCCGCATTTGCACCCTGATGCCCCCGTGTGTCGGTCGGGCATGCCACCATCGTGCGGGCGGTGACTGGTGATACGAGATCAAGAAGAGACTATGAGGCAGCAGGGCGTGCACCCCGAAGACGCGGAGGGCACCTCCGAGGCCTCGTCACGCCCGGACACCGACGGCGTCGGCGAGAAGGACGCGGGCGGGGCGAAGGCCGAGCCCACGACCGCCAAGGCGAGCGAGTCCGCCTCCGCGGCGTCCGCAAAGCGCACCCCTAAGACGTACGAAAACGAGAAGCAGCAGGTCAAGCAGGGCGCCGACTGCGCCGACGAGGCCCACGCCGACGAGGTAGAGGGCGACGAACCGCTGCTCCCCGCGCGCGTGCACCGTCCGTCCGATCTGATGCGGCTCCTGGTCGGCTTCCTCGCGATCGTCGTGGTGCTCGCGATCGCCGCGTTCGCGCACGGCACCACCTCGGGGCTCGAACAGGACATCAACAAGGGCACGGGCCAGGCACCCGATCTACTGATCAAGATCGCGGGTCTGGCGTCCAGCATCGCGATCCTCCTGGTGCCCGTCGCCTTCGCCATCGAGCGGTTGATCAAGCGGGACGGGCTGCGCATCGCCGACGGTGTCCTCGCCGCGGTGCTGGCGCACGGAGTGACACTCGCGACGGACCTGTGGGTCGCGAAGGCCGCCCCCGACTCCATCCAGGAGGCGCTCACCCAGCCCTCGCCGGGTGACATCCACGCCCTCACCGACCCCGTGCACGGCTATCTCGCGCCGGTCATCGCGTACATGACGGCCGTCGGCATGTCCCGCAGACCGCGCTGGCGCGCGGTGCTGTGGGTGGTGCTGCTCCTGGACGCCTTCTCCATGCTGGTCACCGGCTATACGACGCCGTTCTCGATCATCCTGACGGTGCTGATCGGCTGGACCGTCGCATACGGGACGCTGTACGCGGTCGGCTCGCCGAACGTGCGGCCCACCGGACGGACGCTGATGGCGGGCCTGCGGCATGTGGGCTTCCACCCGGTGAGCGCGGCCCGCGAGGAGGCACCGGAGGCCACGGAGAACGGCGACCGCGGTCGGCGCTACTTCGTCACCCTGGAGGACGGCCCACCGCTGGACGTCACGGTGGTCGACCGCGAGCAGCAGGCGCAGGGCTTCTTCTATCGTGTGTGGCGCCGGCTGACGCTGCGCGGGATCACCACGCGCCGCAGCCTCCAGTCGCTGCGCCAGGCCCTGGAGCAGGAGGCCCTCCTCGCGTACGCGGCCATCGCGGCCGGGGCGAACGCGCCCAAGCTGATCGCGACCTCGGAACTCGGTCCGGACGCCGTGATCCTCGTCTACGAGCACACCGGTGGCCGCACCCTCGACTCGCTGCCCGACGAGCTCATCACCGACGATCTGCTGCGCGACACCTGGCATCAGGTGCAGGCACTGCAGTCCCGGCGCATCGCGCACCGCAGACTCGCGGGTGACGCGATCTTGGTGGATCGTTCCGGCACGGTGGTCCTCACCGATCTGCGCGGCGGCGAGATCGCGGCCGGAGACCTGCTGCTGCGCATGGACATCGCCCAGCTGGTCACCACGCTCGGACTGCGCGTAGGCGCGGAGCGCGCGGTGGCGTCGGCGGTGGGCGTACTCGGCCCGGACGCGGTCGCCGACTGCCTGCCGATGCTGCAGCCGATCGCGCTGTCCCGCTCCACGCGCGCGACGCTGCGGAAACTGGCCCGGGAGCGCGCACAGCGCGAGCGGGACGCCGTGCTGGAGGCTTCCCGGCAGGACAGACTCGCTCGCGCCGAGGAAGCCAAGGAAGACACCGCGGTCGCACTGGAAAAGCCCGACAAGAAGGCCGTACGCGCCGAACAGCGGGCCGAGAAGCGGGCGATCGGCGAGGCTCTGGACGAGGCGCGCGAGGAGGATCTGCTCACCCAGATCCGCCACCAGGTGCTGCTGATCAGGCCGCAGGCACCGGTCGAACCGGCCCGCCTCGAGCGCGTCCGGCCGCGCACCCTGATCAGCTTCATCGCCGGCGCGATCGGCGCGTACTTCCTGCTGACGCAGCTCACCCATATCGAGTTCGGAACCCTGTTCGACAACGCCGAGTGGGGCTGGGTCGCCGCGGCGGTGCTGTTCTCGGCGCTGAGCTACTTCGCGGCGGCCATGAGCCTGCTCGGCTTCGTGCCCGAGCGGGTGCCGTTCGTGCGGACCGTGGCGGCGCAGGTCGCAGGCTCGTTCGTGAAGATCGTGGCCCCCGCGGCGGTCGGCGGTGTCGCCCTGAACACGCGCTTCCTGCAGCGTGCCGGGGTGCGGCCGGGTCTCGCGGTGGCGAGCGTCGGCGCGTCGCAGCTGTTCGGTCTCGGCTGCCACATCCTGATGCTGCTGTCCTTCGGCTATCTGACCGGCACCGAGAAGACGCCGTCCCTGTCGCCGTCCCGCACGGTCATCGCGGGTCTGCTGACGGTCGCGGTGCTGGTTCTCGTGGTGACGTCGGTGCCCTTCCTGCGCAAATTCATCGTCACGCGCGTGAGGTCGCTGTTCGCGGGCGTGGTACCGCGCATGCTCGATGTGCTGCAGCGGCCGCAGAAGCTGGTCACCGGCATCGGCGGCATGTTGCTGCTCACCGCCTGCTTCGTGATGTGTCTGGACGCCTCGATCCGCGCGTTCGGCCACGAGGAGACCACCACACTCAGCCTCGCCAGCGTCGCGGTCGTCTTCCTCGCCGGCAACGCGCTGGGCTCCGCGGCGCCGACCCCCGGCGGCGTGGGTGCGGTCGAGGCCAGCCTCACGCTCGGTCTCATCGCCGTCGGCCTCCCCAAGGAGGTCGCGGCGCCCGCCGTGCTGCTGTACCGGCTGCTGACGCTGTGGCTTCCGGTGCTGCCGGGATGGCTGTTCTTCAACCACCTGACACGCAAGGGCGCACTGTAGGCGGCGTGCGGGGCCATCCGTGCGAGTCCACGGGCCGTCCCGTCCGCGTCCACCGGCCATCCCGTACGGGTCCACTGCGGGCCCTCACCCACACGGCTCGCGCCCCGAGCGTCCCGCCCTGCACGCCCGCAGGATGGAAGCATGCCGAACCCTCCCCAGCTGCGCGCCGCTGCCCTGACCGTCACCGCCCTCCTGCTGTTCTCCTTGATGACGGGTTGCAGCGACGGCTCCAAGGACGAGGACCTGACGGCTCAGAAGCTGAACTGGAAGGAGTGCCCGGCACCGTCCGAGTCCGAGGGCGGCGGCAACGCTCCCTCACCCCTGCCGGGCGGTACGGAGTGGCAGTGCGCCACCCTGAAGGCACCCCTCGACTGGGCCGAGCCGAAGGGCGACACGATCGGGCTCGCGCTGATCCGGGCGAAGACGAGCGGTGACCCGAGCAAGCGCATCGGTTCGCTGATCTTCAACTTCGGCGGGCCGGGGGGCTCGGGCGTCACCACACTGCCCGCCTTCGGCGAGGACTACGCCAAGCTGCGCACCCGCTACGACCTGGTGAGCTTCGACCCGCGCGGGGTCGGCCGCAGCGCGGGCGTGAAGTGCGAGGACGACAGCCAGCTCGACGAGTTCTTCCAGCAGGACGCCACCCCGGACGACACCGCCGAGCAGCAGAAGCTCCTGAAGAACACCGAGACGTTCAACGCGGCCTGCGACAAGAACTCCGGCAAGATCCTCCTCCACGTCCGTACGACCGACGCGGCTCGTGACATGGACCTGATGCGGCAGGTGCTCGGCGACGCCAAGCTGTACTACTTCGGCATCTCGTACGGCACCGAACTGGGCGGCGTCTACGCCCACTTGTTCCCCAAGAAGGTGGGACGCGCCGTCTTCGACGCGGTCGTCGACCCGACACAGAACCCCGAGCAGAGCTCGCTGGGGCAGGCCAAGGGCTTCCAGCTCGCCCTTGACAACTTCGCCGAGGACTGCACCTCGAAGACCGAGGACTGCCCGATCGGCGACACCCCGCAGGACGTCAAGGACCGCATCGCCAAACTGCTGAAGGAGCTCGACACCAAGCCGATCCCCGGCGTCTTCCCCCGTCAGCTCACCCAGACCGCCGCGACGAACGGCATCGCTCAGGCGCTGTACTCCAAGGACTTCTGGGAGTACCTGACAGAGGGCCTTGAGCAGGCGTACGACGGTGACGGCAAGGTGTTGATGCTGCTGTCGGACTCGATGAACGGACGCAGCGAGAACGGCCAGTACAGCAACATCGTCCCGGCGAACATCTCCATCAACTGCGCCGACGACAAGCCGCGATACACCTCGAACTACGTCGAGTCGAAGGTTCCGGAGTTCCGGGCCGCCTCGCCGCTGTTCGGCGACTATCTGGCCTGGGGCATGGTCAGCTGCACCGACTGGGCCGTGGCGGGCGCGGCCGACCACCCGAACGTCAGCGCCGCCGGTGCGGCGCCGATCCTCGTCGTCGGCAACACCGGCGACCCGGCCACACCGTACGAAGGGGCGAAGAAGATGGTGGACGCGCTGGGCAAGGGAGTCGGTGTCGAGCTGACGTACAAGGGCCAGGGGCACGGGGCGTACGACAGCAAGAACAAGTGCGTGCAAAGCGCTGTGAACGGCTACCTGCTGGAGGGGACCGTACCGCCGGCCGGGACCGTCTGCTCATAGAAAGCAGCAGGTCAATGCGTTATCCACAGGGCTCGGCTGCGGCCGACCGACGACGCCTAATATGGCTTGCATGTGATCCGCGACTTCGAGCGGATCACGGGCGAGGGGGAAGTTCATGACACGTTTGGCACGGTGGACAGCCGCGGCGGCCGCCGCGTTGCTGGTGGCCGGCTGCAGCAGCGGCTCGCCGGGGGACGGCACGGGCGAGGGGAAGAACAGCGATATGCCGTCGGCCGTCGCTCCCTCTTCCGGCACGGCCTCGGGTCTGCCCGCCTCGCTCACCTCGCAGAAGCTCGACTGGGGCCGCTGCAAGGGAAGTTCGAACTCCCCCGCACCGGGCAGCGGCTGGCAGTGCGCCACGCTGAAGGTGCCCCTGGACTACGCGAAGCCGGACGGCGGGACGATCGGCCTCGCGCTGATCCGTTCGAAGGCCACCGGCGGCCAGAGCAAGCGCATCGGCTCCCTCCTGTTCAATTTCGGCGGCCCTGGCGGCTCGGGCGTCTCCACGATGCCCGCGTACGAAAGCGTCGTGGGTCCGCTCCACGAGCGGTACGACCTGGTGAGCTGGGACCCGCGCGGCGTCGCCGCCAGCGAGGGCGTGCGCTGCCGCGGCGACAAGGCGATCCAGGCCGCCGAGTCGGTGGACGCCACACCGGACGACGCGACCGAGGAAGCGGCGTACTTCAAGGACGCCGCCGACTTCGGCAAGGGCTGCGAGAAGGCCGAGGGAAAGCTGCTGTCACACGTCTCGACGACGGACACTGCCCGCGACATGGACCTGATGCGCCAAGTCCTCGGCGACCAGAAGATGCACTACTTCGGCATCTCCTACGGCACCGAACTCGGCGGGGTGTACGCCCACTTGTTCCCCAAGAACGTGGGCCGTCTGATCCTGGACGCCGTCGTCGACCCGAGTGCCGACACGGTGGGCCACGCCAAGAACCAGACCCTGGGCTTCCAGCGCGCGCTGAACGACTACCTCAAATCCACGGGCCAGGACCCGAAGCAGGGTTCCCAGAAGATCGTGGACCTGCTGAACCGGATCGATGCCAAGCCGCTGCCGACATCCAGTGGCCGCAAACTCACTCAGACTCTCGCGCTCACCGGCATCGTCCTGCCGCTGTACAGCAAGGAGGGCTGGCCACGCCTGACCAGCGCCCTCAAGGACGCAGAGAACGGGGACGGTTCGCAGCTGCTGGAGTTCGCCGACGGCTACAACGACCGTGACTCCGCGGGGCACTACGGCACGACGACGCATTCACAACGGGTCATATCGTGCTTGGACGACAAGCAGCGGCCGACACCCGAGGAGACGAAGAAGCTGCTACCCGAGTTCGAGAAGATCTCGCCCGTCTTCGGGGACTTCATGGGCTGGGACACGGCGGGTTGGTGCCACGACTGGCCGGTGGCCGGTCAGTACGACAACCCGGAGGTCAGCGCGCCGGGAGCCGAGCCCATCCTGGTCGTCGGCAACACCGGGGACCCGGCGACGCCGTACGAGGGCGCTCGCAGGATGGCCGACGAGCTGGGCAAGGGCGTCGGAGTCGAGCTCACCTGGAAGGGCGAGGGCCATGGGGCGTACGGGAGTGGCAGCGACTGCGTCGACTCGACCGTGAACAGCTATCTGCTGAAGGGGACGGTGCCGAAGGACGGCAAGGTCTGCGCGTCGTAGCAGTCCCTGCCGGTCGGCGACACCTGCCCCGGGCCGCGCGGATGGCCCCGTGCACAACGGCGCGGATCGCCCCGTGCACAACGGCGCGGGTAGTCCTGTGGGCAGCGGCGCGCGCCGCACGACGGACCACGGAGCTCACCACACCGCGGGCAGCGGAAAGGGGCCCGGCACCTGCGGTGCCGAGCCCCTCCTCCGAAGAGGGTGTACGCCTAGTACACCGGCTTGTCCGGCTCGATCTGGTTGACCCAGCCGATCACGCCGCCGCCGACGTGGACCGCGTCCGAGAAGCCCGCGGACTTCAGGACGGCGAGGACTTCCGCACTGCGGACACCCGTCTTGCAGTGCAGGACGATCTTCTTGTCCTGCGGCAGGGTCTCCAGGGCGGTGCCCATAAGGAACTCGTTCTTCGGGATCAGCTTGGCGCCGGGGATCGAGACGATCTCGTACTCGTTGATCTCGCGGACGTCGATGATCTCGATGTTCTCACCGTCGTCGATCCACTCCTTGAGCTGCTTGGGAGTGATCGTCGAGCCGGCGGCCGCCTCCTGGGCCTCCTCGGACACGACGCCGCAGAAGGCCTCGTAGTCGATGAGCTCGGTGACGGTGGGGTTCTCGCCGCAGACCGCGCAGTTCGGGTCCTTGCGGACCTTGACCTGGCGGTACTGCATCTCCAGCGCGTCGTAGATCATCAGGCGGCCGACGAGCGGCTCGCCCGTGCCGGTGAGGACCTTGATCGCCTCGGTGACCTGGATGGAGCCGATGGACGCGCACAGTACGCCCAGGACGCCGCCCTCGGCGCAGGAGGGAACCATGCCCGGCGGCGGGGGCTCCGGGTAGAGGCAGCGGTAGCAGGGGCCGTACTCGGACCAGAAAACCGAGGCCTGTCCGTCGAAGCGGTAGATCGAGCCCCACACGTACGGCTTGTTGAGGAGCACGCACGCGTCGTTGACCAGGTAGCGGGTCGCGAAGTTGTCCGTGCCGTCGACGATCAGGTCGTACTGGCTGAAGATGTCCATCACGTTCTCGGCCTCGAGCCGCTCTTCGTGAAGGATCACGTTCACGTACGGGTTGATGCCCAGGACGGAGTCGCGGGCCGACTCGGCCTTGGAGCGGCCGATGTCCGCCTGGCTGTGGATGATCTGGCGCTGCAGGTTCGACTCGTCGACCTCGTCGAACTCCACGATGCCGAGCGTGCCCACGCCCGCGGCGGCCAGGTACATCAGCGCCGGCGATCCGAGGCCACCGGCGCCCACACAGAGCACCTTGGCGTTCTTCAGCCGCTTCTGCCCGTCCATGCCCACGTCGGGGATGATCAGGTGGCGGGAGTACCTGCGGACCTCGTCTACGGTGAGCTCAGGAGCTGGCTCGACCAGGGGTGGCAGCGACACGGGGGCTCCGTTGGTCGGTCAATCACTACAGTTGTTCTCCCCGTAACACTGCCACGCCCTTCTTCATTCCGAGACACCCGTTCCGATCCGCGAGACGATTTCGTCCCAGTAGCCGGGCATCGTCTCCCAGGGGTCGGCTCGGCCGCCGTGGTCCGTGCGGTCGGTGAAGTAGATCGTCGAGGCGCCCTGCCAGCGGGCGATGCGCAGCGCCTCTTCCAGGTGGCCGCGCGGCACACCGTGGACGAAGTGGCAGAAGCGCTCGGGCGGATAGTCGGCGGTCCACTCGGCGACCTGCGACCAGCGATAGTCGCTCCAGGGGCCGGAGAAGGTCACCAGCTGGTCGGCGCTCTCCGCATAGCCGGGGTACGGGTGGCCGCCGTGGCCCAGCACGATGTGTGCGCCGTCGCAGAGCGCGCGGAGCGTGGTGATCGTGCGGCGGACCTCGGGGAGCGCGGCGCGCTCGGTGGGGCAGCGGTCCAGGAGGAAGCCGTCGACCCGGTACCAGTCGAGATACTGGTGGGCGTCGGAGATCAACTCGCCGAAGTTGCGTGCGCCGTAGGTGGTGCCCAGATGCCCGAGGATCCGGACCCCCGCGTTGCGCAGCCGTCCGGCGGCCTCCAGGCAGTGCGGGTCGGGGCGCGTTCCGGGGCCGCCCGCCACGTTCAGGACGACCCAGTGCAAGGGGGTCCCGGGGCGGGTGAGTTCGCCCCACTCCACGGGAGCGACGAGGGGGTGCGCATAGCCGGGGATGCCGAAGCCGAGGCCTAAATCGGTGCTCGCGGTGCCTGTTGCGGTGCTGGTCAGATACGGCATGCCGCCTCCATCCAGATGTCGGCGAGGGATTCCTCGAGGTTGATCCGGGGCCGCCAGCCGAGCCGATCGCGTGCGGTGCGCACGTCGGCCTGCTGCCAGCTGCCGCAGCCGTCCGGATAGGGGTACGCGACCGGGGCCACGTGGTCTGGTTCGGTGCGGGGGTGGCCGATGGATGTCCTCATGGGCCCGGGCGGGCCGTCGAGTTCGTGCAGGGCGCCGCCGTAGCCGGCCACGCGGGCGAGGACGGCGGCGGCGTCGCGGAGGCGTACGGCACGGCCGGAGCCGATGTTGATCACGCCTTGTGCGGCGGAGAGTGAGGCGGCGTGGACGGCGCGGGCGACGTCGCGTACGTCGATGAAGTCGCGTTGGACGCCGAGGCCGCCGAGTTTCAGTTCGCCGTCGCCCGACTGCATGGCGCGGCGCAGAGCCTCGGCGAGGCGGCCGAGCGGGGATCCGGCGGGGGTGCCGGGACCCGCGGGCGAGAAGACGCGGAGCACGACGGCGTCCAGGCCGGAGCCGAGGACCAGTTCGGTGGCGGCGAGCTTGCTCACGCCGTAGGGGCCGCCCGGGCGCGGCACGGCGTCCTCGGGAGTGGAGGAGCCGGGCTGGCTGGGCCCGTACTCTGCACCGCAGCCGATCTGGACGAGTCGTGCCCCGCAGCCGCTGCGGCGCAGGGCCTCGCAGACGGTGGCGACGGCGACGGTGTTGTGCCGGGTCAGTTCGCGGGCGCCGCCGCGGGTGGCGCCCGCGCAGTTGATGACGACTCCGGGGTGCACCGCGTCCAGGAAGCGGGTGAGTGCTCCGGGGCTGCCCGAGGCGAGGTCGAACCGTACGTCGGCGTCGTCGCCCCGGCCGAGCGCGGTGAGCTGTACGGCCGGGTCGGCGAGCAGTCTGTCGGCGACGAATCGGCCCAGGTATCCGTTGGCTCCGATCAGCAGGACCCTCATCGGGCGGCTCCCGGGGCGGATTCTCCGGTTCGGGAGGTGATCATCTGGCGTTCTCCTTCGAGGTGATGCCGTAGGTCGGGGAGAGGGCCCGCGGTGTCGGCCCCGCGGGAGAGGGGTGCGGGCGCCTCCGGCGTGGGGCGCCTGCGGGCTTGTGGTTGCAGCCGTCGGGCGTTCTCGCGGCCGCTGTTGAGCGCCTGCGGGCTTGTGACATTGCAGCCGTCGGGCGTTCTCGCCGCCGCGGTGGGGCGCCTGCGGTGGGGCGGGGGCGTCGTGCGTCCTCGTCGCCGCCGCAGGACGCGTGCGGTCGCGGGGTGAGCAGGGGCCGTCGTGCGTCCTCGTCGCCGCCGCAGGACGCGTGCGGTCGCGGGGTGAGCAGGGGCCGTCGTGCGTCCTCGTCGCCGTCGCAGGACGCGTGCGGTCGCGGGGTGAGCAGGGGCCGTGCCGGTACATCCGCCCGTTGCGGGGTGGGCGCTTGTGCCACGCTCAACTTGGCTGGGGTGAGCAACGGGCACTCGATGTACCGGCACGGCCCCTTCCGCCGGTCCGGCGACTGCGGGTGCGTGGGGGCTTGCGTCCGCCGCGACAAGGCGCGTGTCCGCGCTCCGGTGGCCCGTCACAGCGGCTCGCCCGGCGGTGTCGCGTGGGCCGAGGCCCGGGTCAGGGTGCGCGTCGAGTGGATGAGGAGGACGAGGGCCGCCGCGCCGCACACCAGCGCCGGTACGGCGCCCGGTCCCCAGGCGCCGACGACGGTCTCGACGGGGGTGACCAGGAACGAGCAGCCGGGGAGGCGACCCGCGAAGACCGTGGCCAGGGCCATCGCCTCGGCCCCACCCGCGACGGCGAGCACGACGGCCGGGGCGTGGGTGAAGCCTCGCGCCGTGAGCAGCCGGGCGAGCAGGAGCAGTGCGCCGAGGGCACCGGCTCCGGCGTACGCCGCAGGCTCGCCCAGCGCGGCGCCGCACAGCGCGAGCAGCCCGACGAGGGCACACAGGAACAGGCCGAACACCCCGAGGAGCAGGGGCTGTACGGAGGCGGCGAACTCCTCAAGGCCGCGGCTCGCGGTCAGCCTTCGGCTCGCACGTACGGCGAAGACGTGGGCGCACCAGGCTGCCGGGGCACAGGCCAGTGCGAGGGCCAGTACGGGTGCGGTGGCCAGGGGCCAGGGGCCGTCGGGGCCGCCGTCGAGGCCGGCGCTCAGCAGTCCGTCGCCGAGGAGGGCGTATGCGATGAGCCAGCACGTCCACGCGCGCGTGGCGCCTGTCGTACGGTGGCCGGTGTTCAGGGGGCCGCGGCGGAGGGCGACCCGCAGGCCGAGCGCCACGGCCAGGGCACCGACCGCGGCGACCGCGAGGCGCGGCCGGCCGTCGGTGATCCGCAGCCCCACCACGGCTGCCGCGCAGAGGGCACCCGGCACCAGGGCGAGCACCGCCCAGTCGGCGCGCGCGCCGGGGCGCTCCGGGGTCTCCGGGCAGGGCGCGGGCTCTCCGTCACGCGCCACGCGCGCGTACATCTCCTCGGCGAGCGAGAACACGTCACGGTGCCGGAACCGCGCGGCGGTCCTGTCGGTCACCCCGTGCGCCTCCAAACCCGCCGCGATCTCCAACGGGTCCACGGCCCGCTCACAGAGCTCACGGTGACGGTGCATCAGGGCTTTCACGGGGTCCACGGCACCACGACGCCCGGGGGAGGCAGGAGGCGAAGAGGGAGAGGTGGTGGGGGCGGGGGAGGCAACGGAGGCAGTGGAGGCGGTGGGCTTGCGAGCGCCACCGCCCGTGCGGCCCGCACCATCAGCTCCGCCCGCATCGGCCGGATCACCCGCATCGCCCGAGCCGACCGAGCCGACCGAGCCGACCGAGCCGACCGAGCCAGCGTGTGAACCACCCGTGTCGCCCGCGTCGGCCTGCGCTCCCCCCGCATCGTCGCTCGCCGCTCGGGACAGGGCTCCGGCCCGACCAGCGAGGTCGGCCCCCTCGGACATCCCTTCCGCCTCGTCCATCTCCCCGCCCCCCGTCACCAACCACTCCTCCGACCGCGCGTCCCAGGCGCCAGGGCTGTTCGGCCTGCCTGGGCGGTCCAGTGCTCCGAGTTCGCTCATCACGCGCCCTCCCCGGCGACCAGGGGAACCGTGGCCCGAACCGGCGCCCCCGCCGCCCAGCGCGGTCGGCCCGCAGCCATGAGGTGGGTCTCGGTCCAGCAGCCGGGTACGTGGGCCTCGGCCGGCACTCCGAAGGGCAGCGGCTCACCCTCGTCGTCCACGACCACCCGACGCACCGGGGAGTGCGAGACGATCTCCAGGTAAATGCCGTGAAACGCCGCGATGTTCTGCTCGACGGTGAACAGTTCGAGGGCGCGTGCGCGGGCAGCGGCGCCCAGGCGCTCACGACGCTCGGGATCGCGCAGCAGCGCCACGCACGCCTCGGCGAGCGCCCGCGGATTGCGTGGCGGTACCACAAGCCCCGTACCGCCGATGACTTCGACGACCGCGCCCACGTCCGTGGAGACCGTGGCGCGGCCGCAGAACATGGCCTCGACAAGGCTGATCGGGAAGCCCTCGACGACGCTGGACAGGACGATCACCGATCCGGAGGCGTACGCCTCCGCGAGGCTCGGGACCTCCGGACCGCCGATCTCCTCGAAGGACACCGGGTTGTCACCGACCGCGTGCACGCCCTCCGCCTCGTCGGGGAAGAGTTGCGCGGCCAGCGCCTTGCAGTGGGCCAGATAGGTCGCGCCCTCCGGCCCGTCGGCGGGCGCGCCGACGATCCGCAGCCGGGTCTTCGGTTCCTCCTTGCGGATCTCCGCGAACGAGTGCAGCAGCGAGATCAGGTCCTTGGCCGGTTCGATGCGGCCGACCCACACCAGCGTGTCCGGGTCCGCGCACCTGCTGCCCTCCGCGCTCTCCCCCACCTCCGCGAAGCGGGACGCCTCCATGCCGGGATAGACGGTGCGCAGCTTGGCGCGGTCGGCGCCGCAGCGCTCCTGCCAGCGGCGGGCGTGCGTGTTGCCGGGCGTGATGAGCGCGGCCGCGCGGTAGACCTCGGCGGCGAGCCTGCCGTGGAACGCGGCGAGCAGCGCCCGTACGGCGGGGACCTCCCCAACAGTGGCGGGGGCCAGGTAGTGCGCCCGTAACTGCACCCCGTACTCCGTGACCAGCAGTGGAACGCCGGAGAAGTGCCGTGCGAGGAGGCCGGGCAGCGCCGCCGCGCCGCCGGCCGCGGCGTGGCACAGGTCGACCGAGTCGAGCCCGTCGTCCTCGTACCAGTCCAGTGAGAGGGGGCGCAGCGCGCGTTCGACATGGGCGGCGACGGCGAGCAGATCGGGTACACGCGCGGTGCGGGCGGCGCGCAGTGCGCCGGGCGCGCGACAGGCGCGCTCCAACGCGCGCACGGCGCCCTCGGAGCGCAGCGCTCCGACCAGGCCGCCCTCGTCCCGGGCGAGTTCGGCGAGCCCGTACAGCGCACTGACGAAACGGTCCGCCTCAACACCGCGAGATGCCGCCGAGCCGCCGAGAGCCCCCGCACGACCGGAGACCCCCGGTCCGCCGGGTGCCCTCACGTCGGCATCGGGAGTCCCCGGCCCCTCGCACATCGCCGCGGCCAGTTCCCCGTACGCGTCCGCGAACCGCCGGCGCGCCCGCCGCCCGTACACCACCCCGTCGTCCTCGGCGGTCCACAGCGGTGCCGTTCGCACCCTGCTGACCTGGGGCGGCAGCTGGATCCAGCCCTCGTCCTCCTGCCGCTCGCTGCGGCTGAGCGCGTAGATGTCGAACTCATGCTGCCCGAGCCCGCGCACGAGCCGGTCGCACCAGAGTCTGGCGTCACCGCTCACATACGGATAGCCACCCTCCGTAAGCAGTCCGATGCGCACGAGTACACCCCCGATCTCCCGTATGGGGAGCCGCCGTTGACCCGGCGGCTCGCAGCGGGACGAAGGTATGCGGACATGACGGTGGCGCGACGGACGGTTGTCCATCGCGCCACCAAAAGGGGTGAACGGTCGTAACTTTCCCGTGCGGGCCGCGTTCCGTCGCGCTAGGGGATCAAGCAGTTACGTTTCGTTAGGTTCAACCCCTAGCGGTCCCCCTCACACCGCCCGGCCCGCTCACAGCGTCAGTCGCACTCGCGCCGTCGGGCCGCTCACGCCACGGCCAGCTCCCTTCGGGCCGTGCGGCGCCGTGCCGCGGCCTCCGGGTCGAGCGCCGGCACGGCGGCCAGCAGCTGCTTGGTGTAGGGGTCTCGCGGGGATTCGTACACCTCGTCGGCGGGCCCGTACTCGACGATTCGCCCGCGCCGCATCACCGCCACCCGGTCGCTGACCTGGCGTACGACCGCGAGATCGTGCGCCACGAACACCAGCGCCAGCCCCAGTTCCCGCTGCAACTCGCCGAGCAGGGCGACCACTTGGGCCTGAGTGGTGACGTCGAGCGCGGAGACCGGCTCGTCGCACACGATGACGCGCGGTTCGGCGGCGAGCGCCCGCGCGATGCCGACGCGCTGACGCTGTCCGCCGCTGAACTCGTGCGGATAGCGGTCGTAGTGCGCCGCTTCGAGACCCACGCGTTCAAGGAGTTCCCGTACCCGCCCCCGGATGCGCCCCTCGTCCCGTTCGCCGCGCGCCCGCAGCGGGTCGGCGATGGACTCGCCCACGCTGCGCCGGGGGTTGAGCGAGGAGACCGGGTCCTGGAAGACCATCTGCACGGAGGGGCTTACGCCGGACTGTGCGCGCCCCTCGTAGCGGACCGCGCCGGTCGTGGGCTCCAGGAGCCCCACGAGCATCCGGCCCAGCGTCGTCTTCCCGCTGCCGCTCTCACCGACGATGCCGAGGGTCTCGCCCCGGTGGATCGCGAGCGACACATCGTCGACCGCAGCGAACTGCCGCTTCCCGCGCCCGAATTCGCGGCGCAGGTCCACCGCTTCGAGGACGACCTCGTCCGACACGCCACCGTCCGACTCACGCGGCGCGTCCACCCGCGGCACCGCGCCCAGCAGCTCCTGCGTGTACGTCTCCCGGGGCGCCCCGAGAACCGTCGCGACCGACCCGTGTTCGACCGCGCGGCCGTGACGCATGACGAGGATCTCGTCCACGCTCTCGGCGGCGACCCCGACGTCGTGCGTGACCAGCAGCAGGCCCATCCCGGTCTCCTCCCGCAAGGTGTGCAGGAGGTCGAGGATCTGGGCCTGGACGGTCACGTCGAGGGCGGTGGTCGGCTCGTCGGCGATCAGCAGGTCGGGTTCGCAGGCCAAGGCCATGGCGATGAGGGCGCGTTGGCGCATGCCGCCACTGAACTCGTGCGGGCGCGAGCGGGCGCGGCGAGCCGCGTCCGGGATGCCGACGCGATCGAGCACCTCGACGGCACGCGCGCGTGCCGCTCGCCGGGACGCCCTCACATGCACCCGGTACACCTCGGCGATCTGGTCGCCGACCGCGTAGTACGGGTCGAGGGACGACAGCGGGTCCTGGAAGACCATGGCGGCCTTCCCGCCGCGCAACCGTCGCAGTTCGTCGTCGGACGCCCGCTGTACGTCGCTGCCGGCCACGTGCACCGCGCCGCCGACGACGGCACCCGTCCCCCGGTGCAGCCCCAGCAGGGCGGACGCGACCGTCGACTTGCCCGAGCCGGACTCGCCGACCAGGCCGAGTGCGGCGCCCTTCTCCAGCCGGAAGGAGAGCCCGTCGACGGCGCGCAGCGACCCGAATCCGACCGTCAGGTCGGTGACTTCCACCAGGCTCATGCGAGCACCACCCGTCGGTCGGCCACCGCGTACAGCACGTCCGCGACAGCGTTGGCGAGAACCACGAAGAAGCCGATGACCAGGACCATGCCGACGACCACCGGCAGGTCGACGACGTTCACCGCGTGCACCAGCTCCTGTCCGATGCCGGGCAGTCCGAAGAGCGTCTCGGTGAGCACCGCGCCGCCGACCGCCGAGCCGACGTTGTTGGCGTTCAGCGCGATGACCGGCGCGAACGCGCCGCGCAGCGCGTGCCGCCCGATGATCGACCGCTCGCCGACGCCATACGCGCGGAAGGTCCTGATGTGGTCCTCGGCGAGCGTCTCCAGCATCGACGCCCTGGTCAGCCGGGCGAACGCGGCGGCCTCGACGAGAGCGAGCGAGAACCACGGCAGCAGCAGGTTCCACGCCCACTGCTCGGGGTCGTCGGTGAAGTCGACGTACTGCGGGAAGGGCAGCAGCTGCAGCTGGCCACAGACGACGATCATCAGCACCAGGCCGATCACGAAGACGGGAGTGGCCACGCCCGCGAGCGTGATGCCGGTCAGCACACGCTCGCTCAGCCGGCCGCGCCGCCACGCGGAGAGCACGCCGGTGCCGACACCGAGGACCAGCCACAGCACCATCGCGCCGAACACCAGCGACAGGCTGACCGGCAGCTTCGTCAGGATCAGCTGCGTGACCTGCTGGTCGGTCTGGTACGACAGGCCGAGACAGGGCGCCGAGCAGTGCTGCACCGACGTACCCGTCGAGTAGTCCTGGCCGGCGACGATGCCCTGAAGGAAGTGCCCGTAGCGCACGTACAGCGGGTCGTCGAGATGCAGTTGCTCGGCGACCTGGTGGACTTGGACGGGCGAGCAGCGCGGGCCGCAGGTGATCTGGGCGACGTTGCCGGGCGTGGCGTAGAAGACCAGGTAGATGATCAACGAGATGGCGAACAGGGTGACTACGGTGCCGATGGCGCGGCGCAGCACGAAGCCGCCGAAGCCGTTCACGCCTTGACCTCCTTCGTCGCACTCGTGTCCGCCGTCCCGTAGCTCGCGCGAGCCGTTCCAGCGCCCGCGTCCGCCGTCGTGGCGCCCGCGCTCGCCCCCGCGTCCGCCTTGGCCTCGCGCCTGCGCCCCGTACCGACGCGCAGGCGCGAGGCCGCGCGTGGGTCGAGTGCGGTGCGCACGCCGTCGCCGAGAACGGTCAAGGCGAGGACGGTGACGAACAGCGCGCCGGCGGGCAGCAGCAGGTACTGCGGCGCCGCCTGGTACCAGACGTCGGCGGCGGTGAGCATCTGCCCCCACGACGGCGTCGGCGGTTTCACACCGACCCCGAGGAACGACAGGGCGGCCTCGACGCTGATGTTCTGCGGCACGAGGAGGGCGGAGTAGGTGATGACCGGCGCGGCAAGGCCGGGCAGCAGCTCACGGCGGGCGATCCGCCAGGCGCCCCAGCCGCTGAGCCGGGCGGCGGAGACGTAGTCGAGCTCCTTGAGGGTGAGTGTCTGGGCGCGCACGATCTTGGCGATGTTGCCCCAGGCGATCAGGCCGATGACGAGTGCGACCAGCACGGGCCGCGGGAAACTGCTGGGCACGATGGCCAGCAGCGCCAGCGACATGATCATCAGCGGCATCGCGACGATGATGTCGGTGGCACGGCTCAACAGTTGATCAACCCATCGGTTCCCGAGCGCGGCCGCGACGCCCACCACGACGCCGATGAAGACCTGTACCAGCGTGGCCGCCAGTGCGACACCCAGGGAGACCCGGGCGCCGTGGACGAGCCGTGCGAACAGATCGCGCCCGGTCTGCGGTTCGACGCCGAGCCAGTGGTCGCCGCTGATGCCGCCGAGCGATCCGACGGGCACGCCGCCACGCGCCGAGTCGATCAACGAAGGGTGGTACGTGGTCGGGTCCTGGCCCTCGATCGCCGTGAGCAGCGGCGCGGCGAGCGCGACCAGGACGAGCAGCGCGACGATGCCCGCCGCGACGAGGGCGGCGCGCTGCGCTCGCAGCCGCCGCCAGAACTGACGAGCCCCCGAGGCCCCCGGAACGGACGTGTCCGTCCCGGGGGCCGGAGAGGCGACAAGTGCCTCGCTCACGGTGCTACTTCACCGCGACCTGGGAGATGTCCAGAACGCCGGTCCAGTCGCTGATCACGATGTTCTTGACGGCGCTTCCGTACAGCCGCTTGTAGACGGGGTGGAACAGCGGCACGGTCAGGGCCTGCTCGCCGACCTTCTTGTCCAGTGCGCCCCAGCGCTTGGCAGCCTCGTCAAGATTCGTCAACTTGTTGATCGCGTCAATCTCGTCATTGACCCACTTGTCATTGAGGAAGCCGGTGTTGAAGTTGGCACCGTCCTTGACGATCTGCCGGCCGTCGAAGATCGGGGCCAGGAAGGGGCCGCCCGAGGGCCAGTCGGCACCCCAGTGGGCGAGGAAGAAGCCCGGCTCGGTCTTGACGCTGTGGATCTTGTCCTTGTAGTCGTTGATCTCCAGCCCCTGGAGCTTGACGGTGATCCCGGCCTGCTTCAGGGCGTCCTGGATGGCGGTCGCGATCTCCGGGCTGGTCTCGAAGTCCTTGTCGTTGGAGTGCGTGAGCGTGATGGTGAGCCCGTTCTTGTAACCGGCCTCCTCCAGCAGCTCCTTGGCCTTGGCCGGGTTGCCGGACTTGCCCGCCGGGAAGAGGTCGTACGGCGTGTAGCCGAAGGACTTCTGGTTCGGCAGATACGTCGTCGCGGGCTCGGCGAGCGACGAGCCGCCCGCCGCGTTGATCACCGACGTACGGTCGATGGCGTACGAGATCGCCTGGCGCACCTTGGGGTTGTTGAACGGCTTCACCTTCGGGTTGAAGGCGATGTAGTTGGTGTAGCCGAAGTGTCCGGTACCGACGCGCGAAGCAAGATCCTTGTCACCCGTCACCTTGGCGAGCTCGGCCGGGCCGAGGTTGGTGTCCGTCGTGACAGCGGTGGCGTCCGCTCCCTGGGACGCGGACAGCCGCTGGTTGATCACGGACGAGTCCAGACCCGACCGTACGTCGATCTTGTCCGGGTAAGCCTTGCGCTCGGCGTCGGTCGACGCGGACCAGTACGTGTTGCGCTCCAGGGTCAGCCGCTCGCCGTCGTTCTCGTTCTTGACGATCTTGTAGGGACCCGACGAGATCGGGTGCTCCTCGTACTTGGTGCCGTTGTCCTTGGCCTTCAGCACGGGCGCGAACTGCGTCTGCGTGGCCAGGTACGGAAACTCGCCCTCGGGCTTGTTGAGGCGGAAGACGATGGTCAGGTCGTCCGGCGTCTCGATCGAGTCGAGGCCCTTCTTGTCCTTGTACGGGCCCTGGTAGTCGGCGCCGCCGATCAGCCAGTCCCTCAAGTAGGGGGCACCACCGGAGAGTTCGGCGGCGAAGGAGCGCTCGATTCCGTACTTGATGTCGGCGGAGGTGATCGGCGTGCCGTCCTCGTACTTGAGGCCCTTCTTCAGGGTGTACGTCCACACGGTCGCGTTCTTGCTCGGGCGGCCGGTGTCCGTGGCGAGGTCGGAAACGACCTTGGCGCCGGCGGCACCGCTCTCACGGTTGCGCGTGGTGAGCGTGCGGAAGACGAGGGAGGGGACGTTGCCGCCGCCGGAGGTGTAGAGCCGCGCCGGATCGAAGTCCTCCTGCGGGTTCGCGTTCAGGACGGTGAGCGTGCCGCCCTTCTGCGGCTTGGCGTCGCCACCGGAGCTCTTGGCATCGTTGTCCTTCGGCCCGCAGGCGGCGGCGCCCGCTGCCACGACCAGGCTGACGGATGCCGCGGCCACGCGGCGCGCTATGACGGACGGATGACGCATCGGAAGACGACCTCTCGGATGGTGAGACGGATTGACGCAGAGTGAGACGGAAGAGCGCAGAGCTCGCCCAAGGCGTCAGGCGTCGACATCCGACCGAGAGAGACCAGGATTGACCGGACCGGAAGAGACCCGTGCGCCACTACGGGGCACACGGACAACACGGGAGAAAGCGACGCACTCGCCAGGGGCGGGCGTCAGCGACAGTGAATGTCGGCCACGCAGAGCGGGGTCACGCCGATCAGCGCCAGCTCAATGGCGGCGCGGGCGGAGACGTGACGAGGCGACATGCGGAGAAATATGAACGAACTTTCGCCGCATGTCAACGTGACCTGTGGGGCGCCTGTCAACTCCCCGGATAGGGCCAGGGGTTGGCCCTGCAGTGGATCCCGTCGTGGTCGAGGAACTTGGTCTGCTGCTGCATGACGGGGGCCAGTTCGCCGTCCTTGTCGCAGGTGACGTGGCCGTATCCGAGGCGGTGGCCGACCTCGTGGTTGATCAGCATCTGCCGGTACGCGTGAATTTGGTCACCGTAGGTCTTGGAGCCCTGGGCCCAGCGGTACGCGTTGATCATGACTCGGTCGGTCGACGCCGAGTCGCACGACACGTTGTCCTCCGTCGTGTCGAGCCCCGACTTGGCGCACCACTTGGCGGTGGTGCCCGGGCTCGCCAGCGTGATCACGAAGTCGGGCTTACCGGAAGAGATCCGCTCAAAGGTTCGGCCGCCGTTGTGTGCCCAACTCCGGTCGTCGTTCAGGGTCTTCTGCACGGCCTGCGCGAAGAGGTCGCCGTCCAGGCCGAGGCCCTGCTCCACATCGACGCGATAGGTGTACTTGCGGCCCTTGCCCGGCGCCTTGTCGAAGCCGAGGACCGCGGCGAACTTCCCCGAGCCCATGAGCGTCGCGCCGAGCGCGTACCTCTTGGCCATCTTCTGGTCGTACGTCAGTGTCGTCGCGCTCGGTGTCCCCGACTGGGTCGGCCGGTCGTCCCCGCGCGAGGCGGAGTCGTGGGTCTCGCGGCCGTTGCCGCCGGCGGACCGCGCGCTCGCGTCGGCGTCCTGCCGCCCGGTGGCGACCTGCCCGGCCACGACGACGGCCAGCACGGTGGTGACGGCGGCCGCGGCGATCCCGGTGAACGCCCGCCCCTTGACCGCCTTGCCCTTCGGCGGCTCCTCGACCTCGGGCAGCGGCTTCTCGTCGGCCTCCGTGTCCCCGTCCGTGACGGAGCCGTACGGGTCGGTGCGGTGCGCCGCCGCGTCGCGGGGCGCGAAGACGTCGACGTCCTCGTCCGCGTCGAGGTCGAAGGCGTCGACGTAGGACTGCCGGGGGCCCTGCCCGGACTCCTGGCGCTGACGGGGGATCCGGGGCCCGGGACGGCCGGACGGCACGCCGTACGGAGCGCCTTGCGGCGCCCCCGGCGACGCGGTCTGCGGCCCGCCGCGCGGCGCACCGCCGCTGAACTCGCCCCAGCCACCGCCCGGTTCACGCTGCTCGGGGTGACCGCTACGCACTCGGGGGACGCCGTGGGCGGGGGTTCCGTCGGGGAAACGCGGGACGCCGTGCGCCGGGGTTCCGTCGGGAAGGCGCGGCACACCGTGCGCCGGAGTCCCGTCAGGAAGACGCGGCACCCCGCGCGCGGGGGTCCCGTCGGCCATGATCGGGGAACCGTGCGCGGGCGTCCCGTCGGAAAGACGAGGCACGCCGTGTGCCGGAGTGCCGTCCTGGAAGCGGGGCACGCCGTGCGCGGGCGTCCCGTCCGGGAAGCGAGGCACGCCCTGTGCCGGAGTTCCGTCCGCGAGACGCGGGACGCCACGCGCGGGCGTCCCGTCCAGCGGGGGCCGCGGACCCGGCGCGCCCGGAGGCGGAGTCGCCGTACGACGAGAGGGGGCGGGTCCCGGCGCCGGGGCCCTTGCCGCGTCCTGCGCCGGAACCGCGGGTATCTCGGAGGTATCGGTCTTGCCTGCCCGCCCCCGACGGCTGTGACGTCCCACGTCCCGCCTCAGCTCCTCGCGCCCGCAGCGGACGTAGCGGCCAACTCGCCTGTGTCCGCTAGGAGTTCACGGAAGGCTGTGGCTACCGTCTCGGGGTACTCCATCATCGCGACGTGTCCCGCCTCCGGCAGCGACAGCAGCCGGGAGTCACGGAAGGCGCGGGCCGCCCGCTGGGCCATGCGGTAGCCGACGAGCTGGTCGCGACCGCCGTAGATGAGCAGCGCCGGCGCGAGCACGCGCTCGGCCTGGCGCCACAGCCCGTGCTGGCCGCCCAGCGTGTACGCGTTCACCAGCCCGCGCGACGAGCGCGTCATGGCGTCCCAGAAGTACGGGAGGGCGAGCCGCCGCTCCAACTCCTCGACCGCCTCACGGAACGCCTCGGGCGTCACGATGCTGGGATCCCCGTAACAGAGCGCCATGACCCCGCGTACGCGCTGCTCGGCGCTCCACTCCTTGGTGAGCCTGGTGAACAGCCGCGCCACGCCGGGCACCGCGAGCAGCGCGGTCGGCCAGGCGGTGCGCTGCGCCCGGATCTCCGGGAGCGCGGGCGAGATCAGCGTGAGCGTACGGACGAGGTCGGGGCGTACGGCCGCGACGCGCGTCGTGACGGCCCCGCCGAGCGAGTTCCCGAAGAGGTGCACGGGCCCGCGCCCGGCCGCGTCGAGATAGCGGATGACCGCGCGCGCGTGACCCGTGACCGAGTAGTTCCCGTCGTCCGGCGGCGGCGAGTCCCCGAAGCCGGGCAGGTCCACGGCCTCGCTGTCCACGATCCCGTCGAGCAGCGGCATCAGCCCCGACCAGTTCTGCGAGGAACCGCCGAGGCCGTGCACGTACAACGCGGGCGGCAGTCCCACCCGCTCCGGCGGTCTCGACCGGATCGTCAGCGTGATACCCGGCAGCCCCACCGATCGCAGCCGCTCGCCCGCCGCGACCCTGACCGCACCGACCCTCGGTGTGACAGTGGTGGCCAGCACGGGCGGCAGTTCGGTCGAAGACATGCGGCAATGTTACGAGACGATCACGCAGAGGCTCATGTGTTCGCCGTCACAGATCGCGAGCGGATGGCATAGCGCCCCGATCGGGTGTCTCCTAGGCTTCAGACGAGGGCACTCGTACGCATACAGGAGCGCACTCGCCCCGCTCGGGAAGAGGAACCATGACAGTCGACCCGACAGACCCCGAGACCTTCAACGACCAGTTCCGGGAAATTCTCGACGCGGAGGCTCCGGAAGCCGCCGCCGCCGAGCATGTCACCGAACTGGACCCCGTCGAGGACGTCGACCAGCAGCCCCCCGGCGACTCCCTGAACGCCAATGAGGCGGACCTCGCCGAGCAGGCAAGGGTCGTACAGCTCAACGAGGACGACTACCGGTGATCGACGGGAACGCATACCGTTGATCCATACCGTTGATCAACAAGGGCGACCGCCCGCGACGGGACGCCGCTGACCAGGGCAGTCGGGGCGATGTAGCGCCGATCTCACCCCGTTCCGCAGGCTTTGCGCCACTATCGCCCGCGTCCGGTCCGTGAAATTCTGCGCTCGCACCGCGCACACCACGGTTACCGAAAAGTACGATGGCCGCGCGGCGCACACCGCATGTGGACAATTTTGGGAGGCGGCGTGACAGCCATCGAGCAGACAGAGGCGGCACGCCCGCGGGGCACTCGCCTGCCGCGCCGTGCCCGACGCAACCAGCTCCTCGGCGCCGCCCAGGAAGTTTTCGTTGCGCAGGGGTACCACTCGGCCGCCATGGACGATATCGCCGAGCGCGCGGGCGTCAGCAAGCCGGTCCTCTACCAGCACTTCCCGGGCAAGCTCGATCTGTACCTCGCCCTGCTGGACCAGCACTGCGAGTCGCTGCTCCAGGCGGTTCGGACCGCGCTCGCGTCCACCACGGACAACAAGCTGCGCGTCCGCGCGACGATGGACGCCTACTTCGCGTACGTCGAGGACGACGGCGGCGCCTTCCGGCTGGTCTTCGAGTCGGACCTGACCAACGAGCCCGCGGTCCGCGAGCGCGTCGACAAGGTGACGCACGAGTGTGCGGAGGCGATCTGCGAGGTCATCGCGGAGGACACGGGTCTGTCGCGCGCCGAGTCGATGCTCCTCGCCTCCGGTCTCGGCGGCCTCGCCCAGGTGGTGGCCCGCTCCTGGCTGCACAGCGACCGCAGCGTCCCGCGCGACCAGGCGGTCCAGCTGCTGACCTCGCTGGCCTGGCGGGGCATCGCCGGTTTCCCGCTGCACGGCACGGATCACCACTGACCGCCATTTTGTTCCCGTCCACTGTTCGCTCCTGGCGTTCTTGGGCGGAGCGTGTACGTCCCCTCACCGGGCTAATGTGTGCTGCGTACGGCGCGGACACACGCGCACATCACTGACCGTCGGAGGGACAAAGCCGTGGAGGTCAAGATCGGCGTGCAGCACGCGCCCCGCGAGATCGTTCTGGAGAGCGGTCAGACCCCGGAAGAGGTCGAGCGCGCGGTGTCCGAGGCGCTGTCCGGCAAGTCGCAGCTGCTGAGCCTCGTGGACGACCACGGCCGCAAGGTCCTGGTTCCGGCCGACCGCCTGGCGTATGTGGAGCTCGGCGAGCCCACGCAGCGCAAGGTGGGATTCAGCGCGCTGTAGTTCGAGCGAGCGACAACAGAAGCGTGCGGGGCCCGGTGGCACAGCCACCGGGCCCCTTCGCATGCATGGCGCGGGCGGTCCCTTCACTCGCACATCGAGTCGGCCCGTCGCCCGCACATCGAGTCGGCCCGTCGCCCGCACAGCGACTCGGCCCCTCGCCTGCACAGCGGGTCGGCCCCTCGCCCGCGGAGGGCCCCTTCGCTCGCACAGATGGAGTACAGATGGGCCACAGGGGAGGATTGCATTCCGCACGTCAGGGGTAAGACCGGCTACGACCGATTTGCACCGGCCGTGCGGGAGGGACCCCCACCATGTTCTTGGAAGCGCTCGGCTCCGCGATGCTCGGTCTCGCGCTGGCGTGGGCCGCTGCGTACCGGCTGCCGCATCGGCTGCCGGCCCGCAGCCTGGTCCTGTCGACCGGAGTGGCCGGAGCCCTGTTCGGTGCCTTCCTGACGCACACCGCGCTGGGCACCGGCCACTTCCTGGTGATCCTGCTCGGCGCGGTGGCGGTCTCCGCGGCCCTGCTCTCCCTGCTGCTCCGTCCGGAGGAACGCTTTCGCCGCCGCTCGGCGACCGCGTAACCCGTTCCGTAAGGCTCCCAAGGGCCCCAAGCCGCCCGCTTAGGCCGCCAGCCCCAGCGCGGCCATCCGCTTCGTGTGCGCCTCGGTGATCCGCGAGAACATCCGGCCGACCTCCGCGAGGTCGAAACCGTCCGCGACGCCGCCCACGAGCATGGTCGACAGGGCGTCACGGTCGGCGACCACGCGCTGCGACTGGGACAGGGCCTCGCCCATCAGACGGCGCGCCCACAGCGCGAGCCGGCCACCCACACGCGGGTCCGCTTCGATCGCGGCGCGCACCTTCTCGATGGCGAAGCCGGCGTGCCCGGTGTCGTCGAGGACGGCGAGGACGAGCCCGCGCGTGTCGGAGTCGAGCCGCGCCGCGACCTCACGGTAGAAGTCGCTGGCGATCGAGTCGCCGACATACGCCTTGACGAGGCCCTCCAGCCAGTCCGAGGGCGCCGTCTGCTTGTGGAAGCCGTCCAGCGCGGCGACGAACGGCTCCATCGCCTGCGTCGGCTCCGCGCCGATCGCCGCGAGCCGGTCCCTGAGCTGCTCGAAGTGGTGGAACTCGGCCGACGCCATCTTCGCCAGCTCCGCCTTGTCGCTCAGCGTCGGTGCCAGCTTGGCGTCCTCGGCGAGCCGCTCGAACGCCGCGAGCTCGCCGTACGCGAGCGCTCCGAGCAGGTCCACGACCGCGGCGCGGTACTGAGGGTCGGCGGAGGCCGTGTCCCAGTCCTGGGCGGCGACTCCGGTGGCCGCGGGAGCGGTGTCGTCGGCGGCCTCGGCAGGTGTGTCAGCGGCGTTGTCAGGCGTCGTCATGAAGCGCACAATAGCCCGCTCACCGCGGCAGGGAAGTCCCTGGTCAATCAGTGTGACGACGAGTACGTGACCAAATCGGCCATCGCATGTGCGCGATTCCAGGGTATGGTGGTAATGCGCCCGGCGAGTATTCGACGGGCCGCACGAATGAGGATGCCCGGTCGGTGGCCCGATCGGCTCCGACCTGACAGCCCTCCTCGTCCGTACGGCACAGTGCGTACTGACGATACGGAGGGACCCTCAGCGGTACGAGCGCTCGAGCGTCGGCAGTGGTCCCATGCCACTCGGCCCGCCCGACAAGCGGCCGACGTCCCCGGCACGGTCCCGACACGACCCCCGCGCTCGCCTCGCACCGCGTACACAGAAGAGGCAGCACCCTGACTACGACTTTCCGAGAGCTCGGGATCCTTCCCGAGACAGCCGAGGCCCTTGAGGCCGTCGGCATCATCAGCCCCTTCCCCATCCAAGAGATGACGCTCCCCGTTGCCCTGTCCGGCACCGACGTCATCGGACAGGCCAAGACCGGCACCGGCAAGACGCTGGGCTTCGGCCTTCCGCTCCTGGAGCGCGTCACCGTCCCCGCGGACGTCGAGGCGGGCCGGGCCAAGCCCGAGCAGCTCACCGACGCCCCACAGGCCCTCGTCGTCGTCCCGACGCGCGAGCTGTGCACCCAGGTCACCAACGACCTGCTGACCGCGGGCAAGGTCCGCAACGTACGCGTTCTCGCCATTTACGGCGGCCGGGCGTACGAGCCGCAGGTCGAGGCCCTCAAGAAGGGCGTCGACGTCATCGTCGGCACCCCCGGGCGACTGCTGGACCTCGCGGGCCAGAAGAAGCTCAACCTCAAGCACATCAAGGCGCTCGTCCTCGACGAGGCCGACGAGATGCTCGACCTGGGCTTCCTGCCCGACGTCGAGAAGATCATGAACATGCTGCCGACCCGCCGTCAGACGATGCTGTTCTCGGCGACCATGCCGGGCGCGGTCATCGGTCTCGCGCGCCGCTACATGTCGCAGCCCACGCACATCCGGGCCACCGCGCCGGACGACGAGGGCGCGACGGTCCGCAACACGGCGCAGTTCGTGTACCGCGCGCACAACATGGACAAGCCCGAGCTGGTCGCGCGCATACTGCAGGCCGACGGCCGCGGTCTCGCGATGGTCTTCTGCCGCACCAAGCGGACGGCGGCGGACCTCGCCGACCAGCTGCAGCAGCGCGGCTTCGCCTCCGGCGCGGTCCACGGCGACCTCGGCCAGGGCGCCCGCGAGCAGGCGCTGCGCGCCTTCCGCAACGGCAAGGTCGACGTCCTTGTCTGCACCGACGTCGCCGCGCGCGGCATCGACGTCGAGGGCGTCACGCACGTCATCAACTACCAGTCCCCCGAGGACGAGAAGACGTACCTGCACCGCATCGGCCGTACGGGCCGCGCGGGCGCGTCCGGTACGGCGATCACGCTCGTCGACTGGGACGACATCCCGCGCTGGCAGCTGATCAACAAGGCGCTGGACCTGGGCTTCAGCGACCCGCCGGAGACGTACTCCACGTCCCCGCACCTCTTCGAGGAGCTGGGCATCCCGGCCGGCACCAAGGGTGTCCTGCCGCGTTCCGAGCGCACCCGCGCCGGGCTCGCGGCCGAGGAGGTCGAGGACCTCGGCGAGACCGGTGGGCGTGGCCCGCGCGGTCGCGGTGGCCGCGGGGATCGCAGCGATCGTGGTGACCGCTCCTCGGCGCCGTCCGCCGAGCGCGAGCGCGCGGCGCGTGCGCCGCGTCGTCGCCGTCGTACGCGCAACGGTGCGCCGCTGGAGGAGACGTCCGCGTCTCCGGCTCCTGAGACAACGACCGAGTCCGTCTCCGCCGAGACCAACGAGGCCGTCGAGCCCCGTACGCCGCGGCGTCGTCGCCGTACGCGCGCCGGGGCGGCGTCGGAAGCGGTCGCGTCGGTGACCTCGGTGGACGAGGCCGCGGACGCCGCCGTGGCGACGGCCGAGGGTGTGGTCGACGAGACGGCCAAGCCGCGCCGTCGCCGGACCCGCAAGACGGCGGAGCCGGTCGAGACGGTGCAGTCCGTGGAAGCCATAGAGACCGCGGATACGGCCGCGCCCGTCGCGGTCGAGACCGTCGCCGCGGATGTCGCCGAGGCTCCGGCCAAGGCGGTGCGTCGCCGTACTCGCAAGGCCGCGGAGGCCGTTGTCGACACGGTCGAGGCCGCGTCGGAGGCCGCGGCCGAGGCGGAGGCCAAGCCGCGCCGTACGCGCGCCAAGGCCGCCGCTGCCGTGGACACCGCCGAGGCCGCCGACG